>NZ_JBFRDX010000009.1:0-143899 GCF_052114005.1 Marmoricola sp. RAF53 | reverse complement strand
GGGTCGGCCAGCGCCGCCGCGGCCGCGTCGCCCGGGGCGATCCCGGTGGGTGCGAGCGCGTCGGCGTCCACGAGCACCGGGGCGAGCACCCCCAGCGCGGCCCGGTCGCCCGGGGCGGGGGCCTCGCCGCGGTCGAGGGCGGCGAGCGCGCGGCGTACGGCGGCGGTGGCGCGGACCCGGAGCCGGGTTCCGGGTTCGAGACCGACCTGGATCTCTTCGGGGCCGCGGGCCTGCACGCGGAGGCCGGGGGCGAGTGCGGGGCGGGACATGCCCGGGAAGGTAGCCACGCCCGCGTCCGGGCCGCGAACGGTCGTCCACAGGCGGTCGCGGGCGTGCCCGGGAACGGCAAGACGGCGGGCGCCCACCCGAAGGTGGAGCTCCCGCCGCCTTTGCTGACACGTCAGCGCTTGGTGAGCGAGCGCGTGACAGCGCTTGGTTTGCGCGATGCCGTCCTCACGGACGACCGCTGAGGCGATGCCTCAGGCGCGACCGAGGATGCGGTTCAGCTTGGTGCCGCACACCGGGCACGTCGCCTTGGCCATCTTGGTGCCCTTCTCGTTCACCTCGATGTTGCCCTCGGCCTCGCGCTTCTCCTTGCACTTCACGCAGTAGAACTCGCCGCTCCAGGTCTCCGCCATGACGGCCTCCTTGATCTCTGTCTTGCTCTTGGTCGTCGCGGCGGGAGTCTGGGGGAAGACCCGCCGGGGGCCATGTCTCTGGTCCGATTCGACCCTAGACCACGTCCCCGCTCAAACCGTGCACCGGGGGGCGGTACGACACGCGTGTCCGACCACCTGTTACTGATCGGTAACCAACGGCCGGTTCCGCGCGGGGCTCCCGCGGGGCTCCCGTGTGAGATGCGTCCCGACCTTCCCTGCGTCCCGGCGGTCGGGGATAGCCTCCGGGCCATGTCCGAGAACCTCGACCTCACCGACCTCCGGCTGGAGCGCCCCGCGCCCGGCGTCGTCCGTCTCGTGCTGGACAACCCGGGCCAGCGCAACGCCATGTCCGACGGCATGACGGCCTCCTGGGGCCGCGCCATCGACGCGATCGAGCAGGACCCCTCGGTCCGCGTCGTCGTCGTCACCGGCGCGGGCAGCGCCTTCTGCTCGGGAGGCAACCCGGCGTGGATCGCCGGTGAGCCGGACGCCGAGGTCGACTACCTGCGTACCCGGATGATCGCCTTCTACCGGGCCTGGCTGGCCATCCGCCGGCTCGAGGTGCCGACGATCGCCGCGCTCAACGGCCACGCGGTCGGCGCGGGCCTCTGCCTCGCGCTTGCCTGCGACATCCGGTACGCCGCCGCGGGCGCCAAGCTGAGCGTGCCGTTCGTGCGGCTCGGCATGCACCCCGGCATGGCGGCGACGTACCTGCTCCCGAACGTCGTCGGCGACGCCCAGGCCCGCGAGCTGCTGCTCACCGGCCGCGCGGTCGAGGCCGACGAGGCGCTCCGCATCGGCCTGGTCTCCCGCGTGTTCGCCGACGACGAGTTCGGCGCCCGGGTCGACGAGATCGCCGAGGGCATCGCCGCGACCGCCCCCATCCCGAGCCGGTACACCAAGGTCGCCCTCCGCGAAGGCGGCCACCGCGACTTCGAGTCCGCCGTCCAGTGGGAGGCCCTCGCCCAGCCGATCACCCTCGCCACCGCCGATCTCCAGGAGGGCGTGCAGGCTGCCCGGCAGAAGCGCGCCGCGGAGTTCAAGGGCGTCTGAGCCGGCGGTTTCCCAAGGGAAGAGGGGATTCCGGCAGAACAGCCTGATGCATCGGGCTGGAACGCCGGGATCGGGCTGGGCGACTGTCGGAATCACGGCTTCCCTTGGTTTTCCGACACAAGAGAAGGCCCCCGATCCGCCGCGCGAACCATGCTTGCCTTCCCCTTGCGAGCACGTTTCGACGAGGACCGGGGGCCTCTTCTGGGCGTGACGCTAGGGGAGCGCCGGGCGCGAGTCAATGTGGGAAACGGGCCGATGTTCCCCAGCCTGTGGATAACCCTGTGGACAGTGTGTGGACAGGTGGGGCTGTGCTGTGGATCACGTTTCAGACGACAGAATGAGGACATGGCGACCGACGACGTGAATGCTTCCGGACCGGTCCCCGAGGAGCCGTACGACGGGGGCCCGGTGGCCGCGCTGAGGCGGATCGCGTTCCTCCTCGAACGGACCCGTGCCGAGACGTACAAGGTGAAGGCGTTCCGGTCCGCGGCCGCGACGATCCTGCCCCTGGACCCGGACGAGGTCGCCGGCCGGGCGCGCGCCGGGACGCTGCGCGAGCTCCCCGGGATCGGGGCGTCCACGGCGGAGGTGATCGCCGAGGCGGCCGCCGGCCGGCTGCCGGTGCGGCTCGCGAAGCTGGAGCGGGAGAGCGGGGGCCCGCTCGTCGACGGCGGGTCCCGGGTCCGGACCGCGCTGCGCGGGGACCTGCACTCGCACAGCGACTGGTCCGACGGCGGCTCCCCGATCGAGGAGATGGCCTTCACCGCGATCGAGCTCGGTCACGAGTACCTGGTGCTCACCGACCACTCGCCCCGGCTCAAGGTGGCCAACGGGCTCTCCGTCGCCCGGCTGACCCGCCAGCTCGCGATCGTGGACGCGATCAACGAGCACCTGTCGCCCGGGGAGGACGGGGCCGGGTTCCGGCTCCTCAAGGGCATCGAGGTCGACATCCTCGACGACGGCGCGCTCGACCAGACCGACGAGATGCTGGCCCGGCTGGACCTCCGGGTGGCCTCGGTGCACTCCAAGCTGGCGATGGACCGCGCGCCGATGACGAAGCGGATGGTCGCCGCTGTCGCGAACCCGTTCACCAACGTCCTGGGCCACTGCACCGGCCGGCTGGTCACCGGCAACCGCGGCACCCGCAAGCAGTCCGAGTTCGACGCCCGGACCGTCTTCGAGGCGTGCGTCGAGCACGAGGTGGCGGTGGAGATCAACGCCCGTCCCGAACGGCGCGACCCGCCGACCCGGCTGCTCGAGCTGGCGATCGAGACCGGGTGCCTGTTCTCCATCGATTCCGACGCGCACGCTCCGGGTCAGCTCGACTTCCAGGTCTACGGCTGCGCCCGGGCCGAGGCGCTCGGCCTGGATCCCGAGCGGATCGTGAACACCTGGCCGGCCGATCGGCTGCTCGCCTGGGCGGGCGCGAAGATCCCCAGGTGACCGGCGCGGAATTGTTTCCCCAGGTCGCTGCGAACCGGGCCCGCGCGGGGGACCTCCCAGGTACTTTTCTGGGCATGAGGCCCGAGGTCGAGGTGCGGCGATCTGCGCGACGGACCCGCACCGTCTCCGCGTACCGCAAGGACGGCAAGGTGATCGTGATGATCCCGGCGCGGTTCACCCGCGCCGAGGAGTCCGAGTGGGTCGACACCATGCTGGCCCGGCTGGAGAAGTCCGAGAGCCGCACCCGTCGTACCGACGAGCAGCTGATGGAGCGCGCCCTCGACCTCAGCCGCGAGTACCTGCACGGCAGGGCCCGGCCGGTCTCGGTCCGGTGGGTCGACAACATGACCACCCGGTGGGGGTCCTGCACCACCGGTGACGGCACCATCCGGCTCTCCGACCGGCTCCAGCCGATGCCGTCCTGGGTCCAGGACTACGTGCTGCTGCACGAGCTCGCCCACCTGCTCGAGCCCAGCCACAACCAGCGCTTCTGGCACTGGGTGGACAAGTACACCCGCGCCGAGCGGGCCAAGGGCTACCTCGAGGGCGTGGCGGCGGCCGCCGGCTTCGACTACGAGGCCTGCGACTGAACCGTCAGACCTGGGCCAGGCGCGCACGCGCCAGCCGGATCAGGTCCAGCATGTCCTGCTCGTCGGTCGGGACCTCCTCGACGTCGAACCAGCGCACGTCCAGGGATTCGTCGCTGACGACCGGGTCTGCGTCTGCCCCGAGCCGCGCCAGGAACCGGACGTCGAAGTGCCGCACGGTCCCGCGCGGGTCGCAGAACTCGACCGTGTGCGAGGACAGGTGCACCGGCTCCGGGTCGACCCGCAGGCCCTGCAGCCCCGACTCCTCGGTGCCCTCGCGCAGCGCCGCGCCCGCCAGGGTGGCGTCGCCCGGCTCCAGGTGACCGCCGAAGGCGAACCAGCGCTGAGCCTTGCGGTGCAGGTTCAGCAGCACCCGGCTGCCGTCCGCGCTGAGCACCAACGCGCCGGCGGTCAGGTGGGTCGGGAAGCAGGCCTTCCAGACGCCGTCGGCCTCGGCGCGGAGGTGGTCGACGTACTCGCGCCGCCAGGCCTCCTGCGCCGCGTCGGGCGCGGTCCAGCCCTCCAGGACGCCGAGCGCGTCCGCGTGCAGGCCCACCCTCAGGACTCGCTGCCCGTTTCCGGGCCCGTTTCCGGGCCCGTTTCCGGGCCCGGCTCGTCCGGCCCGGTCGGGGTCTCGCCCTCGAGCAGATCCGCCAGCGCGCGGTCGAAGTCCTCGTCGCTGAGCTCGGTGACCTCGGGCATGTCCTCGCGGAACCCGAGCGGGTCGTCGAGGTCCGCTGCCGTCGGCAGCAGGTCGGGGTGCGCCCAGACGGCGTCCCGGGCCTCGGTGCCCTGGCGCGTCCGGAGCGAGCCCCAGAGCGCGGAGGCGTCCCGGAGCCGGCGCGGCCGCAGCTCGAGGCCGACGAGCGCCGCGAAGGTCTCCTCGGCCGGCCCGCCCGCGGCCCGCCGCCGCCGGATCGCCTCCTGAAGCTTGCCGGCGTCCGGCATCCGCGGGGCGGCGGCCTGCCCGACGACCTCGTCGACCCAGCCCTCGACGAGCGCCAGCGTCGTCTCCAGCCGCTGCAGCGCCGCCTCCTGGGCGGGCGTCTTCTTCGGCTCGAAGAGGCCGCCGTTGATCGCCTCCTGGATCGCCGCGGGGTCGGACGGGTCGAGACCGCCCAGCGACTGCTCGATCCCGCTGATGTCGATGGTGACGCCGCGCCCGAAGTCCTCGACCGCGGAGATCAGGTGCGCGCGCAGCCACGGGACGTGCCCGAAGAGGCGCTGGTGGGCGGCCTCGCGCAGCGCCAGGTAGAGCAGCACGTCGTCCTCGGAGACGTCCAGGCCCGCGGCGAACTCGGCCACGTTGTGCGGCAGCAGCGCTGCCTTGCCCGCCGGGCCGAGCGGCAGCCCGATGTCGGAGGCGGTCAGCACGTCGCCGGCCAAGCCACCGAGCGCCTGACCGACCTGGGAGCCGAACATCGCGCCGCCGGCCTTGCCGATCATCCCGATCAGCGGCCCGGCCATCGCCCGCGCCTCCTCGGGAAGCGCGTCGCCCATGGCGCCGACCACGTGCTCGGCGACCGGCTCCACCAGGACCCGCCACACCGCGGTGGTCTCCTCGATCCAGTCGGCGCGGCTCCACGCCGCCGTCGTGGTGATGCCCGAGGGGAGGGAGGTGGTCTCGTCCAGCCAGTGGTCGGCCAGCCGGAGCGCGTCGGCGACGCGGGTCTGGGCGCCGCGGTCCGGGCTCGGATCGGGCTCGGCCGCCGCGGTCTTGCGGGCGGTGTCGATCGCCAGGTTCCAGTTCACCGGGCCGTCGTACGGCTGCATCAGGGACTGCATCTGGCCCATCAGCGCGTTCAGGTCGAGCTTGCTGAGGTCCGGCATCCCGGCACCGCCGAAGGACGCGAACATCTGCTCGAAGGGGGTGCCCCGGAACGGGTTGCCGTCGCCGGCCTCGTCGGGGGTCCTGTCGTCGGGGCCGTTGCCGCCGTCGTTGCTCATGCTGTCCAAGTTACCGGCCGCCGCCACACCCGCCCGTGCCGTGTCTAGGCTGGCCGCATGACCACCCCCGCCGCCACGCCCGCACGGACCGGGTCGGTCCGCCTCGTGGCGGTCCGGGAGGACGTCCTCGACCCGGCCGAGCTGATCGCCGCGGTCAGCGACCCTGAGGCCGGGGGGATCGACGTCTTCCTCGGCGCGGTGCGCGACCACGACCACGGGCGCGGGGTCGACGGGCTCGAGTACGTCGGCCACCCGACCGCCGCGGAACGGCTCGCCGAGGTCGCCGCGGAGGTCGCGGAGGAGTTCGACGTCGTGGGCGTCGCGGCCGTGCACCGCGTCGGACGGCTCGAGATCGGCGACCTGGCCGTCGTCTGCGCCGTCTCCGCGGCGCACCGCCCGGAGGCGTTCGCGGCCACCCGGGCGCTGATCGACCGGCTCAAGGAGCGGGTGCCGATCTGGAAGCACCAGCAGTACGCCGACGGCGCCGAGGACTGGGTCGAGCCCGGGAGCTGCTGATCAGGGCCGCGGGTAGGTCACCCCGACTCGACACGCTCGACGACCACGATCGAGGCCGCCGGCGCGTCCTTGATCACGCCTCGAGGTCGAGGTAGATCGGTTCGGTCGAGCGCCGGCGGGTGAGGTCGACGACGCGCTCGGCGTACGCGACCTGCTTCTGGGCGCCGGCCAGCGCCACCACCAGCGCGGCCCGGGCCTGCTCCTGGCGCTCGACGAGCTCGGCGGCCCGGGGGACGAGGTCGGCGGGCATCGGGCCCGGCAGCACCGGCGCGCGCCACGGCTCCTCGGGCACCGAGACCAGGCCGCGGATCAGCCGTTCGATCCGGAGCACCTCGAGCTCGAGGCGGTCGATCTCGTTCTCCCAGACCGCGCGCAGGCGTTCGGCGTCCACGGTCACGCGCTCCGGGGAGCGCTCGTCGCGGCCTCGACGGCGGCCTGGCGCCAGGTATCGCACAGCTCGGTGACCAGGGTCAGGCACTCGCCGGTGATGCCGGCGTCCTTGCGGATGTTCGCCAGCACCAGCTGGCGGTGCAGGAAGCCGTAGAGCGCGGACAGGTCGTGGCCGCCCTTGAACATCTCCGGGCGGAGGCTGCTCTGCAGCTCCATGATGATGTCCTGGGCGTGGGTGAGCTGCTTGTGCGTCTCCTGGTGGTCGCCGCGGCGCTGGGCCTCCAGGCCGCGCTGGACGTCGAGGACGAGCCGCTCGTACAGCATCACCAGCAACCGCGCCGGGGACGCCGTCGCGATCGAGTTGTTGACGTAGGCAGCGCGTGCGTCGAGAGTCATCTGCGCCTTCCTTACTTGTCGGAGCTGCTGAGCGAGCCGAGCTGCGAGGACAGCCAGCTGGACTGGGCGTTCATCTGCTGGAGGGCGGTCTCCATCGCGGTGAACTGCTTGGTCAGGGTCTCCTGCCGGATCGCCAGCCGGGTGTCCCAGTCGGCGATGCTGTCCTGCATCCGCTGGATCGAGGTGGTCCGGTTCGTGATCGAGGTGGTGATCGTGCCGCTCACCGAGTCGCTGGCAGACTTCGCGACCGCCTGGACGCGGGCGGCGAAACCAGTCGTGGCGCCGGTGGTGAACTTCGCGGCCACGGCGCTCGGGTCGGCGTTGTACGCGGTCGTGAACTTGTCCGCGTCGAAGGTGAGCTTGCCGTACCGGTCGAGCTGGAGGCCGACGCCGGCCATCGAGGTCCCGTCGGTCGGGTAGACGGTGGCGAGCAGGCTGGCGCGCAGGGCCTGGACCGAGGAGTCGCCGGAGAGCGGACCCGAGGTCTTCGTCGTGCTGTTGTACGCCGTCAGGCTGTCGATCTTGCTCAGCGCGGCGTTGATCGAGTCGACGATGCCCTTGACCTTGGCGGTCATGCCCGCCGTGTCCTGGGTGACGTTGACGTCGACCGCGGTCCCGTCCGGCGTGGTGGCGGCGAGCGTGATGCTCAAGCCGTTGGCCACGTCGTTGAAGGTGTTCGTCGCCGAGTGCACGGTGTCGGTGCCGACGGTGATCTCGGCGTCCCGGCCGGCCCGGACGGTCGCGCCCCCGAGGAGGGCGGAGCCGTCGGTGTTGGTGAGGGTGAAGTCGGAGGCGGCGCCGGTGGCGGTCGAGGTGACCTGCAGCCGGTAGGTGCCGTCGTCGAGGCGGACGGTGCTGGCCTTGACCCCGGTGCCGGAGGCGTTGAGGCCCTTGACCAGGCCGGCCAGGGTGCCGTCCCCGGTGTCGATGTCCTGGGTGGTCCCGTCCAGGTGGTCGATCCGGACGAGGGTGGAGCCGGAGGTGACCACCGCGTTGTTCGCGGCACTGGTCGCGAACGAGAGCCGGTGGCTCAGCGCGGTGTGGCCGACCGTGAAGCTGAGCGGGCTGGTGACCGCGTTCGCGCCCGCGGCGACGGTAACCAGGCTGGTGGGCGATCCGGCGACGGAGCTGGTGACCGTCACCGGGTTCCAGGCGGTCGCCTTGGCCAGGTCGGCGGCGCTGGTCGCGAGTGCCGCGAAGGCGCTGTTCAGGTCCTGCAGCGACTTGACGTTCGACTGCTCGGTGCTGACCTTGGTCTTGAGGTTGGTCTGGGTCTGAGCCTCGACCTGCATCAGCTGGGAGATGATCGAGCTGGTGTCGATCCCGCTCACCAGTCCGCTGACGCTGGCACCCGATGTCGCCATTTCCTCAAGCCCTTCCGTGCTGAACGAAACGATCCGGACGAGGGCGGGAAACCGCCCTCGCCCGGATCATTGCTGTGCTTCGTGTATCTCAGCCGCTATCAGCCGCGGAGCAGCTGCAGCACGCCCTGCGAGGCCTGGTTGGCCTGGGCGAGCATCGCGGTGCCGGCCTGCGACAGGATGTTCGAGCGGGTGAAGCTGACCATCTCGGACGCCATGTCGGTGTCACGGATCCGGCTCTCCGACGCGGACAGGTTCTCCACCGCGACGTTGAGGTTGTTGATGGTGTGCTCGAACCGGTTCTGGATCGCACCGAGGTTGGCACGGGCGGTCGAGACCTTGGTGATCGCGGTCTGGACGGCGTCCGAGGCGCCACCGGCGGTGGTGATGTCCAGGGCCGAGGTGTCGCCGGTCGGCTGGTAGGACAGGTCGACGTCGATCGTGTCGGTGCTGGCGTAGCCGACCTGGAAGGTCGTGGTGGCGCTACCACCGAAGAGCGAGACACCGTTGAACTTGGTGTTGGTCTCGATCCGGCCGATCTCGGTGTTCAGCGCGTCGAACTCGGACTTCAGGGCGGCCTGCGAGTCGGTGTTCTGGGTGCCGTTGTTGTACTGAACGGCGAGGTCGTTCATGCGCTGCAGCATGGAGTGGACCTCGGTGAGCGCGCCTTCAGCGGTCTGCGCGACGGAGATACCGTCCTGGGCGTTGCGGACCGCGACCTTGAGGCCACCGACCTGCGAGCGCAGACCCTCGGAGATCGCGAGGCCGGCTGCGTCGTCGGCAGCGCGGTTGATCCGGAAACCGGAGGACAGCTTCTCGAGCGACTTGCTCAGCTGGCCCTGGGTGACCGAGAGGTTGCGGTACGCGTTGAAGGCGTCGGTGTTCTGGTTGATACGAAGACTCATGATGTTTTCCCTCCTGGAATAGTGAGTCAGGTGCTGCAGGCCTTCCTTGGCCTTGCGCCGTAACCATCGGCCCGGCTACAGCGGGGTTGAGGATTCTTCCGAGATTTTTTCGGCTTCTTCCTCGTGCCCTGGTCGTCCTGGGCACGCCGCCGCGATCCGGTCACCCGGTCGTGCTGGGGCGTGCAGGACGTCCAGGGACGTCAGGCGGTCTCGTCGAGCGCGACGATCCCGACCGGCCGGCGCACGGAGGCGGCGTGCCGGGACGCGACGGCCGCGAAGTAGGCGTCGCGGCGGCGGGCGGCGGAGCCCTGGGGGCGGGCGTGCTGGGTGACCAGGCTGGGGTCCAGCTCGTGGTTCAGGGCGTCCCGGAGCAGGACGAGCGCCTCGGCGCGCATCTGCGAGACGCGCGACTCGGTGACGCCGAGCTCGGCGGCGATCTCCGCCATCGGGCGCTCCTCGAGGAAGTAGTCGGAGATGACGATCCGCAGGCGCTCCGGGAGCTCGGCCACGGCCTCGACCAGGTAGGTGAGGCGCTCGCGGTGCTCGACGAGCTGCTCCGGGGTCGGGCCGTGCGAGGGCAGGATGTCGTCGAGCGACGCGTCCTGGGCTCCCTGGAGGGAGAGGACCTGGGCACGGGCGATGTCGTCGTCGTTCTGAGCGATCTCGGCGAGGGTCATCCCGACGGCCTTGGCGACCTCCTCGGTGCTCGGCACCCGGCCGAGGATGCCGGCCAGCTGGGACCGGGTGGCGTCCAGGTCGCGGGCGCGGCGGCGGACCGAGCGGGAGGCCCAGTCGATGCCGCGCAGCTCGTCGAGGATGGCGCCGCGGACCCGAGTGGCGGCGTACCGGGCGAAGGGGACGCCGCGCTCGGCGTCGTAGGACTTGCTCGCCTGGACCAGGGCGGCCAGGCCGGCAGAGGTGAGATCGTCGCGGCTGACGTGGCTGGGGACCCGGCCCATGGTCTCGCGGACGATGTGGGTCACGACGGGGATGTTGCTGGTGATCAGCTCGTCCCGCTCGGGGGTGTCGTTGCGCTCGCTCATGGGTATGACGATGTAGCCCAAATGTCCGTTTTGGTAGGACTAGATGTCCGGTTTGACCGCTTGGTCCGGTAAGTAGGGACTTTGGGCCCGATCGGGCCTGACCCGAAGGGGTCACGACATGACCATTTCGGCCCCGAAAACGCCTCAGGTCACCCTTTCTCCGCCCGATGAGTCCGGTGCAATCCCGCTCGGGAACCGTGGAAAGACGAAGGGCCGTCATGGAAAAGCTGTCGCAGATCCTGTGGCGTGAACGCGAGCTGCTCGAGACCTTGCTGTTCAAGCTGGAGCAGGAACAGCTCGTGCTCGCCAGCGGGCGCAACCGCTGGCTGATGCGGGCTGCCCGCGAGGTCGAGCACGTTCTCGAGACGATCCGGCAGACCGAGATCCTGCGATCCGTCGCCGCCGACGAGGCAGCCGCCTCGCTCGGCCTGGAGCACAACCCCAGCCTCCGCTCGCTCGCCGAGGCCGTGGACGAGCCCTGGCGGACCATTCTGCTCGACCACCACGAGGCCTTCCTGGTCTCGACGCGGGAGATCACCGCGCTGGCCGAGACCAACCGGGAGCTGATCACGGTCGGCTACCGCTCGGCCCGGGAGACGCTGATGTCCTTCGACGACGGCGTCCAGAGCTACAACGCGGACGGCGACGCGGTCACCGTCGGCGCGCCCACCCAGCAGCGACTCGTGGACTGGAGCCTGTAGAGATGTCGTCGTTCTCCTCGCTCAACAACGCGCTCACCGCGCTCCAGTACAACCGGGTCGTCATGGACGTGGCCGGCGGCAACATCGCCAACGTCGGCACCGAGGGCTACGCCCGCCGCCGGGTCAACGGCGAGGCCGTCGGGGCCCCCGCCGCGCCCGCGCTCTGGTCCCGGTCCGTGAGCACCGGTGACGGTGTCAAGGTCGGCTCGATCGACCGGATGGTCGACCCGCTGCTCGACATCCGGGCCCGCCGCGAGCACGGCAACCAGTCCTACCTCGACATCCGGCAGAGCGTGCTCGAGCGCGTCGAGTCCGGGATCGGCGAGCCCGGTGACTCCGGCGTCGCCGCCGCGATCGCGGACTTCCGCAGCGCCTGGCACGACCTCGCCAACAACCCGGGCAGCGACGCCGCCCGGTCCGCCGTGCTCGGCAAGGCGTCCACGCTCGCCGACGCCCTCCAGATCCAGGCGCGCAACATCACCTCCGAGTCCGGCGACCAGCGCATCCGCGTGGTCGCCGACGTCACCGAGGTGAACACCGTGGCGAAGGACCTCGCGTCGACCAACCGGTCGATCGCGATCGCGAACCTCAACGGGACCGACGCGGGCATCCTGCTCGACAAGCGCGACCAGCTCGCGATGCGGCTCTCCGAGCTCACCGGCGCCACCGCGACCCTGCGCTCCGACGGCGGGTTCGACGTCGCCGTCAACGGCGTCCCGCTGGTCACCGGCGCGAACGCCGGGACCTTCGAGATCGCCAGCGGCATCACGCCGACCGGCGCCAGCGACGGCCTCCCGATCGTCTACCAGATCACCGACACCAGCGGCACGACCACGGTGCCGGGCGGGATGGTCGGCGAGATCGGCGGCGTGACCGACCTGCTCACCACCACGCTGCCGGCGTACTCGGCCGGTCTCGACGCGGTCGCCAAGCAGCTCGCCGACGAGATCAACACCCAGCACCAGGCCGGTTTCGACATCGCCGGCAACCCGGGTGTCGCGTTCTTCAGCTACAACCCGGCGAACCCGGCCTCCTCGATCGCCGTCGCCCTGACCTCGACGTCGCAGATCGCGGCCTCCGGGGTCGCCGGCGGCGGGCTCGACGCCTCCAACGCCACCGCGCTCGCCGGTGCGACCGGCGTCGAGGACGCCTACCAGCGGCTGGTCAACGGCTTCGGCAGCGAGGTCGCCTCGTCGACCCGGCTGGCGACCAACCAGCAGGTGCTGACCAGCCAGGTGGACGGTTCCCGGGAGCAGCTCGCCGGGGTGAACCTCGACGAGGAGACGGTGTCCATGCTCGCGGCGCAGCACGCCTACGAGGCGGCCTCCCGCCTGATGACCACGCTCGACTCGGTGCTCGACACCCTGATCAACCGGACGGGGCTGACGCACTGATGGCCATCCAGAGAGTCACCCAGCGGATGCTCACCGACCGGTCGGTCGGAGCACTCCAGACCGGCATCGGCCGGCTCGCCAAGCTCCAGGAGCAGATGTCGACCGGGCGGGTGCTCAACCGCCCCTCCGACTCGCCGACCGACACCACCTCTGCGATGCGGATCCGGTCCTCCCTCGCGGACGTCAAGCAGTACGGCCGCAACGCCTCGGACGGGAACGGCTGGCTGACCCAGATCGACTCGGCGCTCACCTCGGCCGGCAGCCAGGTGATGCGGGCGACCGACCTGGCGCTCCAGGGCGCCAACGAGGGCACCGCCGGTCAGGCCGCGCGCGACGCCCTCGCCGCGGAGGTCGACCAGATCCGCGGAGGCCTGATCGACACCGCCAACACCAGCTACCTGGGACGGCCGGTCTTCGGCGGCGTGACCGCCGGCAAGCTCGCCTACGACACCACGGGCACCTTCATCGGGATCACCGGTGCGGTGAACCGGACGGTCTCCGCCGGAACCACGATCCGGGTCGACATGGACGGACAGCAGGCGTTCGGCCCGGCCGGCAACTCGGTCTTCGACCACCTCGCGACGCTGTCCAACGCGCTGCGCACCGGCAACCAGGCCCAGATCAGCGCCAGCATCACCACGCTGAACGCCGACCGGGACGCGATGCTCAACGCGCAGACCGAGGTCGGCAGCCGGCAGATCCGGGTCGAGTCCGCGATCCAGGCGTCCTCCGACGACGAGCTCCGGCTGCGGACGTCGCTCTCGGAGGTCGAGAACGCCGACCTGCCGAAGGTCATCGTCGACCTGCAGATGCAGCAGACGGCGTACCAGGCGTCGCTCGCGGCGACGTCCAAGGTGATGCAGCCGAGCCTCCTGGACTTCCTCCGATGACCGCGTCTGCGATGATCCGGAGCATGCCCGACATCCCGGCGATCGAGCTCGTCCACCCGCTGCCCGGTTTCCCCGAGCAGCGCCGGTTCGCGCTGGTCCAGCTCGACGAGGGCGGCGTCCTCTGCCAGCTCCGCTCGCTGGAGGACCCGGACCTGCGCTTCCTGGTGATGCCGCCGGTGCCGTTCTTCCCCGACTACGCGCCGGAGGTCTCCGACGACGTCGTCGCGGACCTCGAGATCAGCTCGCCGGACGACGTCGTGGTCCTGCTCGTCCTCAACGCGGGCGAGTCGCTCGGCACCACCACCGCCAACCTGATGGCGCCGGTCCTCATCAACACCGTGACGCTCCGGGGGAGCCAGGTCATCCTGGACGACCCGTCGTTGCCCTTGGCAGCACCCCTGGTGGCGTGATCGTCGCTCCGCTCCTCAACGCTGCTCGCTCCGCAACATGCGAGCGAGCTCGCGGTTGCTTCGCTCGTTCGCGTGATCGTCGCTCCGCAACATGCGAGCAAGCTCGCGGTTGCTCCGCTCGTTCGCGTAGCCTTCACCCATGCTGGTCCTGAGTCGCCGCATCGGCGAGAGCGTCGTCATCGGCGACGACGTCACCGTCACGATCCTCGAGGTGCGTGGTGACGTCGTCCGGGTCGGCATCGACGCGCCCCGTTCGGTCTCGGTGCACCGTGCCGAGCTCCTCGAGCAGCTGGAGTCGAGCAACCGCGAGGCCGCCTCGCCCAGCGAGGACGCGGTGGCGAACCTGAGCAAGGCGCTGCGCGGCAAGGCGGACTAGGGCACTTGCCGGGCCGGGCGTGACCCGGGGCGGGCACCGCAGTTGAGGGTGCAGTCGTCCGAAGCGAGGTCTCACCATGCTCCGCTCCTCCCGCCTGCTGCTCTCGTCGTGCGCGCTCGCCGCGCTGGCCGCACCGTTCGCCGTCGGCGCACCCGCGACCGCCGACACCGCGCCCACCTCGGCACCGTCGTACTCCGAGTACGTCGCCCTCGGTGACTCCTGGTCCGCCGACGTCGTGATCGCCGACCTCGACGGCCTGCCCGACACCACCTACGCGCCCACCGGCTGTGCCCAGTCGCACCGCAACTACCCGAAGCTGGTCGCGAAGGCGCTCGGGGTCGCGTCGTTCCGCGACGCCACCTGCGGCTCGGCGACCACCGACGACTTCTCCCGCCCGCAGACCGGGCTGCCGACCGGGGAGACGAACCCGGCTCAGTTCGACCGCCTCACCCCGACCACCGACCTGGTCACCGTCGGGATCGGCGGCAACGACGCGGGCTTCGCCGGCGCGGCGATCAGCTGCATCAACCTGCTGCCCGCCAACACCTCGGCCTTCGACGCGCTGGCGCTGCCGGTCTCGCTGCCGCTGCTGGGGAGCTCGGTCCCGCTCGGCGGCTGCAAGCAGCGCTTCGTCAAGGACGGCCACGACCAGCTCGCCGACCGGATCGCCGCCTCCGAACCGAAGCTGGTGGCCGCGCTGGCGGAGATCCACCGGCGTTCGCCGCGGGCGCGCGTGCTGATGCTCAACTACCTGGACGCCATCCCCGAGAAGGGCTGCTACCCGTTGGTGCCGATCACGAACACCGACATGGCGTACCTGCACGACACCTTCGGCCGGCTCAATGCCATGGTGGCGCGCGCAGCGGCGGCGGGCGGGGCCGAGCTCGTCGACAGCTTCGGCGACTCCACCGGCCACGGCGTCTGCACCAGCCCGCTCACCCGGTACGTCGAGGGCCTCGGCATCGTCTCCCTCAACGGCCTGGCGGTGGCCGTCCCGGCGCACCCGAACTCCGCGGGCGCGGCCAGCCAGTACCGCTCGGTGATGAAGGTGCTGACCGGGACCCCGTGAGCCCCGGCGGCGCGCCGCCTCTTCCGGAACCGGGGAGTACTTCCCAGGTCGCCGCGCCAAACCCTCAACTCCCGCTGCGGAGTGCCGATGAACACCGGTGTCAGAGGGAGGCACAGTGGACGACGATGCCGAGATCATCGCCGAGTTCCTCGTGGAGAGTCACGAGAACTTGGACCAGCTCGACCGGGACCTGGTCGAGCTCGAGCGCGCACCCGGATCACGGGAGCTGCTCTCGAGCATCTTCCGCACGATCCACACCATCAAGGGGACCAGTGGCTTCCTCGCGTTCAACCGCCTCGAGGCGCTGACCCACGTCGGCGAGAACCTCCTGTCCCGTCTGCGCGACGGGGAGATGGCGATGGACGCCCAGGTGACCGAGTCGCTGCTGCGCATGGTGGACACCGTGCGCGCGCTGCTCGAGTCGGTCGAGCGCACCGGCGGGGACACCGCCGGTGACGTCGACGTCGAAGCCGTCGTGACGGAGCTCCGGGCAGTCCTCGAGGGGGCAGCGGACGCAGGGGAGGGTACGCCCGCCGCCGCCGAGGGCCCGGAGCCCGTCATGACCTCCGAGGTCGAAGAGGCCGAGGTGGTTGCCGAGGTGGTGGCCGAGGTGCCTCCGTCGCCGCGTCTCGACAAGCTCGACGACCAGCCGGTGGACCAGCCGGTGGACCAGCCGGTGGACCAGCCGGTGGACCTGCCGGTGGACCTGCCGGTGGACCTGCCGGTGGACCTGCCGGTCGACCAGCCGGTGGAACCGCCGGTGGACCAGGCCGGGACCGAGGACGACCCGGTACGCCGCAACGTGGTCGACGCCTCCGTCCGCGTGGACGTCGACCTGCTCGACAGCCTCGTGCAGCTGGTCGGGGAGCTGGTGCTCACCCGCAACCAGGTCCTCCAGCGCACCGAGGGGGCCGAGGACATCGAGCTCGTCCGTGCCGCCCAGCGTCTCGACCTGGTCGCCAGCGAGCTGCAGGAAGGCATCATGAAGACGCGGATGCAGCCGATCGGCCAGGTCTGGTCGAAGATGCCGCGCATCGTCCGCGACCTCGCCGTCCAGCTCGGCCGCGACGTCGACCTCCAGATGGAGGGCCACGACACCGAGCTCGACCGCTCGCTGCTCGAGGCGCTCAAGGGCCCGCTGACCCACCTGGTCCGCAACGCGCTGGACCACGGGATCGAGAAGCCCGAGGACCGCGTCGCCGCGGGCAAGTCCGCTCAGGGACGGCTGTCGCTGCGCGCATTCCACGAGAGCGGCCAGGTCGTCGTCGAGATCTCCGACGACGGCAAGGGGATCGACCCGGAGAACATCCTCCGCGTCGCCGTCGCCCGTGGCGTCGTGACCCGCGACCAGGCGGCCCGGATGGAGTCCCGCGAGGTCCTCAACCTGATCTTCCAGCCCGGCTTCTCGACCGCCGCCGAGGTCACCAACGTGTCCGGCCGCGGTGTCGGCATGGACGTCGTGCGCACCAACATCGAGCGCATCGGCGGCACCGTCGACATGCAGAGCCAGGTCGGCGTCGGCACCACCTGCCGGGTGCGGATCCCGCTGACCCTCGCGATCATCCCCGCCCTGGTGGTCGGGGAGGGCGACGAGCGGTACGCGATCCCGCAGGCCAACCTGGTCGAGCTGGTCCGCCTGGAGGCCGACGACCGCGAGCGCAACGTCGAGGTCCTCGCCGGTGCGCCGCTGCTCCGGCTGCGCGGACACCTGCTGCCGCTGGTCACGCTGTCCGAGGTGCTCGGCCGGCCGGCCCGCGACAGCGAGGCGCTCACCGTGGTCGTGGTCCAGGCAGACGACCTCCGCTTCGGGCTCTGCGTCGACGAGGTGCACGACACCCAGGAGATCGTGGTCAAGCCGATCGGCCGCCAGCTCAAGGCGATGCCGACGTACGCCGGCGCCACGATCATGGGCGACGGCCGGGTGGCGCTGATCCTCGACGTCCCCGGGATCGCCCACAACCGGGCCGTCGGCCAGCACGTGGCCGCCGCGGTCAACGCGCAGAGCGACAACCACACCGACGAGGACACCACCGCGCTGCTCGTCCTCGAGGTGGCCGGCGGACGGCGGGCGGCCCTGCCGCTGCGCGAGGTCAGCCGGCTCGAGGAGTTCCCGGTCGCGCGGATCGAGCGCTCCGGCGGGGCCGAGGCGGTGCAGTACCGCGACGGCATCCTGCCGCTGGTCCGGCTCGCCCCGGCGATCGGCCTGACGGAGAGCACCCGCGACGACGACCAGGTCTCCGTGGTGGTCCACGAGACGGTCGAAGGCGCGGACTCCCGGATGGTCGGCATCGTCATCGACCGGGTCCTCGACGTGGTCGACGCCGCGGTGGTGCGCAGCGAGGTCGGGCGTCGTACCGGCGTCCTCGGCTCCGCGGTGATCCAGGACCGGGTGACCGACCTCGTCGACCTCGACGCCGTCGTCGCCCTGAGCGGCAGGGGAGCCTGATGACCACGCACGACCAGTACTGCACCTTCTGGGTCGACGGCCTCTTCTTCGGGGTCGCCGTCTCGGAGGTCCAGGAAGTGCTGCGCTACCAGCAGCTGACCGCTGTCCCGTCGGCCCCCGAGGCCATCCAGGGACTCATCAACCTGCGCGGCCAGATCGTGACCGCGCTCGACCTGCGTTGCCGTCTGGGCCTGCCGGCCCGGCCCGACGACGCACTTCCGATGAACGTGATCGTCCGCAGTCGCGGCGAGGTGGTCAGCCTCCTCGTCGACGACATCGGCGACGTCATCGACACCGGCGGGCTCGAGCTCGAGCCCGCACCCGCCAACGTGCCGTCGATCGTCCAGGACGTCGTCGTCGGGGTGCTCCCGCTCCCCGAGGCGATCTTGCTCGTGCTCGACGCCGATCGTGCAGCCGACGTCACGGCTGTGCCCGAAACAACCGGAGGAACCCCATGACAGAGCTCGACACCGCCCCGGTCAACGGGTCCACGGCGACGACGCGGCGCAAGTCCACGACGGCCACCAGGACGGCCGCACCCGACCTCACCAAGATGATCTCGGTGCTCGACGGGCTGCCCACGCGGGTGATGCTCGCCGACCGCGACTTCGTGATCACCTACGCCAACCCGGCGACCGTGGAAGGCCTGCGCGGCCTGGCCGACTGGATCCCGGTCAGCCCGGACGAGCTCGTCGGCGCGAGCCTCGACATCTTCCACAAGGACCCGTCGTACCAGCGCCACATGCTGGCCGACGTCTCCAACCTGCCGCGTCGTGCGCTGATCAGCGTCGGGCCGGAGACGCTCGACCTCAACGTCGCCGCCGTGTACGACGACAACGGCGAGTACGTCGGCGCGATGGCGACCTGGGACCTGGTCACCGAGAAGCTGGCCCTCGAGCGCGAGGTCGCCCGGATCACCTCGATGATGGAGAACTCGCCGACGAACATGATGTTCGCCGACCGCGAGTTCAACATCACCTACATGAACCCGGCGTCGCTGGAGACGCTGACCAAGCTCGAGACCCACCTGCCGGTCAAGGCGGCCGACGTGGTCGGGTCGAGCCTGGACATCTTCCACAAGGAGCCGCGCTTCCAGCGGGGCATCCTGGTCGACGACGCCAACCTGCCGCGACGCGCGAACATCGGCGTCGGCCCGGAGACGCTGGACCTGCTGGTCTCGGCGATCCGGGACAAGAACGGCGAGTACATCGGCGCGATGGCGACCTGGGAGGTCATCACCGACAAGCTGGAGAACGAGCGGGCGATCGCCGAGGCCGCCGCGGACACCACCGCGGTCAACAACGTGCTCTCCCGGCTCGCGTCGGCGGCGTCGTACGAGGAGGCGCTGCAGATCACCCTCGACACGGTGCGCAGCGACTTCGGCTGGGCCTACGGCTCGTTCTGGAAGGTCGACGAGGCCGACGCCAAGCTCAAGTTCGCGATCGAGTCCGGCGACGCCGGCCCGGAGTTCCGCAAGGTCACCCTGGAGGCCTCCTTCGCCAAGGGCGTCGGCCTGTCCGGTCGTGCCTGGGCGACCAACGACCTGTTCTTCACCCAGGACATCGGCGAGATGACCGACTGCGTCCGCGCTCCCGTGGCGCAGCAGGTCGGCGTGAAGTCGGGTGTCTGCTTCCCGATCCACGTCGGCGGCCAGATCGTCGGCACGATGGACTTCTTCGCCACCGAGACGCTGCACCCGAGCGCCCAGCGCCTCGACGCGCTGCGCAACGTCGGCCGGCTGGTCTCCCAGGCGCTCGACCGGCTGCAGAAGGAGACGGCCGACCGCGAGACGGCGGCCGAGCTCGCCCGCAAGGTCGACCTGGTCCTCGAGGTGGTCCGGGCGGCCGCCGATGGCGACCTCACCCGGGAGATCCCGATCTCCGGTGACGACGCGATCGGTCAGCTCGCGGCCGGCCTGGGCTCGCTGATGGCCACGCTGCGCGGCAGCATGACCAACATCGGTTCGACCGCCGACACCCTGGCGGTGGCCTCCGAGCAGCTGACGATCCTCTCGCAGGGCATGGGCGACGGCGCGACCGCGACCTCGGACCGTGCCGCGAGCGCCTCCAGCGCGTCGGTGCAGGTGTCCGCGAGCATCCAGACCGTGGCCACGGCCGCGGAGGAGATGACCGCGAGCATCCGCGAGATCGCCAAGAACGCCACCGAGGCCGCCTCCGTGGCGACCGGCGCGGTCTCCGTCGCGAGCTCCGCGCAGGGAACCGTCGCCAGCCTGGGTGAGTCCAGCGCCGAGATCGGCCAGGTCATCAAGGTGATCACCTCGATCGCCCAGCAGACCAACCTGCTGGCCCTGAACGCGACCATCGAGGCCGCGCGTGCCGGTGACGCCGGCAAGGGATTCGCGGTCGTCGCGAACGAGGTCAAGGAGCTCGCCAAGGAGACGGCGCGGGCCACCGAGGACATCGGCCAGAAGATCGAGGCGATCCAGTCCGACACCCAGGGCGCGGTCTCCGCGATCAGCGAGATCGCCGAGGTGATCGGCCGGATCAACGACATCCAGACCACGATCGCGTCCGCGGTCGAGGAGCAGACCGCCACCACCAACGAGATCGCCCGCAGCGTGACCGAGGCGGCGGCCGGCGCGAACGGCATCGCCGAGGACGTCACCCAGGTCGCCAGCGCGGCCGAGGACACCCGCCAGGGTGCCCAGAACACGCTCCAGTCGGCGACCGACCTGTCCGGGATGGCGACCGAGCTGAAGAGTCTGGTCGGACGGTTCACCGTCTGACATCGGGGGGAGAACGCCGGAGCGGCCCAGGGGGTGCTGCTCCGGCGTTCTGCTTTGCCGGAGACAGCCTCAGATCTTCTTGACGACGCTCGACTTGAGCTGCATCGGGCCGATCCCGTCGACCTTGCAGTCGATGTCGTGGTCGCCGACGCCGTTGACGAGGCGGATGTTCTTCACGCGGGTGCCGACCTTCACCACTGTCGAGGAGCCCTTGACCTTGAGGTCCTTGACCACGGTGACGGTGTCGCCGTCGGCCAGCTCGTTGCCGACCGCGTCCCGGATCACCGGCTCCGCCGCTGCCTCGTCGGCCTCGGCGGGTGACCACTCGTGGGCGCACTCGGGGCAGACGAGCAACGGATCCATCGCATAGGTGTACTCGCTTCCACAGGCGGGGCAGGGCGGGAAGGCATTGCTCATGGGGTGGTTCTCCTGGTCATCGGAGGAAGCAGAGCCAGGTGCCGACCGCCGCGGGGAGCAGCGCGCACGCCAGCCAGGGACTGAACGGGGACCTCTGGAAGATCAGCCTCGCCGCCACGATGCCGACGAGGGCGAATCCGGTGGCGACGGCGAGGAGACCGATCCGGGTGCCGGGCCGCGACTCGTCGGTGAAGACGGCCGCCAGCACGATGGCGCCGGCGAGGTGCTCGATGGTGATGAGCGCGAGCGAGGCGAGCACCCACCGCTGGACGGTGGTGATCGTCATGCCGCCGCTGGGGCGGGGCGCCGGCTGGCCCGGCACCATCAGGTGCCGGGCGCGCCGGGTGGCTGGCTGGGTCATCGCGTGCTGGTGGCGCCCAGGCCGGCGAGCAGGCCGGTGATCCGCTCGCTGACCAGCTCGACCTGGCCGTCGCCGTCGACGGCGTGCAGCAGCCCGCGGGCGGCGTACTCGGCGGTCAGCGGAGCGGTCTGCTCGGCGTACACCTCCTGGCGCCGCCGGATCACGTCGAGGGTGTCGTCGGCGCGGCCCTCGGAGCGGGCGCGCAGCAGGAGCCGGTCGACCAGGACGTCGCGGTCGACGACCAGCTCGACCACCGCGTCGAGCCGGTTCGTGCCCTCGTCGAGGAACGAGTCGAGCTCGTGGACCTGCTGCAGGGTCCGCGGATAGCCGTCGAGGAGGAAGCCGGGTTCGCAGTCGGGATGCGCGAGACGGTCCCGGACCATGGCGTTGGTCACCTGGTCGGGCACGTACTCGCCGGCGTCCATGTACTCGCGCGCGACGCGACCCAGCGGGGTCGCGTCGGCGACGTTGGCCCGGAAGATGTCGCCGGTGGAGATGGCCGGGATCCCGAGACCGGCGGCGATCCGGGTGGCTTGGGTTCCCTTGCCGGAGCCCGGGGGTCCCATGAGGAGCAGGCGCATGGAGCGGCCTTTCTGTCGACGGTGCTGATCGAACGGGGCGTCGTTGCCCGGGAGGTGGGTCATGTCGGTGCGGGGCAGCCGGTACGGGCGGCGTGCAGGCGTGCGTGCTCGATCGCCTCCGGCGTGGTGGCGAAGGCATGCCGCCCGTCCGCCAGGCGGTCGTAGGTCCCGAGCCGGTGGAGCACGTTGTCGTGCTCCGGCTTCACGCCGGAGAGGAGCACGGTGATGCCGCGCGCCTCGAGCCGGTCGATCACGTCGGCGAGGACGGTGGCGCCGGTGGCGTCGAGGGTGGTCACCCGGGAGAGCCGCAGGACAACGACCCGGACGTCGCCGACCTCGACGAGCTGCAGCAGGAAGTCGTGGGCGGCGGCGAAGAACATCGGGCCGTCGATCCGGTAGGCGACGATGTGCTGGTCGAGGAGCTGTCGCTCCTCGTGGTGGTCGGAACCGGCGCCGTCCTCGAGCGGAACTTCGGTGAGCCGTGCGGCCTGCGCGGTCTGGCGGATCGCGATGAACCCGGCGAGGACCAGTCCGGCCAGGATCGCGGTGACGAGGTCGAAGGCGATCGTCGCGACCGCGGTGAGGATCAGGACCGCGGCGTCCCCCCGGGTGGAGCGCAGCAGCGCGGACACGCTGGAGACCCGGACCATCTGGATCGCGGTGGCGATCAGCACCGCGGCGAGCGCGGCCAGCGGGATCTCCGAGACCAGCGGGGCGGCCACCAGCACGATGACCAGCAGGACGAGCGCGTGCGTCACGGCCGCCAGGCGCGACCCGGCGCCCGCGCGGACGTTGACCGCGGTGCGGGCGATCGCGGCGGTGGCGGGGATCCCCCCGAAGAGTGGAACCACCAGGTTGGCCAGGCCCTGGCCGACGAGTTCGCGGTCCGGGTCGTGGCGGTCGCCGACGGACATCGCGTCCGCCACGGTGGCCGAGAGCAGGCTCTCCAGGGCGGCGAGGGTGGCGACCGCGATCGCGGGAAGCACCAGGGAGTTGAGCTGGTCCCAGGCTGCGGACGGGAAGTGCGGCACGGGCAGGCCGGCGGGGATCTTCCCGATCGGTGCCAGACCCAGGTCCAGCGCCCGGTTCGCCACCGTCAGGAGGACGACGACCACCAGCGGACCGGGAAGCCCGGGTCGGACCCGGGCGACCAGCAGGATCGCTGCCACGGCGACGAGCGTCGCGGCCACGGGCGCCGTGGTCGGGTGCTGGAGCCAGGACGCGAGCGCGTCCAGCGCGACGCCGAGGGTGGTGCCGGCGTCGGCCTCGACGCCGAGCGCGGCGGGAACCTGCTGCAGCAGGATGATCGCCGCGATCCCCAGGGTGAAGCCTTCGACGACGGGCACCGGGACGTAGTGGATGAACCGGCCCACCCGCGCGAGGGCCAGGCCGATCAGGAACAGGCCGGCGAGGAGCCCGACGACGAGGACGCCGTCGGCTCCGAAGCGGGCCGCGATCGGAACCAGGACGACCGTCATCGCCCCGGTGGGCCCGCTCACCTGGACCCGGCTCCCGCCGAAGGTGGCAGCGACGACCCCCGCGATCACGGCGGTGACCAGCCCGGCGCGGGCGCCGAGCCCGGAGCTGATGCCGAACCCGAGGGCCAGCGGCAGCGCCACCAGCGCCACCATCAGTCCGGCAGTCAGGTCCCGGCCGCGTGCGCACGACCAGTCCGCGCGGGTGGGGAGCAGAGCGCGCGTGCGGTCGAGGAGCGCAGTGCCTCCGGGGGTCAGGCGCGAGTTCGTCACGGCGTCAGCCCCAGGTCAGGCCGAGGGTGTCGAGCGCGTCGGTGAGGACCTCGGTACGGCTCCTGCTGGCGTCGATCCGGGTCACCGGGACAGTGGCGGCCAGGCGCTCGACCACGTCGTCGAGGTCGGGAAGGGTGCGGACGACCCGCCGCTCCTCCTCGGGCCCGGTGCTCCCGGCGACGACCTGGCGGGCGATCCGGAGGGCACGGACGTCGAGTCCGACGTGGAGGTGGAGGACGTGGTCGAGGGCGACGCCGTACGGTCCGTCCTCGAGCTCCTTCAGATCGGGGAGGGAGCCGGGGATCCCGTCGAGGACCACGTTCTCGGCGGGCGTGGCGTGCGTACGGAGCTCGTCGACCTCGTCGATGGCCCGGACACCGAGGCGGACGGCGAGCACGCGGGCCAGGGTGGTCGCTCCGCTCCCGGGCTGACCGATGACGGCGATGCGCATCGGCTCAGCGGACGCCGGGGCCGGGCGTCAGCTCCGGCTCCAGGTCGGCCTGGCTGGCGGCGATGCCGGACAGGATGGAGCGGGCGGCGAGGAGCAGGTCGCGAACCTCGGGGACGCTGACGCTGTAGACGACCTCGCTGCCCTGGCGGTGCGAGACCACCATCGACGTACGCCGCAGCACCGCGAGCTGCTGGGAGAGGTTGCTGGCCTCGATGGCGATCGCGTCGAGCAGCTCGTGGACCGCGTGGTCGCGCTCGCTGAGCAGCTCGAGGATCCGGATCCGGGCAGGGTGCCCGAGCGTCTTGAAGAACTCCGCCTTGGCTTGGTACAGCGGAACGCCCACGACCGCCCTCCTTCACTCTCCGACCAGACCTGAAGAGTACATGACTTGAAGAAGTGTGCAAGTCGTGAAGGCGTTTCGTGGCCCGGGCCGGGCGGACGGCTCGGACGGCTCAGCGCAGCAGCAGCCTGGAAGCCAGGAGCGCGGCCTGGGTCCGGCGCTGGACCCCGAGCTTGGCGAGGATGCGGGTGACGTGGTTCTTCACCGTCTTCTCGGCGAGGTAGAGCCGGTCGCCGATCTCCTTGTTGGTGAGGCCCTCGGCGAGGAGCTCGAGGATCTTGCGCTGCTGCTCGGTCAGGCCGGCCAGCTCCTGGGGGCCTTCCGACCCGTGCTCGATCCAGGCGATCACGCGGCGCGCCATCACGGGGTCGATCAGCGAATGGCCCTCGCCGACGGCGCGGACCGAGGAGAGCAGCGAGTCGCCCTCGACCTCCTTGAGGACGTAGCCGGCCGCGCCGGCCTGGATCGCGGAGACGATCGCTTCCTCGTCGTCGTAGCTGGTCAGGATCAGGCAGCGCACGCCCGGCGCGCTGGTGCGGAGCCGGCTGCAGAGCTCGATGCCCGAGCCGTCGGGCAGGCGGGCGTCGAGGACCGCCACGTCGGGGGCGAGGGCCGGGATGCGCTCGGCCGCGTCGGCCACATTGGCGGCCTCGCCGACGATCTCGACGTCGCCGCCGGACTCCAGGAGCGCGCGTACCCCACGACGCACGATGTCGTGGTCGTCCAGGAGGAAAACGCGCAGCATCCGGCTCACCTTCAGTTTCTATCGCTCCGGAGGCGCCGGGCGCAGGCGAATCATTCCAATCCCTGCAATATCGGACAAAATGGTATAGACCGGTTGGACCGGAAAAGTCTGCAAAATCGGGCGTAACCGACACCGCGCTTGATCGTTGAACTCCCTGAAGTCACCGTGGTGGTGACTCAAGGGGAGGGTCGTCATGGAACTCATCGTCACCGAGCTCTCGGAGTTCACCCGTCGTAGCCGCTCGCTCGTCGTCGCGCACGGGGAGACCTCCCTGACGCGTGGCCTGGAGTACGGCGAGCGGGTGCTCGTGAAGGCCGACGGGGAGTACCGCACGGCCGTCGTCGCCGACATCGACTTCGACCTCACCGACACCCACTACCGCCTGATCCTGGGCGGCCGGGTCCCGGCGGACCTCGCCGAGGAGACCCTGGTGGGCGAGATCGACCCCTCGGCGTCGTCGGTGTCCGGCCGCGTCTCGGTGCACGACATCGCCGACATGCTGGCCCGCTCCGGCCCGGCGCACCGCATCCCGATGCAGCGACGGGTGGCGCAGCACCTCCTGCAGGAGCGTCCCTGACCGACCTCCGTCGCGGGCGACGCCATCCGCGGCGCCTGGCTGCGTTGTCGTCAGTCGCCGGCCAAACCCGGGCCGCCTCCTTCCTCCGCCTTGCCCTGCACCACGCCTGACGCCGCCCGCTGCGGCGGACGTCGGTCAGGGACGCTCCTCGACCGGTGACACAATGGCCCGGTGAGTGACCTCATCGACACCACCGAGATGTACCTCCGCACGATCTACGAGCTCGTGGAGGAGGGCATCGTCCCGCTCCGTGCCCGGATCGCCGAGCGGCTGCACCAGAGCGGCCCGACCGTGTCCCAGACCGTGGCCCGGATGGAGCGCGACGGCCTGCTGACCGTGGAGGGCGACCGCCACCTCGAGCTCACCGAGGTCGGCCTGCACTCCGCCACCCGGGTGATGCGCAAGCACCGCCTGGCCGAGCGCCTCCTGGTCGACGTGATCGGCCTGGACTGGGAGCTCGTGCACGCCGAGGCGTGCCGCTGGGAGCACGTGATGAGCGAGGCCGTCGAGCGCCGTCTCCTCGAGCTCCTCGACCACCCGACCGAGTCGCCGTACGGGAACCCGATCCCGGGCCTCGCCGAGCTCGGCGACAGCGACGCCGGCGACTTCATGGACGGCGTCGCCTCGCTGACCGAGACGGCCGGCCCGGAGTCCGCCCGCGTCCGGGTCCGCCGCATCTCCGAGGAGATGCAGAAGGACGAGACGCTGATGGGCGTTCTGCGGCGGATCGGCGCGCAGCCCGGCGAGACGGTCGCGGTCGTGGCGACCGACGAGGGCGTCCTGCTCGGCAGCGGCGGCGAGACCGCCGAGATCGTCGCCGAGGCGGCGGACCACATCTTCGTGACGGTGGCGTGAGCCGAGACGCGGTGAGGTAGGCAGCGCCTGGACCTCAGGTCCCGTAGCGCAGCTCCGCGCGAGCCCGCGCCTTGGCGGCCTCGACCTCGCGGTCCTTCGGCGGGGCCGTCGTGGTCAGGTGCTCCAGCAGGTGCCGGGTCGCCGCGGCGATCTCCAGCACGGCCTCGTCGAACGCGGCCTGGTTGGCCTGCGACGGCTTGGTCGACCCGCTGACCTTGCGCACGTACTGCAGCGCGGCGGCGTGCACCTCGTCGTGGGTCGCGGGCGGTTCGAAGTTGTGCAGGGTCCGGATGTTGCGGCACATGCCGTCGAGCGTACGCCGCGCGCGAGCGCCGTTCAGCCGACTTCGAGCACCCGCACCTGCTGCTCTCCGTGCTCCCCGGCCTGCTCCCCGGCCTGCTGGTCGACCAGGGCGACCCGGCCGTCGGCCAGCGGCAGCGTGCGGACCTGCCAGCCCTGGAGGTCCTCGGCGAGGACCCGGGTGCCCAGGCCGCCGTCGGCCGACACGTCGAGCGCGACCAGGCGGGTCCGGCCGTCCGACGCCTGCACCGTGGTGAGCGCGGTACGCCGGTCCGGCAGCCAGGTGAAGGCGCGCGGGTCCTCGACCGCCGGCAGGCCCGTTTCCCGGCCGAAGCCCTGCCGGGAGGTGCGTACCGGGTGGTCGGGGTCGGCGATGTCGAAGACCGCGGCCTGGGCGCCCAGGTTCTCGCCGGTGGCCGTCGCATCGACGCCCAGGCCGAGGAGGAGGCCGTCGCCGAGCGGGTGCAGGTAGCCGGAGTAGCCCGGGATCTTCAGCGCCCCGAGCGTCCGCGGGCGCGCGGGGTCGGACAGGTCGACGGTGTAGAGCGGGTCCACCTGCCGGAAGGTGACCAGGACGGCGAGGTCGCCGAGCCAGCGCACCGACTGGACCTGCTCGTCGATCCCGAGGTCCGCGAGCTCCCCGACCCGGGCGAGCACGCCGTCGCGCTCGGCGAACGTGCTGATCCCGTTGGTCGTGCGGTTCCCGGTCTGCCGGGTCCACGCGGCCCGCAGGACGCCGTCCTGCTCGTCGAGGGACCAGCGGTCGCGCAGCGTGCCGGCCAGGCTGCCGGAGGCGACGTACCGGGTGGTGGTGCCGTCCAGGGCGAAGGCGTGCAGGTCGGTGACGGCGGGCCCCGTCCGCACCGGCGCCGGCCGGCGGACGTCCCCCTCGACGATCCCCGGCATGCCCGGCTGGGGGCTCGGGTCCCAGCGGGCGGAGGCGACGTACAGCCGGTCGGCGGAGGAGTAGACGACCTGTCCGTCGGCGGTGAGGGCGACGCTGCCGCGGTCCTCGACGTCGTCGGCCGGGAACGTCGTGACGGCCAGGGTGTCGGCGCCGGACCACTTCTGCGGGTGCAGCACGTCCGCGCAGTCGACCAGGGGCCGGCGCTGCCCGCCGGTCACGACGGCGGGCAGCCAGTCCTCGATCGTGGTGGCCCGGACCAGGGCCCGGTTGCGGGCCAGCGCCTCGCGAGGGGACACCGCGCGGCCCGTCCCTCCGGTCGGGAACGTCCACGTCAGGTCGGGGCGGCCGGTGTCCGTTACCAGCCGGATCGTGCCGTCGTACGCGCGGGCGGAGACGAGCCGGCCCTGGTACCGGTCGACGTGCGCGACGCGCGGTGACGCTGGGTCGCTCAGGTCGACGTCGACGAGCCGGGTGCCCGACGGGCGGTAGAGCACCATCGCCCGCGGCGCGACCAGATCGGTCGGGGAGTCGCTGTTCACACGCGGCATCGCGGCCAGGTCGCCGCCGACGACCAGGGCGTGCTCGCCGACCAGCAGCAGCTCGTCGTCCCCGGCCGCCTGGCCCGGGAGCCGGAGGCGGCCGAGCTCGCGGGGCCGGGTGCCCGTCACGTCGGTCACCACCAGGACGCCGTCCTGGGTCAGCCGGACCACCCGCCGGCCGTCGGTCTTCGCCACGTCCGGCTCGTCGACGTCGGCCTCCTGGGTGTTCGTGCCGGTGGGGCTGCTCGCCCGGGCCTCGCCGGAGGCGGCGGACGCGGGCGCGCGCTCAGCGGTGGTCGCGAGGGCGACGCCGTCGTACGCGAGGTCCATCGTGACGCTGCCGGCCCAGCCGTACGGTCCGACCTCCGCGACGCCCCGGTCCTGGTACCAGGCCAGCAGCTCGGCGCAGTCGTCGAACGCGCGCAGGCCGTCGGCGCGGGCGGCCGGTGCGAGCGGATCGAGCGCGACCACCGCGGTCGTCGTCGCGACCCCGGCGACGGCGATCCCGAGGAGGGCGGCGGCTGCGGTCAGTCCGCCGCCGAAGGCGGCCTTGGTACGGGTTCGCATGCCGATCCGACGTGGGTAGGCTTCCGGTGGTTCCGTCGCCGCGACGACCCTTCCCAGCAACCGGCCAGGAGCACCCGTGCCCACCTCCGAGCGTGACCTCGACATCGTCGTCTTCGGCGCCACCGGCTTCACCGGTGCGCTCACCGCCGAGTACCTCGCCGCCCACGCCCCCGCGGACTGCCGCTGGGCGCTGGCCGGCCGCAGCACCGCCAAGCTCGAGGAGGTGCGCGCGCGGCTCGCCCGGCTCAACCCCGCCTGCGAAGCCCTCGAGCTGCTCCACGCCGACGTCACCGACCCGGCGTCGCTCGCCGCGGTCGCGTCCCGGACGAAGGTGGTCATCACGACCGTCGGCCCCTACCTGGAGTACGGCGAGCCGCTGGTCGCCGCCTGCGCGGCGGCCGGCACCGACTACGTCGACCTCACCGGCGAGCCCGAGTTCGTCGACCGGATGTACCTCGAGCACCACGACACCGCGGTCGCCAGCGGCGCCCGGATCGTGCACGCCTGCGGGTTCGACTCCATCCCGCACGACCTCGGCGCCTACTTCACGTTGCGTCACCTGCCCGCCGGGCAGGAGACCCGGATCCGGGGTGTCGTCCGCAGCGGTGCGCAGTTCTCCGGCGGCACCTTCCACTCCGCGATGGGCGCGATGTCCCGGCAGGGTGACGCCAAGAAGGCGCTGTCGGCCCGACGGAAGAAGGAGGGGCGACCGGCAGGGCGCAACGTTCGCTGGGTCCAGGGCAAGCCGACCAAGGACCCGGTCCTCGGCTACTACCTGCTGCCGATGCCGACCATCGACCCGCTCGTCGTCACCCGGTCGGCGGCCGCGCTGGCGTCGTACGGGCCGGACTTCAGCTACAGCCACTTCGCCGGCCTGAAGACGCTGCGCTACACGATCGGCGGATCGGTGGCCGTGGGCACACTCGTCCTGGCCGCCAACATCCCGCCGGCGCGGGAGTTCCTCAAGAAGCGGATCAAGCAGGGCGAGGGGCCGTCCGAGTCACGCCGCGCGAAGTCGTGGTTCACCGTCGACTTCGTCGGCGAGGCCGGCGGCGAGACCGTCCACACCCGCGTCTCCGGCGGCGACCCCGGCTACACCGAGACCGCGAAGATGCTCGCCGAGTCCGCCCTCTGCCTCGCCTTCGACGACAACCCGCCGACCTCCGGCCAGGTCACGACCGCCACCGCGATGGGTGATCGGCTCCTCGACCGGTTGGTGGCTGCCGGGATCCGCTTCGAGGTGGTGTGAGCGCGGGCGGAATCCCAAGGGAAGGGGTGAAACTTCGCGAACAGCCTGATGTTTCGGGCTGGAAGTGACAGTTTCCCAAGGGAAGAGGTGATTCCGCGCCCCCGCTACGCGAACAGCGCCTGCCCCACGTACTCGCCCTTCCGCACCCCCGGCGGCACCGCCCAGAGCCCGGACCCCGTGTGCTGCAGGTACTCCATCAGCCCGTCCTTCGCGGAGAGCTGGTTCTGCATCGGGATGTAGTGCTTGGCCGGGTCGCGGACGAATGCGATGAAGAAGAGGCCGGCGTCGAGGCGGCCGAGGGCGTCGGTGCCGTCGGTGAAGTTGTAGCCGCGGCGCAGCAGCCGGGTGCCGTTGTTCTGCGACGGGTGCGCGAGCCGGACGTGTGCGTCCAGGGGGATCAGCGGTCCGTCGCGGCCCTCGATCTCCAGGTCGAGCTCGGTGAACTCGGTGCCGCCGGAGAGCGGGGCGCCGTGGGCGCGCTCGCGCCCGATCAGCGCCTCCTGCTCGGCGAGTGAGGTCCGGTCCCAGGGCTCGATCTGGATCTTGATCCGGCGGGCGACCAGGTAGGAGCCGCCGGCCAGCCAGGCCGCCTTCGGGTCGTCGCCGTCGGCCACCCAGACGAAGTCGTCGACCGCCTTCGCGTCCTCGCCCTTGACGTTGGCGGTGCCGTCCTTGAAGCCCATCAGGTTGCGCGGCGTGGCCTGCGTCGTCGACGTCGACGAGGTCCGGCCGAAGCCGAGCTGGTTCCAGCGCATCGCGACGGTGCCGAACCCGATCCGGGCCAGGTTGCGGATCGCGTGTACCGCCACCTGCGGGTCGTTGGCGCAGGCCTGGACGCAGAGGTCGCCGTCGCTGCGCGCCGGATCGAGGTTGTCGGCGGGGAAGTGCGGCAGCCGCTCCAGTACGGCGGGCCGCCGGTCGGCCAGCCCGAAGCGGTCCTTGCCGTCCTTCTCGAAGAGAGTCGGCCCGAACCCGAAGGTCAGCGTCAGGCCGGAGGCCGGCAGGCCGAGCGCCTCGCCGGTGTCCAGCGGCGGTGAGGCGTAGCCGGTGGTGGACGCCGCGCCGACCGGGTCGCCGGCCGTGAGCGCGACGGCGGCCGCGGTCCAGGCCTTCAGCAGCGCGACCAGCTCCTCGCGGGAGTCGGTGGTCACGTCGAAGGAGGCGAAGTGCAGCCGGTCCTGGCTGGGCGTGACGATGCCGGCCTGGTGGTCGCCGTGGAAGTCGTAGGCGAGTCCGGCCGCGGGGGCGCCCTCGGTGTTCTCGGCAGCCTGCGCGAGCTCGAAGCCGCCGATCGCCGCCGCACCCGCGATCGCGCCGGCGCCGGCGACTCCGAGGAGCCGCCGGCGCGAGACGTCGGTCGTCCGCCCGGTCACAGGGTGAGTGCCCCGGCCATCTTCGACAGCGGCTCGGAAAGCGCGTTGACGGCGTCGGAGAGTTGCTGACGCTGCTGCTCGGTCACGGTGTCGTAGAAGACGAAGCCGTCGCCCTGCTTGTACTTGTCGAGGAGCGCCTGGAGTGCGGCGAACCGGGCGGCCAGCGTCTCGGAGAGCTGCTCGTCCTTCACGTCGAGGAGCGGCTTGAGGGTCTCGTAGCCGACCTTCGCGCCGTCGACGTTGGCCTGGAAGTCCCACAGGTCGGTGTGCGACCAGATGTCCTCCTCGCCGGTGATCTTGCCGGTGGCGACCTCGTCGAGCAGGCCCTTGGACCCGTTGGCGATCTGGTCGACGGTGTACTTCAGGTCCTGGACCCGGGTGTTCAGCGTGGTGATGTTCTTCATCAGGTCGTCGGCGAAGACGGCGCGCTGGGCCGGCGTCAGGGCGGCGTACCCGGTGGCCGGCGGCCAGAGGTCCTTCTCGATCCGGTGCCAGCCGGTCCACTTCTGGCCGGGCTCGAGGTCGGCCTCGCGCAGGTCGGTCAGCGGGTCGAGGTCGCCGAAGGACTCGGCCACGGTCTCGGTGCCCTCCCAGTGCGAGCGGGCCTGCGGGAAGAGCGTGCGTGCCTTGTCGTCGTCACCGGCCTTGTAGGCGTCGACGAAAGCCTGGGTGTCGGCGACCAGCTGGCTGGTCTGGTCCTTCACGTACGACGAGTACTGGGCCAGCGCGGTGTCGATCGTGGTCTGGTCGACGCCGGTGATGGCGGTGTCCTTGCCGGAGTCGCTGACCTTGAACGCCGAGCGGATGCCCTCGCCGATCATGCCGGGCTTGCAGGCGGTGAAGTACCTGCCGGGCTGGGCGGTCAGCACCAGGTCGCGGGTCAGGCCGGGTCCGATGTTCTCGACCTCGCCGACGATCCGCAGGCCGTCCTCGCCGTACAGGTAGAACTCGGTGACCTTGTCGCCGGTGTTCTTGACCTGGAACGAGAGCGGGCCGGACTCGGCCTTGGTGGCGGACACCTCGCACTTGTCGGCGGAGGACGTGACCGTGATCTTGTTGCTGCTCGACGAGGCCTTGCTGTTGTCCTCGGTCAGGCTGCAGGCGGTCAGCGGCAGCACGAGCACGGCGCAGGCAGCAGTCAGGGTGCTGAACTTCACGGGGGACCTTTCGGGGTCGTGTCGGCGTCAGTGCCGCTCGGCGGGAACCGGCTGCGCTGCCGGCTTCGGGTCGCGGGTCCGGACGCGGAGGAGGAAGACCGTCATCGTCGGGACGACGTACAGGAGCCAGACGGCCACCTGCAGGACGGTCGGGTCGGGCTGGAAGTTGAAGATGCCCTTGAGCAGGGTGCCGAACCAGGAGTTCGGGTCGAGGGTGCCGGAGATGTCGAAGGCCTTGTTCCCGAGGCCCGGGAGGATGCGGGCCTCCTGCAGGTCGTGCACCCCGTAGGCGAGCACGCCGCCGGCGATCACGATGAGGATGGCGCCGGTCCAGCTGAAGAACTTCGACAGGTTGATCGTGAGGACGCCCTTGTAGAAGGCGTAGCCCATGGCGACGGCGGTGAGGATGCCCAGCAGGGCGCCGACCAGCGGCTTCGCGGTCGAGCCGGTGGCGTCGGTGGTCGCCTGGGTCGCGGCCCAGAGGAAGAGCGCGGTCTCCAGGCCCTCGCGGCCGACGGCGAGCGCGGCCATGACGACCAGGCTGATCCAGCTGGCGTCGGCGGCCCTGTCGACCTTTCCGCGGAGCTCGAAGGACATGCTGCGCGCGTGCCCGGCCATCCAGAAGACCATCCAGGTCACGAACCCGACGGCGATGATCGACAGCGTGCCGCCGAGGGCCTCCTGCGCCTCGAAGGTCAGCCGCTTCGGACCCCAGGTCAGCAGCGCGCCGAAACCGAGGGAGATCCCGATCGCGACGCCGATGCCGGCCCAGATCCGGGGGAGCAGGTGCCGGCGATCCGTCTTCACCAGGTAGGCGATGAGGATCACGACCACGAGCGAGGCCTCGAGGCCCTCGCGCAGTCCGATCAGGTAGTTCGCGAACACGTCGTCTCCAGAATAGTTCAGGTAAGGCTTTCCTAACTAGTAAACACCCTGGAGGCGGAGCGCGGTCAAGCGGGTGTGTCTTGGGTCATCAGACCGAGCCGACTGTTTCAGTGGCCCACGGCCATAAGCCGGAGCGGGTCTGCGCAGTCCCTAAGGCAACAGCCGTCTAGTGAAAGGACTGCGCCGTGCGCAGATCGGTCCTGCTCGCCATCGCTATCGCCACTGCCTTCGTGATCGGAGCTGCTCCGGCTGATGCTCATCGGGCGCCCGGCCCTGATGCTGCGGTGAGTGAGCTCGGAAGTGCAGCGAGAACGGCAGCGAACGTCGCTGGTACGACGACAACGGTCTCGTACGTCACGTTCATCCCGCAGAGCCGGATCGACGCCCCGGTCATCGGTAGCAAGCCGGCCTGCGACTACGGCAAGGGGTATCAATTCGGAGGGGACGGCCATTCGGCTTTCGACTGGCGGTCTCCGAGCTACCGCACCGCGCTTCACGCGACGATCAACTGGCATGACAAGAAGGTCGTCGGCAACAGGAGTGTCGAGGCTACGCGCGTGTACCGAAAGAGCTCGGGCCGGTTGGTCACGCAGAAGACCGCGACGAGTAAGTACATGACAGCGAAGGCCCTTGGTTGGGGATCGCGGGCCGGTTCGGCTTACGTGGACATCCGCATGGTGACCCAGGCGACGAACCCGTTCTGTCAGGGAATCCTCGGAGTCAAGGGTGCCATCAACGGTGCCCTGACGATCCGGTTGTACAAGAACGGATGGTGGGAGATCCGGTCGGGCTCGTATCGTCGAATGCCGAACACCTACATCTACATCTACAACCGTGGCCAGGTTTCCGACGTCGTCAAGGGGAAGTACTCATCGCCGCTCTGCTTGATCGGCATGAGCGGTGCTTGGGATTGTGAGGAGGTGAAGCTCTCCGGGTTCACCGGGGAGTTCCGCTAGGGGCCCGACAGGGGCTACCGGCGGCGCTTGAGCGCTGTCAGCCCCAAGGTGACCAGGCCGACGACGCAGAGGGCCAGCGGGACCAGGCCGAACGGGCCCCAGGCCCAGACGAGGACCGCCGCTGCGACGGAGGCAAGCGCCAGGGCGACGAGCGCGGCCATCACTGCCAGTGCCGCCGGGGCGAATCGCTGTGCCCGCGTTCGGTCAGCGGTATCGGTGGCGGTGGCTTCGACGGGTTCCATGCGCCGATCGTATGCATGCTGCGGAGGGTCCCCCGACCTCGGACGGGCTGAGTGGCGTTGTTTCTGCTGCTCGGGTCTGGCGCCCGTCGCCGGGTCGATCTGTGAGCGCTGACGCAGCGCCGTTCAGCAGCGCGACGTGGGTGCTCCAGGCCGGAGTCGAACTGGCGACCCTTCGCCATCAGGCGCGGCGCGGTGCTGCTCGCATGTGCAGCAGTGACGGGGGAGTCGAAAGGGTGCCCCAGGCCAGAGTCGAACTGGCGACCTTTCGCTTAGGAGGCGGCTGCTCTATCCACTGAGCTACTGGGGCGGTGGATCGGAATAGTAGTCGGGTGTGCCGGTCGGGTTCTCCTCGGAGGCCGCCCGGGCGGCGGCGAGCTCCCAGGGCAGGGTGAAGAGCAGCGCCCACACCGCCAGCAGGACGGCCATCGCGCCGAGCACGTACCAGGGCCACGGGCCGAAGAGGTCGAGGAGGCTGCCCGAGGCCGGCTTGCGGATCAGGTAGCCGTAATTGGTGTCCATCACCTTGTTGAAGGTGAACGCCACCACGGCCCAGGCGAGCACCGCGACGACGGTCGTCCGGTAGAGCCGCCACGTCGGCCTGATGCCGAGTCCCCAGACCAGGTAGACCGCCGCCCAGACCACGAAGATGTGCCGGATCCAGAAGCCGAACCAGCGCGGGTCCGGGAAGGTCTGCCCCAGCGAGGGGGTGAGCACGGCCATCAGGGTCAGGGAGAGCCCGACGTAGTAGGTGAAGGCGGCGGTCTTCTTCCCTCGGGTCCAGAGCGCGTAGATCGCCGTGTAGTCGGCGAGGTCGGAGAGCTGCAGGGGCCAGGAGCTCCGCACGTCCCGCACGTCGGGGGTGAGGTGGTAGATCTGCATCCCGACGACCACGATTAGGCTCGCGACGGCGAGGCTGCGCCGGATCACGATTTCGCGTTCCGTGTCGCGGTGGCTGCGTCCCCACACGACCGCGACGATCACGCCGGCCGCGGTGAGTGCGAGCAGCGCGTAGTGCTGGCCGGAGAAGGCCTGGAACCGTTCCTCGGCGACCAGGGTGGTCACCCGGTCATGATGCCCTAGCGCGGCAGCCGCGGGATGGTGGCGAGGTAGCGCAGGTAGCGCAGCCAGACGCCACGACCGCGGACGGCGACGATGGCCTCGTCGTGGCCCAAGGACTCGTTGGCCCAGTTGTCGGAGCCGGTGAGGACGACCCACTTGCGGTGGTGGCGCACGGCGTACGTCGCGACCAGCAGCTTGTTGTGGATGTGCTTGCCGCCGGGCAGGACGCCGTTGCGCAGGGTCACCTTCCCCCGCCGCAGGATCCGGACGACCTCGGCGGACACGTGCGGGCCGATGATCGCCTCGACCTGTGCGCCGCCCTTCCGCTTGGCGGCGAGCGCGCGGGCGATTGCAGCGCCGCGGGCGTTCCACCACGAGTACTGGGCCACCGTGATCCGGGCCCCGCGGGCGGGCATCGCGGCGAGCTGCTGCAGGACCGGGTCCTTCGCCCGGGTCCACCCGCGCATCGGGAAGAACCAGGCGGCCCCGGAGGCGAAGGTGCCGGTCCGGTACGGCTGGGCCAGGTCCTTCATCCGTGCCTGGGCGTTGAAGACGCGGTCGAACAGGTCGTAGACGTCCTTGCGGTTCGCCCACATCATCATGTCGCTGAACTCGTCCTCGTTGCCCGGGTTGGACAGGTTGGTCGAGCCGACCATGGTCACCCAGCTGGCCGCGCCGGTCTGGCTGAACCGCCACGTCTTCTGGTGCACGTTGCCGCCGGCGACCCGGGTGGAGCCGTGGGCGAACCGGACGAACGACGGGTCGCGCGGGTCGGCGTTGAGCGCCTCGGCGAGCTGGTTCGCGGGCGCCCAGCGGGTCGAGCGGGCGTCGATGATCGCCTGGACGACGACGCCGCGGTCGTGCGCGGCGATCAGGTCGTCGGTGATCCGCTGGAGCGCGTAGGTGTAGGTCACCAGCCGGATCAGCGAGCCCGCGGGCGCGTTGGCGATGTTGCGCTGGAGCGTGCTCACGATCGCGTACTGCTGGTCCGTGGTCCCCAGCGGGTTGTTGAACAGCGGAGTGGAGACCGGGCTCCAGCCGGGTGTCGGCGGGGTCACGTCAGCCTGCGCCGGCGCCCCCGGGCTGAGCCCCGGGAGGAGCGCGGCGACCAGCGCCAGCGCCGTGACGACCAGGGCTGCCCGAGTATTGCGATCCGGCGTCTTCATCGCTTCCCGAGTGTGCCAGACCGGTGCGTTGATTTGGGACTGGCTGGGCCGACCGGTCACAATGGGAGGTCAGTGGTAAGAACGCGGGCACGACCCGTGAGGATCAGGGGTCGACGTGTCAGACGCAGCAGCGCGCCATCGGGGCCGCACGCCGCGCTCCCGTCGCGTCGCGAAGTGGACGCTGATCGTCCTCACCGTCCTGGTGATGGTGCTCTCGCTGGCGTTCGTGATCGTGTACCGCCAGCTCCAGGGCAACATCGACTCTGTCGCGGGCCCCACCGGCCCGCGTCCCACCCGTGTGGTCAACGGCCCGCTCAACGTCCTGGTGATGGGCTCCGACACGCGTGACGGGGCGAACGGCAAGGGCATCGGCGGCGACACCCCGGGTCTCTCCGACACCACGATGCTTCTCCACCTCTCCGCGAACCGCGACTTCGCGTACGGCGTCAGCCTGCCGCGCGACGCGATGGTGCAGCGGCCGGCGTGCCCGAAGAAGAACGGCAACGGCACCGACCCGGGCGGCCTGACCCAGTTCAACGCGGCGTACGCGATCGGCGGCCCCGCCTGCACCGTGAAGACCGTCGAGTCGCTCACCGGAGTCCGGATCGACCACTTCGTGGTGGTCGACTTCGTCGGCTTCAAGAGCATGGTCAACGCCATCGGCGGCGTGCAGATCTGCGTGCCCGAGGAGGTCAACGACACCGTCGGGCACATCAAGCTCCCGGCCGGCACCTACAAGGTCACCGGCCAGCAGGCGCTCGACTACGTCCGGGTCCGGCACGACCTCGGCGCCCCGACGGGGGACATCGGCCGGATGAAGCGCCAGCAGGCGTTCATCTCGGCGATGATCAAGAAGGTCGTCTCTGCCGGCACCCTGACCAACCCGATCAAGCTGGTGAAGTTCCTCGACGCGGCCACGGGTTCGCTCAGCACCGATCCCGGCTTCGCCGACCTGAAGAAGCTCGGCTCGCTGGGCAAGTCGCTCAAGGACATCGGCCTCGACAAGATCCAGTTCGTCACCGTGCCGTGGCAGCCGTACCCGCCGGACGTGAACCGGGTCGAGTGGGCGCCGGATGCGAACCGGCTGTGGTACCTGATCAAGAACGACAAGCGCCTCGGCCCGAAGTTCAACGGGGACGCGGTCTCCCCGGACGAGCCCGGGATCACTCCGACGGGCTCGGCTTCCGGCGCCCCGTCCGGTACGCCGAGCGCGACGGCCGGCGCGAGCGGGAAGCCCGCGGGGACGACCACCAGCCCGAGCCCGACGCCGAGCAAGACCCAGGCGCAGAAGGATGCGGACGCCGAAGCCGCCGGCCTCTGCACCTGACCCGCCGCGCCTGACCACCGCGGGGTCCGGACGAACCGGTACATACCGGCTCCACGGCGTGGGACGCCTGTTGTTGTGCGTTATCCGTCCGTTATGCAAGATGGGTGGGTGAAGGTAGTAGTCACCGGGGGAACCGGCGTCATCGGACGCAGCGCCGTACGCGCGCTCGTCGCCGCCGGGCACGAGGTCGACGTCGTCTGCCGCTCCCACACCAACACCGCGACGGTGCTGGGCCTCGGGGCGCAGCCGCGGGGCGGAGACCTGTTCGACACCGCGGGGCTCACCCGGCTGTACGCCGAGGCGGACGCCGTCGTCAACCTGGCCACCGCGGTCCCGATCGGCTACCAGTCCGCGCTCCCGCACGCCTGGCGCCGACACGACGAGCTGCGTACCCGCGGCGTCGCGAACGTCGTCGCGGCGGCCCGAGCCGCCGGGGTGCGCCGGGTCGTCCAGGAGAGCGTCAGCTTCCTGTACGCCGACGCCGGGGACGCCTGGATCACCGAGGACGACTCCGTCGAGATCACCTCGGTCACCGAGCCGGTCGCCGTCGGGGAGTCGCACGTGCAGGACTACGCCGGCGGGTTCCGCAGCGGCGTCGTGCTGCGCTTCGGCTCGATCATCGGCGACGACCCGCAGACCCGGTTCTGGCTCAAGGCCGCCGGCTCCGGCCGCCCGGTCGGGATCGGCCGGCCGGACCAGTGGAGCCACCTGATCCACACCGACGACCTCGGCTCGGCCGTGCTCGCCGCGCTCAGCGCGCCGAGCGGCGTCTACAACGTCGGCGCCGCGCCGGTGCTCCGCGGCGAGCTCGTCGAGGGCTACGCCAAGGCGGCCGGGGCGCCCGGTGGCGCCTTCCTCGGGCCGGTGCTCCGCAGGCTCGCCGGTGCCCGGATCGAGCCCCTGTCCCGCTCGTTGCGGGTCAGCTCGGAGCGGTTCTCCGCCCGGACCGGCTGGAGGCCGTCGCGCCCCACGTTCGACGCGGACTGGCTGGACGCCGCAGACCGCGCCTACGCCGGATGAGCGACGAGCTCACCCCGGCCGAGCGGGCCGCCCGCCGTCGCCGGCTCGCCGAGGTCTTCGGGGACGTGCTGCCCGAGCAGACCTCCGACGACGCCGCGGACCGTTCCGAGGAGCGCGGCGCCAGCGGCGAGGCGGCCAAGGAGGAATGGCTCAAGCGCCAGGTCCCTCCCCATCACGGGTGACTGGTCAGACTTGCCTCTGGGTCGCCAGCAGGTCGCGGATCTCCTCGAGGAGCGCGATGTCGGCCGGCTTGCCCTCGGCCTCGGCCGGGAAGAACTTCTCCTTGGCCTTGACGTAAGGAAGCACCACGAAGAAGTAGACGACCGCGGCCATGATCAGGAACGCGATCAAGGCGTTCATGAACGCGCCGAAGCTGTTCTTGTGGTTGGTGAAGACGCTCGAGGCGCCCTTGGGCAGCTGCGCGGTGAGCCACTGGGTGAAGGTGGTGACCACGGCGCCGAACGAGGTGCCGATGATGACCGCGACGGCCAGGTCGACCAGGTTGCCGCGGAGGATGAAGTTCTTGAAACCGGTCATCGGATCTCCTGAGTAGATGCGCGAGGGGAGGACGGTAGTTACGGAACCGGCCCCAACGCTAGCGTCTCCAGATCGCGGTGAGGAAGCCGGTGCCCGGTGCCGCGGCCAGTCCGTCGACCTCCTCGGCAGCCACCGCGAAGACGACGAGGCGCCCGGCCTCCGTCGACCCGATCGCGTCCTCGGACCCTCCCCGTACGACGGTCAGCACGGCCGCGTCCCGCGCCACCCGGCGGGCGGGCGCGACCCCGCGCGGGTCGGTCGCGAGCAGGTCCACCCGGTCACCTGATCGGAGCAGGGACACCAGCGCGGTGTCCGGGATCCGCACGGCGACAGCCTCGCGGCCCGGGTAGCCGTGCAGCCGCCCGGGCCCGAGGAGCTTCCGTTCCGAGATCGGTTCGCCGCGCCCGAGCGGTGTCACCAGGGTGCGACCGACGACGGCGGACAGGTCCGTGGCCGTGCCGGCCGGAACGCTGCCGACGGCGTACCCGGTGCGGTGGAAGTCGGCGGCGCGCAGCACCGCCCCGCTGGGGACGTCGCGGACCGCCGTCCACACCGCCGTCGTGCGCGGCGGGGGTGCGGCGACCAGCCGGAAGCCGAGGAGGGTGGCAGTGGCGACGCAGAGCGCGGCGAGCCCGCGGCGGTGCAGCAGCACGCGCCGGCGGGCGCCGCGCAGCACCGGGACGACCGGGGTGAGGGACAGGAGCATCGCCCCACGCTAGGCAGGACCGCGGGCCGCGTGACGGCGGCGATCCACAGGCTCAGGCGCCCAGGGTCAGGCGCTGGCGGTGCTCGGCGCGCTGGTGCTGGTCGAGCTGCCCGAGTCCGAGGAGGACGAGGAGGTCGCCGAGGGCGCCGGGGCCGAGGCGCCGGCCGGCGACGTCGAGGACGTCGAGCCGCGGCTGTCGTTGCGGTAGAAGCCGGAGCCCTTGAAGACCACGCCGACGGCGTTGAACACCTTGCGCAGCTTGCCCTCGCACTCGGGGCAGACGGTCAGCGAGTCGTCGCTGAAGCTCTGCACGGCCTCGAAGAAGTGGCCGCAGTCGGTGCAGGAGTACTGGTAGGTGGGCACGTGCTTACCTCGGAGTGGGCGGGGGAGTGGCTGGCACTCGACGGTGTCGACTGCCAATCCTACGGCACAATGGCAACCGTGATCGACGAGACCGCCCCCGTCGCGGACGACACGGCCGGGGACGGCGCGGCCGACGAGGAGTACCCGCGCACCCCGTTCCGCGAGTGGCCGGCCGCCGGACGCTGGGTGGTCTGGGGCGCGATCGGCCTCGTCGTGGTGCTGCTGGCCACCTACGCGGGCGCCGCGGCCGTCGTACGCCGCTCCTTCCCGCGCACCGACGCCACCATCGGGCTCACCCGTCTCGTCGAGCGCGCCGACATCCGCCGCGACACGCACGGAGTGCCGTACGTGAGCGCCCCCGACGCCCGCGACCTCTTCCTGGCCCAGGGCTACGCGCAGGCGCAGGACCAGTTCTTCGCGATGGACGTGGCCCGGCACCGGGCGGCCGGACGCCTCGCCGAGCTGCTCGGTCGCTCGGCGGTGCCGTCCGACCTGACGGCGCGCACGCTGGGCTGGCAGCGCCTGGCCGAGGCGGAGTACCCGATGCTCGCGCCGACCACGCAGAGCTACCTGCGGGCGTTCAGCGCCGGGGTGAACGCCTACCTCGCCGCCCACACCCCGTCGCGGCTGGCGCTGCAGTACACCGTGCTCGAGCTCGGCGGGCTCAACTACAAGCCGGAGCGCTGGGAGCCGGTGGACTCGCTGGCGATCCTGCAGGCGCAGGCCGGGTGGCGCGACGACGTGGCGACCGAGGTGGAGCGGGCCCGGCTCGCGGTCGACCGGACCCCCGCCCAGGTCGACGAGCTCTACCCGGCGGCGACGTCGCGCCTCACCGGGGCCGACGCCTTCGCCGTGGCCGGCAGCCGGACCGCTTCCGGGCGGCCGCTGCTGGCCGACGCCCCGGCGGTCCGTCCGTCGGCCCCGAGCCCGTGGATCCAGGTCGGACTCCGCTGCACCCGGGTCACCCCGGTCTGCCCGTTCTCCGTCTCGGGAGCGACCTGGGCGGGGGTTCCCGGCGTGGTCGCCGGGCACAACGGCGGCGCCGCCTGGGGCCTCGCCGCCGGCGACTCCGACGTCGCGGACCTGTTCCTGGAGAAGGTGCAGGGCGACGAGTACCTGCGCGGCCGGCAGTGGCTGCCGCTGGCCCGGCGTGACGAGGTGATCCGGATCGCCGGCGAGCCGTCGCGGAAGTTCACCGTCCGCGCGACCGAGGCCGGACCGCTGCTCTCCGACGTGTCCGGCGAGGTCTCCAGCGTCGGCGCGAACGCGCCCGTGCCCGCCGGCGCGCCCGAGCGCGGCAACGGGTACGCGGTCGCGCTCGCCGCCACCGCGCTCGCGCCGGCGCGCAGCGCGGACGCGCTCTTCGCGCTGGACGCCGCCGCGGACACCGACGGCGTTCTGCGGGCGGCCGCGTCGTTCGCGCTGCCCGGCCACGACCTGGTGGTCGCCGACGACGGCGACCGGATCGGCCGGGTCGCGCTCGGCCCGCTGCCGCGCCGGGCGACCGGCGCCGACGGCGCCGACGCCGAACCGGCGTGGGTCCGCGGCAACCGGTGGTTCGGCACCCTCACCGAGCTGCCGACCACCCGCGACCCGGTGGGCGGCACGATCGGGGGCAACGACCGGGTCCGCACGCTGCTCGCCGTGCCCCCCACCGGCGGCTGGACGGCCGAGTCCCTGGCGCGGGTCCAGGCCGACACCCGCAACCCGCTCGCCCCGGACCTGGTGCCGCTGCTGCTCCGGGTGCTGCTGCCCTCGCGCTACTACGCGGACGGGCAGCGGCTCCTCGCCGGCTGGGACTACAGCCAGCCCGCCGGCTCCGCCGCGGCCGCCTACTTCAACGTGGTCTGGAGCAACCTGCTCCGGCTGACCTTCCACGACCAGCTGCGGCCCTCGCTGTGGCCCGACGGCGGCGCCCGCTGGATGGTCGTGGTGCGCAAGCTCCTCGCCGAGCCGAACAGTCCCTGGTGGGACGACGTCGACACTGCGGGGATCGTCGAGGACCGGGACACGATCCTCGGCGAGGCGATGCGCGACGCGCGCGACGAGCTGACCCGGACGGTCGCCCGGGACACCACCGGGTGGGCGTGGGGCGACCTGCTCCGGGTCCACCTGCGCGACGGGCCGCTGCGGCCGCGCGACCTCGGGCCGCTGAACCGGATCTTCGACCGCGGCCCGTCGCCGGTCGGCGGCGGCCCGGCCACGATCGCGGGGACCGAGCCCGACCTCGCCCTCGGGTACGACGTCGTCCGTGCGCCCGGACTCCGGTTCGTCGCCGACCTGGGGGACCGGGACGCGTCCCGGTGGGTCGGCATGGCCGGCGCCTCCGGCCACGCATTCGCCGACCACCACGTCGACCAGAGCCCGGTCTGGCGCGCCGGGGAGAGCCTGGCCTGGCCGTTCACCCCGGTCGCGGTGCGACGGTCCGGCGACGACGTGGTCCGGCTGCGGCGCGCCGACTGACCCTCAGAACCGGATCAGGCGCTCCTCGGTGACCGCGGCGGTCACCGGGCGGTCGTGCGGCGCCGCCGGGACCGCGTCCAGGACCTCGACGTCGTTGAGCACGACGCAGGTGAAGGTGCCGACCGGCACCCGGCCCAGCGCCCGGTCGTAGGAGCCGCCGCCGCGCCCCATCCGCAGCCCGGTGCGGTCGACGGCCAGCCCCGGCACGACGACGGCGTCCGCGGTCGCGATCGCTTCCGGCCCGAGCGGCCGTCCGGCCGGCTCCAGCAGGCCGCGGCTCGCCCGCACGAGCGAGTCCGGCCCGGCGTACGGTGCCCAGTCGAGGTCGTTGTCGGGTAGCAGCAGCGGGAGCACCACCCGCTTGCCGGCGGCGAGCAGCCCGTCGAGCAGCAGCCCGGTCCCCGGCTCCCGGCCGACCGACACGTAGGCGGCCACGGTGGCGGCCCGGCGTACCTCCTCGGCGGCGAGCAGACGCGCTGTGATCGCCTCCGCGCGGACCGCGATCTCGGCGAGCGGAAGCCGCCCGCGGGCGGTCACGAGCTGGTCGCGGAGGGCCAACTTCGCAGCCTCGGTGTGGTTCATGACGAGGACAACCCTACGATCGGAGGTATGAAGGATGCTGGAAGCGGTCCGGGCCTCAAGCAGGCCCGCGAGAAGATGACCGCTGCGGGTGTCGACCCGCTGGCGATCGAGGTGTTCGCGCACTACTACCGGCAGCTCGAACGTGGTGAGACCGGGATGATCCCGGAGAGCACCATCGACCCGCTGGACATGCCGTCGATCGACGACGTCGAGGTCGACCCCGGCGCCGCGCTGCAAGCACTGCGCGAGACCGCGGTGATCAAGCTGAACGGGGGCCTCGGCACCTCGATGGGGATGGAGCGCGCGAAGTCGCTTCTCTGCGTGCGCCGCGGGCTCTCCTTCCTCGACATCATCGCCCGGCAGGTGCTGCACCTGCGCGCGGAGCACGACGTCCCGCTGCCGCTGATCTTCATGAACAGCTTCCGCACGAGCGCCGACACCCTCGCCGCGCTCGCCCGGTACGCCGACCTGCCCGTCGACGGCATCCCGCTGGAGTTCCTGCAGAACAAGGAGCCGAAGCTCCTCGAGAAGAACCTGACCCCGGTCGGCTGGCCGAAGGACCCGTCCCTGGAGTGGTGCCCGCCGGGCCACGGCGACATCTACACCGCGATGACGGCGTCCGGCCTGCTCGACACCCTCGCCGCCGCCGGTTACAAGCGGCTGTTCATCTCGAACTCCGACAACCTGGCCGCGGTCCCCGACCTGAAGCTCGCCGGCTGGTTCGCGACCTCGGGCTCGCCGTTCGCGATCGAGGCCGTACGCCGGACGCCGTCGGACCGGAAGGGCGGGCACTTCGCCTACCGCAAGTCCGACCGTCGGATCGTCCTGCGGGAGACCGCGCAGACGTTGCCCGCGGACAGCGCCGCCCTGGCCGACCTCGACCGGCACAAGTTCACCTCGACCAACAACATCTGGATCGACCTCGAGGCGCTGCGCACGGCGCTGGCGAGCCGGGACGGGATCCTCGGCCTGCCGCTGATCCGCAACGTCAAGAACGTCGACCCGGGCGACGCGTCGACGCCGAAGGTCGTGCAGATCGAGACCGCGATGGGGGCGGCGATCGAGATCTTCGACGGCGCCGCCACCATCGAGGTCGGGCGGGACCGGTACATCCCGGTGAAGACGACCAACGACCTGCTGGTGCTGCGCTCCGACGTCTACGACATCGGCCCGGACTTCGTGCTCGACCAGGCCGCCGACCTCGTCCCGTTCGTCGACCTCGACGGCGTCTACAAGCTGGTGGGCGACTTCGACAAGCGGTTCAAGGCGGGGGCGCCGTCGCTGCGCAAGGCGACTTCGCTGGTCGTCAACGGCGACTGGGACTTCGGCGAGAACGTGACCGTCGTCGGGGACGCGACCCTCGACGGCTCGCGTGGCCGGGTCGAAGCCGGGAGCGTGCTCGGCTCCTGAGGTGTGAGGGGTGACTAGGGTGGCCCCCATGTCCTCCCCGCAGCCTGCCGGTCCGATCAGCGTCGACGACCACCTGGCGCTGGTCCTCGACCGGATCGACGCGCTGCCGGCGTACGACCAACCGCTGCTGGAGACGCTGGGCCTGCCGGTGGTCGCCGACGTGGTCTCCCCGCTCTCGCTGCCGATCTTCGACAACTCCGCGATGGACGGCTACGCGGTCGTCTTCCGCGACGTCGCGGAGGCGACGGCCGAACGCCCCGTGCACCTGCCGGTCGTGGGCGAGATCGCGGCCGGGCAGACCTCGATCTACGCGATGTCGCCCGGGACCGCGGTGCGGATCATGACCGGGGCCCCGGTGCCGGCCGGCTGCGACGCCGTCGTGCCGGTCGAGTGGACCGACGACGGCGTCGCGACCGTGCAGATCAGCAGGGCGCCGACCGAGGGCCAGCACATCCGGCGCGCCGGCGAGGACGTGAAGCAGGGCGACGTGCTGCTCGCGGCCGGCGACCGGATCGACGCCCGCCGGGCGGGACTGCTCGCCTCGGTCGGCATCGGCCGGGTCTCGGCACGGCCGCGCCCGCGGGTGGTGATCATGTCGACCGGCTCCGAGCTCGTCGAGCCCGGCGGCGACCTGGCCCGCGACCAGATCTACGACGCCAACTCCTTCCTGCTCGCCGCGGCCGCGAAGAACGCCGGCGCCATCGCCTACCGCGTCGCCGCGACCCCCGACGACCCGGAGACGTTCGTCGAGGTGCTCAGCGACCAGCTCGTCCGCGCCGACGTCGTCGTCACCAGCGGCGGGGTCAGCAAGGGCACCCACGACGTGGTCAAGGAAGCGCTCTCCGCGCTCGGCACCGTCTCGTTCCACGAGGTCGCGATGCAGCCCGGCAAGCCGCAGGGCTTCGGCGTGATCGGCGAGGACGAGACACCGATCTTCACGCTGCCCGGCAACCCGGTCTCGGCGTACATCTCCTTCGAGCTGTTCGTCGTCCCGGCGCTGCGCAAGATGATGGGCCGCACCCCGCTGTCGCGGTCGCTGGTCCGGGCCGAGCTCACCTCGACGGTCGGCTCGCTGAAGGGGAAGCGGCAGTTCCTGCGCGGCCACTTCGAGCCGCGCGTCGGCGGGTCGGTGGTGACGCCGGTCGGCGGCGCCGGCTCGCACCTCGTCAACGGGCTCGCCCAGGCGAACGCGCTCATCGTCCTCGGCGAGGACGTCGCCACCGTGCAGGCCGGCACCGCGGTGCCGGTGATGCTGCTGGACCGGGACTTCTGATGGCCACCGAGGAGACGCCGCGGCTGACCCACGTCGATGACGCCGGCGCCGCCCGGATGGTCGACGTGACCGGCAAGGCGGTGACCGCGCGGGTCGCGGTGGCGTCGGGCCGGGTGCTGGTCTCGCCCGAGGTGGTCGCGCTGCTGCGCGGGGACGGCCCCGCCGGTTCGACTCTGCCGAAGGGCGATGCCCTCGCCGTCGCGCGGATCGCCGGGATCATGGCCGCCAAGCGCACTCCCGACCTGGTGCCGCTGTGCCACCCGCTGGCGATCTCCGGGGTCGAGGTCGACCTGGAGGTGCTCGACGACGCGGTCGCCATCACCGCCACGGTCCGGACCGCCGACCGCACCGGCGTCGAGATGGAGGCGCTCACCTCGGTCTCGGTCGCCGCGCTCACCGTCGTCGACATGGTCAAGGCCGTCGACAAGGGCGCCGTCATCACCGACGTACGAGTCGAGTCGAAGACGGGCGGCAAGAGCGGGGACTGGCAGCGATGAGCGACACCGAGGGCATCCTGGCCGCGGTCGTGGTCGCGTCGAACCGGGCCGCCGCCGGCGTCTACGAGGACACCACCGGGCCGATGATCGCCGAGGCGCTGCGCGCGGACGGCTGGGCCGTCGGCGAACCGGCGGTGGTGCCGGACGGCGAACCCGTCGGGGTGGCGATCCGGGCCGCGGTCGACGCCGGCGCCCGCGCCGTCCTCACCACCGGGGGCACCGGGCTCACGCCCACCGACCGCACCCCCGAGGTGACCCGCGCGCTGCTCGACCGCGAGGTGCCGGGCATCGCCGAGGCCGTCCGGGCGTACGGCGTCGCGCAGGGCGTGCCGACCGCGATGCTGTCCCGCGGCGTCGCCGGGGTCTGCGGGGACGCGCTGGTGGTGAACCTCCCGGGGTCGGCCGGCGGCGTCCGCGACGGGCTCGCGGTGCTGCTCCCGGTGCTGCGGCACGCGGTCGAGCAGATCGTGGGGAGCGATCACGTCAGGAGCGAGGGGTGAACGCTCTTCCGCCACGGGGATGGCCGGTGGAGCTGACCCACGGGCCGCTGCGGCTGCGGCCGATCGCCGTCTCCGACCGGCGTGCGTGGCGCCGGGTGCGGGAGCGCAACGTCGCCTGGCTGTCGCGCTGGGACGCGACCACCCCGCCCGGCGCGGAGTCCCGGCCACGGACCTTCGCGGCGATGGTGCGGGGGATGCACCGCGAGGCCCGGTCCGGCCGCCAGCTCCCGTTCGCGGTCGAGTACGACGGCGAGTTCATCGGCCAGCTCACGGTGAACAACGTGGTCCGCGGGTCGGCGCAGTTCGCGTCGGTCGGCTACTGGATCGACGAGTCGTACGCCGGCCGCGGGCTGATGACCCGGGCGGTCGCGATGGCCGTCGACCACTGCTTCTTCGGCTTGCGCCTGCACCGGGTCGAGATCGCGATCCGGCCGGAGAACCAGGCGTCGCTGCGCGTCGTGGAGAAGCTCGGCATCCCGGAGTACGGGTTCGCCCCGCGTTACCTGCACATCGACGGCGAGTGGCGGGACCACCGGCTGTTCGCGATCACCCGCGAGGACTGCCCGAAAGGGTTGGAGAGCCGGCTCTGAGGACGTTCGTCCCAGGTAGTGACAACACCAGTCACAGGAGTGTTCTCGCGACACACCGCCGCGCTTGCGTCCCGCGCGGGCCGACCGCTCCTACCCTCGTGCTGTGGACCTGTCAGCAATCATCTTCGTGGTGCTCGCCATCGGGTGGGCCGCCTACCTGATCCCCATGGCGCTGAAGCATCACGACCACCAGGCGATGAGCCGGCCGGTCGACACGTTCTCGGACTCGGTGCGCGTCCTCGGCCGCGGGGCGACCCCGGCGACTCCGTCCACCTCCGCCTCCTCCGCCGGACCGGCCGAGCCCGTCCGGCGCAGCACCGTCACCCTCCAGGCCGCCCGTTCCGCCGCGCGCCGCCGTCGTCGGGTGCTCGCCGTGCTGCTCCTCGCCCTCGCCGCCGTCGCCCTGACGTGCGCGCTCGGGTACGCCCCGTGGTGGGCGACCGCGATCCCGGCGACCCTGGTCGTCGCCTTCCTGGTCACCGCCCGGCTCACAGTCCGGGCGCAGCAGGTACGCCGCGCTGCGCCCGTCCAGCAGCAGGCTCGGGTCGCGACCTCCGCCGCGGAGTCGTCCCAGGATGCGCCGGCGGCCGAGGTCGAGCCCGACCTCGGCACCGAGGACACCGCCGGCCTCTCCCGCGCCGAGCTGGCCGACGCAGTCGCCGCGCCGGTCCTCGACGAGGGCGGCCTGTGGGACCCGCTCCCGGTCACGCTGCCGACGTACGTCAACAAGGCCCGCGCCCGTCGTACGGTCCGGACGATCGAGATCACCGCGATGACGTCCTCGGGGCACGACGCCGCCGACAGCGCCCTGGCCCGCGAGGCCGAGGTCGCCGCCGAAGCCACGAAGGAGGCAGCCGCCGAGGCCGCCGCCGACGCCCAGGACCGCCGAGCCGCCGGAGCCTGACCCCGATTGGAAAGTCCGCCCGGCCGGGTGGTAACTTCTCCTCTGCACCAGGGGCTGTGGCGCAGTTGGTAGCGCGTCTCGTTCGCAATGAGAAGGTCAGGGGTTCGAATCCCCTCAGCTCCACCAGTAGGACCGCCTCCGGGCGGTCCTTTTGGGTTCCCGGGCACAGTGCACGGGGTCGCGCACTGTGCCGATGGCAATGAGAAGGTCAGGGGTTCGAATCCCCTCAGCTCCACCATGTGATCTCTCAAGAGATCCGCGACAGCCGGACCCCTTATCGGGGTCCGGCTGTTGGCTTTCTGGGGGCTGGGCCGCGGGGCCTGCCAGTGGGTTGGTAGTCGCGGGTGGGGTCGATGGTGAGTTCGCGGAGGAGTTCGCCGGTGGCGGCGTTGATGACCCTGACTTCGAGGTCTGCGACGAGCATGATGACTTGGGTTCGGCGGTGTTCGTAGCCGATGCCGATGTGGTGGAGCCTGCGAGGCGGGTGGTGTAAACCAGGCCGTTGTCGGTCAACACTGAGGCCCGGTAGCCGTGCTGGGCTGTAGTTCTGCGGAACGTGGTGAGCACGATCGGACCGGTGACTCGTTTGGTCGCGGTGATGTTCAGTGCGTAGCGGGAGTGGGTGAAGTCTGATTGCCAGGTCTCGTTCGGCATCGCTGCTTCGAAGCGGATGTAGGAGGCCTTGGGGCGCTTCTTCGGCTCGGGGGTGACCAGGCTTTGGCGGGTCAGGGTCCGGGCGATCGTGGCTGGCGAGACGGTCGAGTTGTGGTGGTGGGTCAGGTGCCAGGCGATGGTTTCGGGGCCGGCGTCCATCCCGGTCGGGAGCTTGTCGCTTATGTCTTGAGAGACGTGTCGCGGATGTCCTGATGGATCACACCCTCAGCTCCACCAGGAAGCGGTCCGGAGCCTGGACCGTTCCTCCGGACCCGAGGGTGCATTGTCCGGTGGGCTTGGAGATATGGCGGCGCGTCAGGAGGTGGTGGTGGGAACGATCTCCGGCGGGAACCACTCGCCGCGAAGGGCGGGTTCGTGGGCGACGTAGAGGCGGAGGTTGAGTGAGAATCCTTGGTTCGCGGGCGTCGGGAGCCAGTTGGACTCTGCTGTATCCGCGGGTCGTTGGGGGGCGAGCCAGATGCTGGTGGTGCCGTCGTCGTTGGGGGCTAGGGAGGCCTCGGAGTTGATGTCGTAGCGGCTGATCGGGTTGGGAACGACCCGGTAGTCGGGCACCGAGTACACGGTGAGTGACCAGAACGCCTGCACCTGGGCGTCGGGTTCCCCGGGCGCGAAGCGGATCTCGTAGGTCTTCGAGCCGTCGAGGAGCTCCCCGTCGTTGCCGAGCTGGCCGACGAAGTAGATGGCTTCCTCGACGGTGTTCGCCCAGAGCCCGCCGTAGTCGACGATGTCGCGGGCCAGGACGTCGTTGCCGAACCGACCCGCGCCGAAAGCGACCGACCAGCCGTTGCGTTGGGTGCCGAAGCCCTTGGTGCCGGCGAGGAAGGCGGGCCAGGCCTTGGTGCGGATGATGTCGTCCACGGCTGCGGCCGCCTCGTCGCCGGTGGCGACGTGTGCGGCGACGACGCTCACCAGTTTGGTGTATCGCGGGGCGTCGGGCATCGCGTCGGGGGCTGTGGCCAGCAGGTCAGGCCCGGCGCGGAACGCGTCGGCGCTGGGCAGGTCGGTGTTGGTGAAGTCGGGGATGGTGGGCGGTGGCGCGATGTGGATCCCGTCGGGCGCGTGGTGGCGTTTTCCAGTACCACCAGGAGTTCGTCCCGGAGGTCCTCGAGTTCCTGGGCGGGAAGTGATGACGGGGCCGGACTTCCTGACCATCGATGCCTTCCACCGACCGCCCGGCGGCCGGATCCGGTGGCGTCGTGATCTCGCCCGCACCATCGACAGCGGCGTCACCGGGCTCCGAGGTGCGACGGTGAACTTCGCCAACAACGGGACGCACTCGGTGATCCCGAACCTGGTTCCCGGCGGGGTCGCGCTCGTTGCTGCGTGGGAGTCGTCCGAGGCGGCCGAGGCTGCCTTCGCCGGGGCGCTGCGGCCGGCGATCGACGGCCCCGGGCGGTTCAGCATGGACAGCGAGATCGTCCGGGTGCGGGTCGACTCGGAGTCCGAGCGCGACCACTGGCACGGGTGGAAGCCGAACTCCGAGGGGGCGGAGCCGCTGGCCGAGGGGGAGCCGATGGTGGCGATCGTGCACGGCATCCTGCGGCCGGGTCGGCTGGTCGAGTTCGTGCGCAACAACGTGCACGCCGCCAGCCGGGCCGCCCACCATCCCGGGCACCGGGGCAGCATCGACATCTCCTCGCAGGTGCCGTACGAGCACACCTCGATCAGCCTGTGGAAGACCTACGGCCTGGCCCAGGACTTCGCGTACAAGAAGGGTGGCCACGCCAGCGTCATGACGCACGCGCTCAAGGAGAAGACCCATCGCGTCGGCGTCTTCCTGCAGGCCCGGCCGTTGGCCTGCACCGGAACTCTCGGGGTCGCTCGGACCCCGTACCCGCAGCTCCCGGAGGCGCGGCGCGCGGGCCTTTAGCCCGCCGGGGCCCAGGCGGTCTGCAGCGCGCGCTCGTGCGAGGCGAGAGCAGACGCCCGATCGGCACCGAGGCCCACGCAGAAGGTGACGCCCATCGGGACCAGGACCTCCCGAACGGGGTCGGCGAACTCGGAGGTGCGGGTTCGCGCGCGTAGGACAGCGTGGTGAGCGCCGTGAACGTAACCGTCTCGGTCCCACCCGCTTGCTGACAGACTCCTCGCACCACCTCGCGACCAGCGGACGAAGGATCTGACCCGATGAGCACCGAAGTGACCCTCTCCGTCGACGCGGACGGCGTCGCCCTGATCACCCTCGACGGGGGCGACGGCCTCAACCTGTTCTCGCGCGCGACCGGGCGCGCCCTGAGCGCCGCGCTGCGGTCCTGCGACGAGGACGACGCCGTCCGGGTCGTGGTCCTCACCGGGGCCGGCGGGGACGGTTCCGCGTTCTGCGCCGGGGCGGACCTGAGCGCGGGATCGGGTGCGTTCGAGGACCCGGGCGCCACGTTCTCGGCCTCGCCGGTGGATCCGCCGGCCTTCCAGGTGCGCAAGCTGGTCATCGCCGCGATCAACGGCCACGCGATCGGCATCGGCCTGACGATCGCGCTCCAGTGCGACCTCCGCCTGGTCGCCGAGGACGCCAAGCTCGCGATCCCGCAGGTACGACGCGGCATGATCGGCGACGCGCAGAGCCACTTCACCCTGCGGCGCCTGGTCGGGACCGCGCTGGCGGCCGAGCTGCTCCTCACCGGGCGCCCGATGAGGGGAGCCGAGGCGGCGGTACGTGGCGTGGCGACCCGGTCGCTGCCGGCAGCCGAGGTGCTCCCGGAGGCCCTGGCGGTCGCCCGCGACGTCGCGAGCAACGTGAGCCCGGCGGCCCTGGCGCTCAGCAAGCGGCTGCTCTGGTCGGACCTGGGCGGCGACGAGATCGCGGCGGCCGAGACCCGGGCCCACCGCGTCCTGATGAATCACCCGGACGCCGCGGAGGGGCCCGCTGCCTGGCGCGAGCGACGTACGCCGCGGTGGACGTTGCCGGTCTCGCAGCTCCCGACCGACGTCTAGGAACTCGTCACCGTCACGACGACCTCGGCCGCTCCCGGGAGCCCGGCGATCCTCAGCCGCGGGGCGCCGGGCGCCGAGGTGACGACGCCGCCGGTGACCTGCACCTGGTAGCCGTTCGGGAAGAACCTCGGGTGCAGGAAGAACTCCGAGGTCGCGCCTGCCGGGAACCGTCCGGTGCCGTCGGCGCGGTCGGTCGAGTACGCCGCCCGGAAGGTCGACGTCGCCTGGTCCCAGCCCCAGCTGCGGGGCGTCCCGGCGACGGTGCGCGGCGACGGCCGGGTGAGGACCGTGAGCAGGCCCTGCTTGATGTTCGCGGTGTCGGGCGACTTGCCGATGTCGTTGATCAACCCGTACGTCGCCGACTTGCCGAAGTCCTGTCCCCAGTAGGCCCAGTGCATCCAGCTGACCATCTTCGTGTCTGCCTGGTCCAGCAGGCTCGCCACCACGGCGTCGGTGTCGCCGGCGCCGAATTCGTTCATCAGCAACGGCTCGCCGGTCGACCGGTAGTGTGCCGCCGCGTTGGCCAGGTTGAGCCCGGTGAGCAGGTCGCAGGGTGCCGTCGGCAGGGGAAGTGGCAGCGGCACCAGGGCCAGCGCGCAGTAGTCGTGGAAGCCGAAGCCGACCTGGGGATCGTTCATCGACGGCAGCCAGGTCCGTGACCCGAGGCCGAAGAAGGCCTGCGGTTCGACGAAGACCAGCCGGTCCGGGTCGACGGACCTGATCGACGCGAGCACCTTGCGGTGGAACGGCGCCAGCTTGAACGTGTCGAAGAGCGGGCAGCCGATCGGCAGGGCGCAGGTGGCGACGTCGAGGATCCCGGGGGAGGGCTCGTTGTCCACCTCGAAGACGGTGCGCGGGTCGCCGGCGAAGCGCTGCGCGACGTGCTTCCACGCGGCGGCGTAGTGGTCCTGAAGCCCGATCCCGTCGGTGGCCTTGGCGTTGGCCCAGAAGCTCTCGTTCGCGATGGCGGCCCCGGGGAGCACGTTCGCCGGGGGAGGCAGGAAGGTCAGCCCCGGGATCCCGAAGCTGAGGGTCGCCCAGCCGGGCGCACCGTTCCCGCCGAATTTCTCGCTGTACCCGTCCTGGTGGAAGTTGACGAGCGGGATCATCCCGTGACTCGCGGCGGTGTCGGCGAGGGCGATCATCTGGTCGATGTAGGCGTCGTCGTAGTGCCCGGGGGTGGGCTCGACCGCGGCCCAGGTCAGCCCGAGGCGGATGCCGTTGAACCCGTTGTCCTGGAGGAACTGCAGGTCGTCCTCGCCGAACCCGAGCGCCGACGGGACGTACGGCGCGAACTTGTTGATCATGTTCGTCCCGTGGATGACGACGACCTTGCCGTCCGCGCCCGTGAACCACGGACCGGTGTGGCGAAGCCGCTGAGGCGTCGCGCTGGGGCTGGTGCCGTCCGTCGCGGCGCTCGGGCTGAACGCGGAGATGCCGGTCACGGCAAGGGTCAGGCACGCGGCCAGCGCGACCGCGCGCTTCGCCCGTACGACGGTCGGCTTGAGCATCCGTGCCTCCAGCGGTGAGCGGGCGCGTGGGAGAGTCGCGCCTCGGGTTCGCACCCTAGGCCCCTGACCCCTTAGCGAGTCAAGGGCTTCGCCTTAAGTTGCGTCGACGGCCTAGCCCGATGCGGCGCGCTCAGTGCCGGACCGGTGCCGAGGTCGAGGCGGTGACGAGGCCGGTCAGGACGTCGACCAGCTCCTGGTGACGACGCTCCCGGACCTCGGCGGTGAGCGAGTCCGCCACGCGCTCGTAGTCCGCGACCAGGCTGAGCAGGCACGACGCCATCGAGTCGGTGCGGAAGCGGCGCTCGGCAACCGGGACCCCCGTGAGGCTGTTCGAGATCCGGCCGACGATGATCCGCAACGACGGATGGCCGGCGTCCCGCAGCACGTGCTCGTCGTTGATCGCCGGGTGGTAGCGGAGCCGGTCGAAGAACCGGGCGAAGTGCGTCGAGCCGGGGCCGTCGACGATCTGGACCATCGGCAGCACCAGCATCGAGACCAGGGACCGCACGTCGTCGCGCCGACCCCCGGACTCGGCGTCGGCGAGCATCTGCATCCGGGTGCTCTCCATCTCGTTCAGGCGCGCGTTGACCGCCGCCGCGACGAGCCCGTCCCGGCTCCCGAAGTAGTAGTGCACCGCCGACTTGTTGCGCAGGCCCGCCTCGCCGGCGATGTCCTGGAGCGACGCGCCGAGTCCGCGCTCGGCCATCAGCACCTCCGCGGCCCGCAGGATGCGGCTCGCCGAGGCCTGGTCGCTCATGGCGCCACCCTAGTGGGCTCCGCCGCGCGGATCGTCGCACCGATCCGCCGCCCACAAGGTCTGGACGTAGGGTTGGTGGGGACTGGCCGACGACGAGGCCGCAACCCGGCGGCTGTCCCGGCCGAGAGGCGGGCGTCATGACGACGTCGATCCGTTCCATCCCTGTCCCCACGACCGCGATCGGGGCGTGACCGTGGCCGCCGCCGTCGTGCTGCGTGTCCGGCTCACGGGCGGTGGAACCATGGACGTCACCTACGAGGACAACGGCGCGGCCGACGAAGCCGAGGTGATCGAGCAGGTCGTCGCCCGGCTGGCCAGCGACGCGGGTCTGCTGCGCTGCCGGCACGGTGGCCGGCTGGTGGTCCTGTATGCCCGGGGTGTCTCGGCGATCGAGGTGGAACCTCGGGGGGCCATTCTCTGAGGGCCTACGCAGGGTCCTCGTGCGGCAGCAGCACCGTGTCGGCGGAGAGCTCCTGGTGGACGAGCCGGCCGGCGACCTCACTCAGCTTCTCGTTGTGGGTGCGGGCATAGGCGCGCAGCCGCTCGAAGGCACCTTCCATGTCCAGGCCGCCGCGTTCGGCCAGCACCCCCTTGGCCTGCTCCACGACGATCCGGGAGTTGAGCGCGGTCTGCAGCTGCTCGGCCAGCAGGGAGGACCGCGAGATCGAGCGCTGCTGCAGGATCCCGATCGTCGCGACGTCCGCGAGCGCCTGGGCGATGCGCAGGTCTTCGTCGTCGAGGGGCCGCCGCGCCCCGGTGGTGAAGAGGTTGAGACCGCCGATCGTCTCCTCGCGCAACCGCAGCGGCAGCGCGTGCACGGCGGTGAACCCCACGGACATCGCCGCCGGGGCGAAGGTCGGCCAGCGCTCGCGCTCGGTCGAGAGATCCGCGACCGTGACCGGGATGCCGGTCGCGACGCACTCCAGGCACGGACCTTCCTCGGACTGGAGCTGCAGGAGCTCCACCAGCCGGGCGGCCTCGCTCGAGGCGGCCACCACCTGCAGGTGCTGCCCGCGCTGGTCGACCAGCAGCAGGCCGCCCTCGTCGACGTCGAGGAGGTCGACGCAGCTCCGGACCAGGCCCTCGAGCAGCTCGACCACGTCGTAGTCGGCGACCAGCGAGTCCGCCAGTGCGACGAACCGCTCCGAGAGCAGTGCGCCCGTGCTTCCCTGCCACCTGCTGGTGCCGCTACCTGCTTGAGTGTTCATAGCTCTTCCTTCGAGAAACGACGGCGTCCGGCCACGACGTCGGCAGCGAGTACGTGGACGAGGACCCCCTCACTGAACGCGGTCGCGCGGAGCCGCGCCAGGGCGCTCGCGATATTGGTACCCATCTGCACCATCACCATCCCGGCGGCCTGGTGCACCACCATCCGGTACGACGGCTCGGTGACCGCGTCACCACCGGCCTCACCCATCTCCAGCAGGACCGCGGCGATGCGGTCGACGGTGCGGAGCGAGGCGGCGAGCTGGTCCGCGTCGAGGATGCCCGGCTCTGAGCGGTAGAGGTCGAGCGTCCCGAGCGCGATCGCCCCGACCTGGACCGGGAACGCGAACACCGCACGGACGCCGGAGGCCTCGGCCTCCTGGGCGAAAGCCGGCCACCGCCGTGTCGCGTCGGACACGGCACGGAGGTCGTCGAGCAGCACCGGAGACCCTGATCTGACCGCGTCCACGCAGGGTCCCTCCCCGAGCGTGAACTGGAGATCCTCGATCAATCGCGAGCGCGCGTCGGAGACGAACGTCGTCTCCGGGACGCCCTCGCTCGACAGAACCGCGAGACCGACCCCGTCGACACTCGCTTCCTCTCGGCACGTCCGACAGAGTTCCTCGAGTCGGCGCGTCACGCGGACCGCTCGACCGACGCCCGCTCGTCATCTCGACCCTTCACCGACCACCACCAGGTGCTCTCGATCGCGCAAGCACACGACGTCCTCACGAGCATAGGCGGTACGGCCGGAGGCTGGTAACGTGCGAGGAGGCCCGCATCTTGCGCGGCCTCTCCGACCAGACCCCGCGGAGCTCGGCACTCGAGCGATGGGTCGTGTCGATGGATCGCGTTTCTCAGCTGATCAGCCGATGGGCGGTCACGCCCTCGGGTGACGCCTCGGTCCAGGCCACCCTCGACCGGGCGACGTGCGAGACCGCGGACCTGCTGCCGGTCGACGGGGCAGGCATCGTCCTGTTCCCCACGGCCACGACACCGGCGTACCTCGCGGCCTCCGACGCCACTTCGCTGACGTTCGAGAATCTCCAGCGATCCCTCCACCAGGGCCCCTGCTTCCGCGCGCAGCAGACCATGCAGCCGGTGTCGGTCCCCGACCTGGCGCTGGAGGAGGACTTCCCGGCGTTCAACCGGGAGGCCCGCGGCCGGGGTCTGTCCGGCGTCTTCGCCTTCCCGCTGCGCAAGGGCGGCGCCGCCGTGGGCGCCCTTGATCTGTACCGGATGTCCCCGGGTCCACTCGCCGAGGTCGAGATGCGCGCGGCGCAGACCCTCGCCGACGTGTTCACCGCGTACGTCGTCGACGCGCAGACCCGGGCGATCTTCGAGGAGACCTTCACCCGGGAGCATAGCGTCGTCGAGCAGCTGCAGGCGCTGGACGTCGAGCGCAGCGACTTCGTGGCCGCGACCATCCACGAGCTCGCCGGCCCGATCGCCGGCATCATCGGGTACGCCGAGCTGCTCGAGCTCGAACCCGACAACCTGTCGGACCGGCAGCGGCGTTTCATCGCCGGCATCCGCCGGAACGGCGACGAACTGCGTGCGCTCGCCGCGGATCTGCTCACGACGTTCACGCTGGAACCGGGGGTGGCGCGCCGCGCCTACGTCCGGGTGGATCTGCGTGCCGTCGTGGCGGCGACGCAGAAGAAGACGCAGGAGAAGATGACCTCGGCCTCCCCCTCCCCGGCCGTGGATCTCTTCTTCGAGGTCCCCGATGTCCCGGTCTTCGTGCTCGGAGATCCGGACCAGCTCGAACGGATGCTGACCAACCTGGTGAGCAACGCGGTGAAGTACACGCCTCCCGGCGGCCTCGTCCTCTGCATGCTGAGCCGAGGGGACGGGCAGGCGCTGCTGGAGGTGCGCGACACCGGTATCGGGATCCCGGTCGACGAGCAGGACGAGGTCTTCACGAGGTTCTTCAGGGCCTCGAACGCCGCGGGACGCGAGATCCCCGGAACCGGTCTGGGACTCGCGATCGTCGAGTCGATCGCCCAGGGCCACGGCGGCGCGGTGGGGGTGTCCTCGGAGCTGGGGGCCGGCACCTGCTTCCGCGTCCGCATTCCCGCCGCCTGATCACGGAATCGGGGGATCCGTGATCAGGCGGCGTCGGCGGACCGCCTAGGTTGGGATGCATGTCGTCCTCGTCCCTGCTGATGTCCCGACGCGACCTCGACTTCCTGCTCTACGAGTGGCTGGACTGCGAGGAGCTGACCGCGCGGCCGCGGTACGCCGAGCACTCGCGGGAGACCTTCGACGCGGCGATGGACCTGGCGACGACGATCGCCACCGAGCACTTCGCGCCGCACAACAAGCTCGCCGACGCGAACGAGCCGACGTTCGACGGCGAGCGGGTGCACCTGATCCCGGAGGTCGCGGAGGCGCTGGCGGCGTACTTCGACTCCGGCCTGATCGCCGCCGGCATGGACGAGTCCGTCGGCGGCGGCCAGCTGCCGCAGGTCGTCGCCAGCGCGCTGACGACCTGGTTCCAGGCGGCCAACGTCGGCACCTCGGGCTACGCCTTCCTCACCGCGGCCAACGCCAACCTGGTGCTCGCGCACGGTTCGCCGGAGCAGGTGGAGACCTGGGTACGGCCGATGCTGGCGGGCCGCTACTTCGGCACGATGTGCCTCTCCGAGCCGGGCGCCGGGTCCTCGCTCGCCGACGTCGCCACCCGGGCCGAGCCGCGGCCGGACGGGAGCTACCGGCTCTTCGGCAACAAGATGTGGATCTCCGGCGGCGAGCACGACCTCGCCGAGAACATCGTCCACCTCGTCCTCGCCCGGGTCGCCGGTGCGCCCGCCGGCGTGAAGGGGCTGAGCCTCTTCATCGTCCCCAAGGTGCTGCCCGACGGCACCCGCAACGACGTCACCCTCGCCGGCCTCAACCACAAGATGGGCTACCGCGGCACCACGAACACGCTGCTCAACTTCGGCGAGCGCGACGGCGCCGTCGGCGACCTCATCGGCACGGAGGGCCGCGGCCTCGCCTACATGTTCCACATGATGAACGAGGCCCGGATCGGCGTCGGGCTGGGCGCGGTCGCGCTCGGCTGCACCGGCTACCTGAAGTCGCTGCAGTACGCCAAGGAGCGGGTCCAGGGACGGCTGCCGGGCTCGGCGACGCCGGTGCCGATCGTCGAGCACGCCGACGTGAAGCGGATGCTGCTGGCCCAGAAGGCCTACGTGGAAGGGGCTCTGGGCCTGCTGCTCTACTGCGCCCGGCTGGTCGACGAGGAACGCACCGCGGCCACCGCGGAGGAGCGTACGGCCGCCCACCTGCTCCTCGACGTGCTCACCCCGGTGGCGAAGAGCTGGCCCTCGCAGTGGTGCCTGGCCGCCAACGACCTCGCCATCCAGGTCCACGGCGGCTACGGCTACACCCGCGACTACGACGTCGAGCAGCACTACCGCGACAACCGGCTCAACCCGATCCACGAGGGCACCCACGGCATCCAGGCCCAGGACCTGCTCGGCCGCAAGGTCGTGATGGACGACGGCGCCGGGCTGCTCGCCCTGACCGACCTGATCCGCGGGACGATCACCCGCGCCGGCGACCACCCGTACGCCGCCGCGTACGCCGCGGATCTCGCCGCCACCCTGGACCGGGTCGTCGAGGTGACCGCCGCGCTCTGGTCGACGGGCGACCCGCGGCTCGCGCTGGCCAACGCGTCGACGTACCTGGAGGCGGTCGGCCACACGGTGATCGCCTGGGTCTGGCTGGAGCAGCTGCTCGCCGTCGGCGACCGGGAGGGCGACTTCTACGACGGGAAGCGGGCCGCGGCGGCGTACTTCTTCCGCCACGAGCTGCCCCGGACCGGTCCGCAGCTGGACCTGCTGGCATCCCTCGACCGCACCACCCTGGACACCGAGACCGGCTGGCTCTGACGAGGGCCCGGCCCGTTCAGGCCATCCGGGACAGGGTCTCCAGGCTCTCCAGCCCCGGACCGACGTGGCTGCGGAAGCGGTCGACGGCGCCGGTCAGCGCCGGGTCGTCGACCCGCTCCGGCGGGATCCGCGCCGGGTTCAGCGGCACCGTGTCGGCCCACGCCTTGATCGCGGGGTCGGAGGTGAACGAAGCGGACGCGCGGGTGCCCAGCACCTGCATCCGGGCGAAGTCCGCCGGCGTGTCCGAGTACGGCGTCGGCGGGCAGAGCCGGTTCTTCTCGGCCGGGTCGGCGACGGTCGCCTCGACGAACCCGATCAGCGCGGCGGCGAAGCACGGGTAGCCGACCCGTACCGGCTGCAGGGTGATCGTCGCCCCGTCCCAGATCGGCGTCAGCGGCGGGTAGCGCAGGCCCTCGCCGGCGCAGTGCACGACCACGGCGTCCGGGGTGGTGGTCGTGTCGCCCTCGTCGAGCACCAGCCGGCCGCGGTCGACCCGGCGCAGGTGGCCGAGCCGGACGACGTCCTCCAGCGTCCGCAGCGTGTCGAGCTCCCACTGCGCGAGCGTCGGCGCCTTCGCCATCGTCGGCGTCCGGGACCGGTCGATGCGCAGCATCACCTCCCGCTCCTCGAGCCGGAGGAAGAAGTCGTCGGGCGTCGAGGCCTCGGTGGCCGACAGCATCACGTCGGCGGCCATGTCGATGAAGACGGCCGGGTCCGGCTGAACGCGGGCCCGGTTCTGCATCCACGGCTCGCGCGGCCGCACCCAGCGGATCGCGTCCGGGTCGACCTCGTTCGCCAGCAGCCAGATGCACGCGTCGGTCGCGGTCTTGCCGGACCCGACGACGACGTACTGCGAGCTGGCGCCGCCGAGCCGGACGAGGTCGTTGACCGGGACGACCTTGGCGCCGTACCCGACCTCGAACGGGGGCGGCGCGATCGCCGGGATGACGGGGGAGAGGTAGCGCGCGTCCACCACGGCCCGGCGCACCCGCAGCTGGTGGCGCCGGCCGGAGACCCGGGACACGAACTCGCCGCCGCCGAGGTGCTCGCAGTGCGGGTGGAAGGTCACCTTCCCGGAGCCGGTCATCCGCTCCCGCAGCACCCGGGCGTAGTACGCCAGGATCTCGGGCGCGGTGGACCGCTCGGCGAGCCCGGCCTCGGGTCCGGACGTCTGGAGGCTGCCGGAGCCGAGGAGCGTCGAGGCGACGCCGTAGAAGGACGCGGCCTGGTGCAGCCGCACGAACGGGTACGCGTCGAGCCAGTGCCCGCCGACGCCGTACCGGCGGTCGACCAGGGCAACGCTGACGTCGGCGTGGTCGATGAGGGCATCGGTGAACGCCATCCCGGCGGCCCCGGCCCCCACGACCAGGTAGTCGACCTCGTCAGCCGTCACGGGACTCATGCTCGACCCGGGGATCGGGCCGGTCAAGAGCCTCGTCGTCGTCCGCGACCTCCGGCGGCGGCAGTGTGCCGGGCTCGTGGCTGCCGCGCAGCCACGCGCCGACGACGCCGCGGTCCTTCACCACGACCGCACCCAGGACGCCGGCGACGAGCAGTACCCACGCGATCGCGTACAACCAGGCCAGGTAGGTGAAGGCGACGCCGATCGAGCCGTAGCGGCTCGCGCTCGTCTCCAGGGCCTGCGGCAGGAACACCCCGGAGGCCGGCCGGATGAACGCCATCGCCGTCGCGTAGATGAGCGCGCCCGGTGTCAGGTGCCGGACGCTGAGCACGCCCGCCATCAGGATCCACGGCACGGCGATCGCGACCGTGACGTCGCAGGCGAAGGCGACCACGACCTCCCAGAAGTGGCCCGGTGGGATGTCGCCGGCCAACCGCACGACCTCCCGTACGACGACCAGCGAGGTCGCCAGGCCGAGCACGACCGCGACCCAGCGCCAGGCCGAGCCGAGCTTGCTCTTGGGCCGTGGCAGCTCCCAGATCGCGGCCCAGGCCCGGGTCATCGCCCGGGAGAGGCTGGTCGCCGAGACCAGCACGATGAAGGTGCCGACCAGGCCGAAGGTGGCGTTCGTCGGCGACTCCAGCGCCTGGGCGACGGCAGCCTCGCTGGCACCGGGGAGAGCGCTCTGGCCGGCGATCTGGCTGACGTCGGGGTGCACCCAGGAGGCCACCGCGATCAGGATCGGGAAGACCGAGGTGAACAGCTGCGCGGCGATCGTCATCGACCGGTCGAAGAGCTCGATCCGGACGCAGGACTTCGCGGTGCCGATGGCGATCCGGCCCGGCCACCGGTCGAGCAGCGCCCAGGCGACGCGCGACAACGGGCCGGGCAGCCGGGCAAGGGTCGCCTCGACGCCGCGCATGAACATGTCGGCGGCCGCGTCGTTCCCCTCGCCGTCCGGACGCGTGTCGCTCACGCGTCAACGGTAGTGCCCGGGGCGCCCTTTCCCGGGCGGTTCGGCGGTCGGTGTCGCAGGCTCACCCGATTCGTACGACGGCCCGGCCGACCGAGCGCCGATACCGTCAGGCATGGCTACCGCACATGCGCCGTCGCCGGGTCCGGCTGCCGGCGGCGCGGACGGCAAGCGGCTGCTCCGCCTGATCGGGATCGGGGCACTGATCGGCCTCCCCGCGGCGGCGGTCTCCGTGGCCCTGCTCGGGATCGTCCACGAGGTCGAGCACTGGCTCTGGCACGACCTGCCGGACGACCTCGGGTACGACGACGCACCGTGGTTCTTCGTGCTCGGCCTCCCGGTCGTCGGTGCGGTGATCGTGCTGCTGGCCCGGATGCTCCCGGGCGACGGCGGCCACGACCCGTCCGAGGGCCTGGTCATGGAGCCGATGCCGTTCAAGGACATCCCCGGGGTCGCCCTGGCGGCGGTCGGCACCCTCGCCTTCGGGGCGGTGCTCGGACCCGAGGGTCCGCTGGTCGCGCTCGGCTCCGCGGTCGCGGTGTTCTTCGCCGGGCTGTTCCGGCGCGGCGAGCAGGAGACCAAGGTCCTGGCGACGGCCGGCTCGGCGTCGGCGATCTCCGCCCTCTTCGGCGGCCCGCTGCCCGCGGGCGCGTTGCTCACCGAGGCGAGCGCCGCCATGGGGCTGGGGGCGATGCAGACCGTCGTCCTGCTGCCCGCGTTCGTCTCGGCCGCGATCGGCTACATGATCTTCGTCGGTGTCGGCAGCTGGAGCGGGGTCGACACCTTCGAGCTCTCGGTCCCGGGTCTGCCGCTCTACGACAACGCCCAGGTCGGCGACATGCTCGTCGCCGTCGTCGTCGGGATCGTCGCCTCGGTGGTCCTGGTGCTCATCCGCACCAGCGCGACCCGGTTCGTCCGTGGTGGTCGCCGGGGCCTGTCGAAGCCGGTGCTGCTCCTCGGCGGGGGGCTCCTGGTCGGGCTCATCGCCCTGGCCGCGGACGGCCTCGGCGCGTCCTCGCAGGACGTGTTCTTCTCCGGGCAGGCCGCTCTCCCCACCCTCACCACCGAGACCTCGGTGAAGATCCTCCTGGTCCTGCTGGTGGCCAAGGCGGTCGCGTACCTGATCTGCCTGTCCTGCGGCTTCCGCGGCGGTGCCATCTTCCCGGCGATCTTCGTCGCGATCGCGATCGCGCAGTTCGCGGTGATCTGGTTCGACGTCTCGCCGACGCTGGCCGTCACCGTCGGCACCGCGGTCGGCATGGTCGCCAGCACCCGGCTCGTGCTGGCCGGGATCCTGATGGCAGCGCTGCTGGGCGGTTCGGCGGGCCTCGAGGCGGTACCGGCAGCGGTGATCGGCGCGGTCGCCGCCTGGCTCACCGCCACCTTCCTGATGGCCCGGCTGGCCCCCGCGGCACCCGTGTCGCCACCCGCAGCACCTCCCGCGGACGCACCCGCCGGCTGAGAGCCGCACCGGTTTCGCTGCTCTCCCTCCGGGTACCGCGAACCCGAGGAGAGGAGTCGTCATGCCGCAGGGTCAGTGGAGCAAGAAGCGCGAGCGCCAGTACGAGCACATCAAGGAAGGTCTCGAGGAGCGCGGTCGCAGCGAGGACGTCGCCGAGGAGATCGCGGCTCGGACCGTCAACAAGGAACGCGCCCGCCACGGCGAGGCGAAGGAGAGCAGCCGGACGTCGACCGAGGACATCTCCTCGGGCCGCCGCGGTGGCCTGCGCTCGCACAAGGGATCGGGCGGGCGCACCCGCGACCAGCTGTACGCCGAGGCGCGCAAGAAGAACATCCGCGGACGCTCGTCCATGACCAAGGCCGAGCTCGAGAAGGCCGTCGGACGCTGACTCGCCTACGTCCCCGGGCGTGCCTCACATCTGCGCGAGCTCGCGCTTGAGCACCTTCCCGGTCGGGTTGCGGGGCAGCTCGTCGAGGAAGTGCACGTCGCGCGGGACCTTGTAGCGGGCCAGGTTGTCCCGGACGAAGTCGCGGACGTCGTCCTCGCTGACCGTCGCGCCCTCGGCCACGACCAGGAAGGCGCGCAGCCGCTGGCCGAAGGCCTCGTCCTCGGCGCCGAGCACCGCCACGTCGACGACGCCGTCGAGGGTGAGCAGCAGTTCCTCGACCTCGCGCGGGAAGACGTTCTCGCCGCCGGAGACGATCATCTCGTCGTCGCGGCCGTCGATGTAGAGCCGGCCCTCGCGGTCGAAGTGGCCGACGTCGCCGGTGGCCATCAGGCCGTCGACGACGTCCTTGCCGCCGCCCCCGGTGTAGCCCTCGAACGGCGAGGTGGTGCCGACGAAGATCCGGCCGGTCTCGCCCTGGGGCAGGTCCCGGCCCTGGTCGTCGAGGATCCGGATCCGTACGCCGAGCGCCGGGCGACCCACGGAGGTCGGCGCGGTGCGGACGTCGTCCGGGGTGGTGATCGTCGCGACCGACACCTCGGTCGACCCGTACAGGTTGTAGACGACGTCGCCGAGCAGCTCGGTCAGGTGCGCCGAGACGGCGGCGGGCAGCTGGGAGCCGGCCGTGAACGCGCACTTCAGCGAGCTCAGGTCGTAGCCGAGCACCTCCTCGTCACCGAGCTCGAGGATGCGCTGGAGCATCACCGGGACGACGCAGATGGTGGAGGCGCGCTGGTCCTGGATGTCGGTGAGCATCTGGCGCGGGTCGAACTTCGGGCGCAGGACCAGCCGCGAGCCCAGCGAGATCGTGATCAGCGCGAGCAGCAGCCCGGTGCCGTGGAACAGTGGAGGTCCCATCACGGTGGTCTCGCACGACCGCATCGGCAGCCGCTCGAGGACGGCGCCGGGGATGGTGAACCCCTTCGGGTCCGAGCGCGGCGCGCCCTTCGGGGTGCCGGTGGTGCCGCTGGTGAGCAGCACGATCCGGCCCGGCTTCTCGGGTGCCGGCGGCAGCTCGGGGGAGCCGGTGGCGATGAGCTCGTCGAGCGCGTCCGGTCCGGGCCCGACGACGGTGGGGTACTTGCCGAACTTCGGCGCGACCTCGGCGACGGTCTCGGTGAACTCCTCGTCGTGGACGAGCAGGTCGACGCCCTCGCGCTCGCAGACCTCGCGGGCCTGGCGAGGGGAGAAGGAGGTGTTCAGCCAGAGGCTGCGCAGGCCGGCCCGGGAGGCGGCGAACCCGACGATCAGCGGCGCGCGGTGGTTGCGGCAGAGGATGCCGACGCCGTCGCCCGGCCGGAGGCCCTGGGCGAGCAGCGCGTGCGCGAGCCGGTTGATCTGCTCGTCCATCGCGGCGTAGGTGAGGTCGCCGCGGTCGTCGGTGATCGCCAGCTGCTGGGGATGCCGGATCGCGGCCAGGTTGACCGCGGCGCCGAACGGCCCGAAGGAGGAGAGCGACTTCAGGGTCGCCGCGACCTTGCGCGGTGACTGGACCCCGACCGCGCCGGCGCGGGCGAGAACGGTCAGGGCGCGGGCCTCCAGGCCGGCGCGGGCGACGAGAGGTGCTCCGGGCAGCGAGCTCAGGTTCGGCATGGTTCTCCTCGGGAGGGAAGGAAGTCCCAGTAGGTGCAGCGGGCAGGCTACTGCCGATCCGGCGGCCGGGGGAGGGCGTCCATTTCCGGGGCCGGGACGCCGGTGCTGGTTGACTGACCCCATGTCGGAGATCCCCGAGGAGCTCTGGGGCAACCCCGAGTCGTTGCTCGCCCGCGGTGCGGTGAAGTTCGCCTCCACCAAGGTCGGGTCCTGGACGGTGCGCACACTGATGCCGCTGGACCGCAAGCTGCTGATCCGCACGAACGGGCGCCGCACGCTGCTCGGCCCGGTCGGCGCGCCGACGATGCTGCTGGAGACGGTCGGTCGCAAGAGCGGCCAGGTCCGGGTCAGCCCGCTGCTGTTCGCCCGCGACGGCGGCACGATCGTCGTGGTGGGCTCGAACTTCGGCCAGCAGCACCACCCGGCGTGGACCGGCAACCTGCTCGCCGAGCCCCGTGCGGTGGCGGTGGTCCGCGGCCGGCGGATCGACGTGGTCGCGGAGCCGCTCTCCGGCGACGAGGCGGAGGCGGCGTACCGGCGGATGATCGAGGTCGCCGCCGCGTACTCGGCCTACCGGGGCCGCACCGACCGGGACATCCGGGTCTTCCGGCTCACGCCTGTGAACTGAATCTCTTCTTAGGTAAGGCGCGCCTAACTCCATGTTAAGGTCCCCTGCATGGGCAAGGCACTCAAGCTTCCGAAGACGAAGTGCTGCGTGAAGACGACACGCTGCGATCGCTGCCCCATCCGGATGCTCAAGGACGGCGACCTGCCGTCCGGATACGGTGTGCACAAGCGCGAGCTCGTCCGGGTCGACCTGACCGGGAAGCCGCTGACCAAGAAGACGCCGAAGAAGGCCCGTCCGAAGGTCAAGGTCAAGGTCGGCAAGAAGATCACCAAGTCCGAGCTCGCGACCGCCGTACGCATCGACAAGAAGACGCTGAAGAAGTCGGGCAAGAAGAAGTCTCTGGCTGCCTGACCCGACCGGGGAGGACCCGCCTTGACCGCCACCCGCTTTGCCGAGCAGCTGAACCAGCAGATCGGCAACGAGTTCGCCGCCCACCAGCAGTACATCGCGTGCGCGATCCACTACGACGCGCTCACGATGCCTCAGCTGGCGGCCTTCTTCTACGGGCAGGCGCTCGAGGAGCGCGACCACGCGATGATGATGGTCCAGTTCCTGCTCGACACCGACTGCGAGGTGAGCATCCCCGGCGTCGAGGCCCCGGAGACCTCCTTCACCGACATCGTCGCGCCGGTCGAGCTCGCCCTGGCCCAGGAGCGCCGGGTCACCGAGCAGATCTTCGCCCTGACCCGGACCGCCCGCGAGGACAACGACTTCGCCGCCGAGCAGTTCATGCAGTGGTTCATCAAGGAGCAGGTCGAGGAGGTCGCGACCATGAACGACCTGCTCACCGTCGTGACCCGCGCGAAGGACGACGTCAACGCGATCGAGGAGTACATGCGCCGCGAGCAGGGCGCCGAGGGCGCCGACCCGACCGCTCCGCCCATCGCCGGGGCCGGGGTCTAGCAACCGTTGAATCCAGCCCGGTGGTCGGTCGAGCCGGGCTCAGTGGTGGTGCGCGAAGACCTCGTCGTGCACCCGGCGTGACTCGGCCTGGTCGAGCCAGACCATCGCGTACGTCGCACCACCGTCGGTGAAGCCGTCGGCCGCCCACCGGGCGACGATGTCGAGGTCGTCGTTGCCGACGGCCACTTCGCGGGTCTCCTCGCCGAGCCGGGTCAGCACGACGGCGTACTCCTGAGGCGTCGCCCACCGTCGCCACCACAGCACGCCGCCGAGCTGCGCCGCCATGAAGTCGGTCTCGACGAGCACGTAGCCGCACGCCTGCGCGTCGTGCTCCAGCCGGGCCGCACGGTCGCGGACCGGGTCGAGGCGCGGATCGGGGACGGCGTCGCCGAACGAGGGACTCCAGGGCACCTGGCCATCATCCCGGACTCGAGTGACCGGGAGGTCGGATTCAACCGGGATCAGATCCAGCTCTTGAACCAGATCCGCTGCAGCCACTCGGTCTGGGTGAGCAGGCCGTCGGTCCAGATCGGCCAGAACCAGGCGAAGTTCGCGATGATCACGACCACGATGCCGCCGGCGACGGCCGCTCCGATCCTCCGCCGCTGGGTGCCGGGGGCGGCGCGGCCGAGGATCTCGCCGAGGAGCAGGGTCGCTCCCAGGATCAGGAACGGCTCGATCACGATCGCGTAGTAGCTGAAGATTGGGCGGTCGTCGAACCGCAGCCAGGGCAGCCAGGTGCTGAGCGCGCCGACCACGACGATGCCGTAGCGCCAGTCCCGCTTGCCGATCCAGGCGATCGCCGACCACGCCAGCGCCAGCGTCGAGAACCACCACAGCGCCGGGGTCCCGAGCAGCAGCACCTGACGCAGACAGGTCTCGGACCCGGTCGCGGTGCAACCCTGTGCGCCCGGGGCGATGTCGAGCTGCGCGTCGACGCCGACCGGACGGTTCAGGATCGGCCAGCCGAGCGGGTTCGACTGGTAGACGTGCGTCGCGTCGTTCAGGCCGTGGGTGTGGAACGCCCACACGTCCTGGTGGTAGTGCCACAGCGAGCGCAGCGACTGGACGAGCTCGGGGAAGAACCCGTGCGCGTCGTGCTTCAGATAGCTGCCCCAGTAGGGGCCGTACTGGGTGTGCGAGAGGTGCTGCTCGTAGACGTCGGCGTGCATCAGCCAGCCGGTCCAGCTCGCCAGGTAGATCAGCACCGGCAGCAGCACCACGTAGCCCAGCGCCGGCAGCGCGTCCGCGACCGCTGCCCGCGGCAGCGACCAGCGGACCCCGAACGAGCGCCGGGCACCCGCGCTCCAGAACCAGAAGAGCAGCCCGAACGCCGCCAGCGGGTAGAGCGAGGACCACTTCGTGCCGAGCGCCAGGCCCCACCAGACGCCGCTGGCCAGCAGCCACGGCCGCCAGAGCACCCGCGGACCCCAGCCCGACAGGGTGCCGTCGTCGGCGGCCGAGCGCGCCAGCCGGGCGCGGAACCAGTCCCGGTCGGCCACCAGGCAGGTGACCGCGCCGAGCACGAAGGTCGCCTGGAAGATGTCCAGCAGCGCCAGCCGGGAGAGCACGAGCTGCAGGCCGTCGAAGGTCATCAGCAGACCGGCGGTGAGGCCGAGCAGCGTCGAGCCGGTGACCCGGCGGGTCAGCCGGATCATCAGCAGCACCATCAGCGACCCGGCGAGCGCCGGCACCACCCGCCAGCCGAACGGCGTCATCCCGGCGACCAGCTCGCCCAGCCCGATCAAGTACTTCCCGACTTCCGGGTGCACGACCATGCTCGGGTCGCCGGTCTTCCAGAGACCGTCCAGGTTGCCGGCCAGGATCTTCGTGTTCGCGTTGTCGACGTAATTGGTGACGTAGCCGTGGTGGACCAGCGACCACGCGTCCTTGGCGTAGTAGGTCTCGTCGAAGAGGAACGCCTTCGGCCGGTCCAGCTTCCACAGCCGCAGGAACGCGGCCAGGAACGCGACGCCGAGGCTGGCGGCCCAGCTGATCACCGGATCGGGGTCCCAGGCGCGCGGCCGGGCGCGCTCGACCGCGGTCGGGACCACCTCGCCCGACGCGGTGCGGGAGAGCGTCTCGCGCGTCTCCAGGGTTGCCGTCACGACGGTCACCCTACGAGGACCGTGGCTGCCCGCCTGACATGATCGGCCGCATGACGGGCGACCTTCCGACCAGCGGCACCCTCGTGCTCGCCGGTACGCCGATCGGCCGGGTCGAGGACGCGCCGCCGCGGCTCGCCGCCGAGCTGGCCGGCGCCGACGTGGTCGCCGCCGAGGACACCCGCCGGCTCAAGCGGCTGACCTCCGACCTGGGTATCGAGCTGCGCGGCCGGGTGGTCTCCTACTTCGAGGGCAACGAGCAGGCGCGGACCCCGCAGCTCCTGGAGGCTCTGCTGGCCGGCGAGCGGGTCGTACTGGTCACCGACGCCGGCATGCCGAGCGTCTCGGACCCCGGCTACCGGCTTGTCGCCGCCGCCGTCGAGCACGACGTCCCCGTGACGTCCGTGCCCGGCCCGTCGGCGGTTCTCACCGCGCTCGCTGTCAGCGGCCTGCCGGTGGACCGGTTCTGCTTCGAGGGCTTCCTGCCGCGCAAGCCCGGCGAGCGGTCCCGCCGGCTCGCCGCGCTCGCCGACGAGGAGCGGACCCTCGTCTTCTTCGAGGCGCCGCACCGGACCGAGGCCGCCCTGCGCGCCCTGGCGGAGGCGTTCGGCGACGACCGGCGCGGGGCCGTCTGCCGCGAGCTCACCAAGACCCACGAGGAAGTCCGCCGCGGCGGGCTCGGCGCGCTCGCCGACTGGGCCGCCGAGGGCGTCCGCGGCGAGGTGACGATCGTCGTGGAGGGCGCCCCGGAGGCCGGACCGGTCACCGACCCTGCCGTCCTCGTCGCGCTGGTGGCGCAGAGCGAGGCGACCGGGCTGCGGCGCAAGGACGCGATCGCCGAGGTCGCCAAGCGGGCCGGCGTACCGAAGCGGGTCGTCTACGACCTGGTGCACAAGGGAGGACCGCAGGATGGCTAGGTCGGCGCGCCGCGAGGGGGAGCGACCGGAGCTGCCGGAGCCGCTGCCGCACCCCGTCGTCGACAACCACTGCCACCTCGACATCGCCCCGGGGGCCGGCGAGGACGAGCCGGAGGCGCCCACGCCGATGCCGGTCGCCGAGGCGCTGGCGCTGTCCGCGTCGGTCGGGGTGCCGCGGATCGTGCAGATCGGCTGCGACCTGCCCGGAGCACGCTGGGCCGTCGAGGTCGCCGAGGAGTACGACGCCGTCGTCGCCGGGGTGGCGCTGCACCCGAACGAGGCGCCCCGGCTCGACGCCGAGGGCCGCCTCGACGAGGCGCTCGCCGAGATCGCCGAGCTCGCCTCCCACCCGCTGGTCCGCGCGGTCGGGGAGACCGGCCTGGACACTTTCCGCACCGGCCCGGAGGGCGCGGCGGCGCAGGAGCGCTCGTTCCGCCGGCACATCGAGCTGGCCCACGAGCTCGACCGGACGCTGGTGATCCACGACCGCGACGCGCACGACGACGTGCTCCGGGTCCTCGACGAGGTGGGGCCGCCGCCGCGCTGGGTGATGCACTGCTTCTCCGGCGACTCGACCTTCGCGGCGGCGTGCCTGGAGCGGGGCGCCTACCTCTCCTTCGCCGGCACGGTCACGTTCAAGAACGCGGACCGGCTGCGCGCGGCGCTGCAGGTCACGCCTGCCGATCGGGTGCTGGTCGAGACCGATGCGCCGTACCTGACGCCGACGCCGTACCGGGGACGCCCGAACGCGTCGTACCTGGTGCCGTTGACGGTCCGGGCGATGGCGGAGGTGCGCGGCGACGACCTGGCCGGACTCTGCCGGGCGATCGACGCCAACACCGATCGTGCGTTCGGGGGCCCCTGGGGCGGGTGAGGCAGGTGGGACGCTGTCCGATTTGCCCGAGTGCTTGCTGGAGTGCTTGCAAGGCGTCGTGTGACCCAGGTCACGAAAGCGGTCAAACCAGCGTGACTTGACCCACCTCCCCCGCGTGTCGGGGTGCTAGCAGTTTGGTCATCGGCTGCAAGCACTGGCATGGTCGATGGCTGTTGGCCGGGAGCGGAATCAGTACAACTCGGACATCGCACAGCTTCACGGGGGCGGCTCCCACCGCCCCACGCGATGCCCGCCGTGGCCCGGAGACTGCGAACATCGGAGAACCGTGCGCGCCCTGCTCACGCACCTCAGCAGCAGCAAGACCTGGCAGATCGGCCTCGTGGCCACGATCGCCGTCGCCGTCGGCGCCACCACCGTGGGCTACGCCGCGGCCACCCAGGAGGTCACCCTGTCGGTCGACGGGAAGACCCGGACCGTGCGCACCTTCGGTGACGACGTCCGCGGCGTCCTCGCCAGCGAAGGCCTCCACCTCGGCTCCCGCGACGTCGTCGTCCCGTCCCTCGACTCCGAGGTGACCGACGGCAGTCGCGTCACCGTCCGGTACAGCCGTCCCCTCGCCGTCGCCGTCGACGGCGTGCAGAAGACCTACTGGACCACCGCGACGAAGGTCGACACCGCGCTCGACCAGCTCGGCCTCCGGTACGCCGGCGCCGACATCTCCACCAGCCGTGGCGCGTCCATCGACCGCCAGGGCATGAGCCTCGACATCACCACGGCGAAGACCTTCGTCGTGAAGCTCGGCAAGGCCCGCGCCCGCTCCCTGGTCGCCGCGGCCCCCGATGTCCGCAGCCTCCTCGAGGACCTCGGCGCCGGCTACGACGCCGACGACATCGTCACGCCGGCGCTGGACCAGCCGCTCCAGCGCGGCGACAAGGTCACCTTGATCCGGGTCCGCACGGAGCGCAAGCACGTCGCCCACGAGAAGGTCGCCGCCCCGGTGACCGAGCAGTCCGACGCCTCGATGTACGCCGGCGAGCGCTCGGTCGTGAAGGCCGGCAAGGACGGCGTCCGTGACGTCACCTACCGCGTCGTCTACCGCAACGGCCGCGAGTTCAAGCGCGTCGTCGTCGCCCAGAAGGTGCTCACCGCCCCCGTCGCCACCGTCGTGAAGGTCGGCACCAAGACCGTCCCCGACGGCAGCGTGTGGGACCGGATCGCGCAGTGCGAGTCTGGCGGCAACTGGCACATCAACACCGGCAACGGCTACTACGGCGGCCTGCAGTTCAACATCGGCACGTGGCAGGCCAACGGCGGCGTCGGCCGTCCCGACCAGGCCTCCCGCGAGCAGCAGATCGCCGTCGCCGAGCGCGTGCGCGCCAAGAGCGGCGGCTACGGCGCCTGGCCGCACTGCGGCAAGCTCGCCTGAGTCGCCAGGGGTTTCGAGACGGGCCTGACGGCCCTCCTCAACCACCGGTCGTCAGGAGCGGACTCCTCAACCACCGGTGGTCGAGGAGTCGGCCCTCCTCAACCACCGGTGGTCGAGGAGCCGGCGCACCTCAAGCACCGGTGGTTGAGGAGCGCGCGCAGCGCGCGTCTCGAAACCCCTTACGCTTTCTCCGTGACCGACAGCCGTTCCTCCCAGCCTTCGCTGCTGGGGGCGGCGGAGATCCGTGCGCTGGCCGCGAAGCTCGACCTGCGTCCCACCAAGCAGCGCGGGCAGAACTTCGTGATCGACGGCAACACGGTGCGCCGGATCGTCGCGGACTCGAAGATCACCGCGGCCGACGTCGTGGTCGAGGTCGGGCCCGGACTCGGTTCGCTCACCCTGGCCCTGCTCGGGGTGGCGCGGCGGGTGATCGCCCTGGAGATCGACCCGCTGCTCGCCGGTGAGCTGCCGTCCACGATCGCCGCGCACGCCCCGGACCAGGTCGGCAACTTCGAGGTCGTCCTCGTCGACGCGCTCCGGGTGACCGAGATCCCCGGTCCGGAGCCGACCGCGCTGGTTGCGAACCTGCCGTACAACGTCTCGGTCCCGGTGCTGCTGCACCTGCTGGCGCTGCTGCCCTCGCTGGAACGCGGGCTGGTGATGGTGCAGTCCGAGGTCGCCGACCGGCTCGCCGCCACCCCCGGCTCCAAGGTGTACGGCGTCCCGTCGGTCAAGGCCGCCTGGTACGCCGACGTACGCCGGGCCGGCGCGATCGGGCGCAACGTCTTCTGGCCGGCTCCCAACGTCGACTCGGGCCTGGTGGCCTGGGAGCGCCGCGAGCCACCCGCGACGAGCGCGACCCGCGAGCAGGTCTTCACTGTCGTGGACGCCGCCTTCGCCCACCGCCGCAAGGCGCTGCGACCGGCGCTGCGCGACCTCGCCGGTTCCGCCGCGGCCGCCGAGGCCGCGCTCGCACACGCCGGGATCGACCCGATGACCCGCGGCGAGCAGCTCGAGATCACCGCGTTCGCGCGGATCGCCGAGGGGATCGACTGGACGCAGGCGAAGGAGGGACGAGGATGACGGTCACCGTCCGCGCCCCCGCGAAGATCAACCTCCACCTCGGCGTCGGCGCCGTCCGCGAGGACGGCTTCCACCCGCTCGACACCGTTTACCAGGCCGTCAGCCTGTACGACGACGTCAGCGTGTCCGACTCCGCGGTCTGGAGCGTCGAGGTCGAGCCGGTGGGTGACGTCGACGTGGCCGGCGTCCCGCTGGACGAGAGCAACATCGCGATCCGTGCGGGTCGGCTGCTCGCCGAGCACCACGGCGTCGCGCGCCGGGCCCGGATCTCGATCGCCAAGGGGATCCCGGTCGCCGGCGGGATGGCCGGGGGGAGTGCCGACGCGGCCGCCACCCTGGTCGCGCTGGACCGGCTCTGGGACCTGCAGACCTCCGACGACGACCTGCTCGGGCTCGCCGCGGAGCTCGGCAGCGACGTCCCGTTCGCGCTGATCGGCGGCACCGCACGGGGTACCGGCCGCGGCGAGCTGGTCGATCCCGTCGAGGACGTCGGCACCTGGTGGTGGGTCGTCGTACCGGACGCCGACGGTCTGGCCACGCTGTCGGTCTACCGCGCGTTCGACGAGCTGGCCGGAAGCGACGTGGGTCCGACCCCGGCCGCCCCCGACCTGCTGCTCGCGGCGCTCGCGGTCGCCGACCAGGACGCCTTCGCGGCCGCGCTGCGCAACGACCTGGCCGCCCCGGCGCTGATGCTCCGTCCGGACCTGCGGGCGACCGCGACCGACGTCGTGGCCGCCGGAGCGCGAACTGCCCTGCTCTCCGGCTCGGGACCGACGTTCCTGGGGCTGGCGGCGGACCAGGAGCAGGCGCTGCGGGTGCGCGGGACTCTGATCGACGACGGCCACCGGGCCCTGGTCGCGACCGGCCCGGTCGCCGGTGCGCACGTGGTGAGGTACGCATGAGAGTGCAGGCGAGCAACCTGGTCAACCTGGAGAAGGTGACCAAGTCCTACGGCATCCGGATCCTGCTCGACGAAGTCAGTCTCGGCGTGGGCGCAGGGGAGCGGATCGGCGTCGTCGGCCGCAACGGCGACGGCAAGACGACGCTGCTCAACCTGATCGCCGGCACCGAGGAGCCCGACGGCGGCCGGGTCTCCCGTTCCCGCGGCCTGCACCTCGGCTACCTCGACCAGCGCGATCTGCTCGACGACAGCCACACCGTGCGCGAGGTGGTCCTCGGCGGCAAGGCCGACCACGAGTGGGCCGCGGACGCGACCACCCGCGAGGTCGTCGAGGTGCTGCTCGCCGGGGTGACTCTGGACAGGGCGGTGCACGGGCTGTCCGGCGGCGAGCGGCGGCGATGCTCGCTGGCCCGGCTCCTGCTGGAGCCGGACGACCTGCTGATCCTCGACGAGCCGACCAACCACCTCGACGTGGAGGCGGTGGCGTGGCTGGCCGCGCACCTGGTCAAGCGGAGCTCGGCGCTGGTGGTCGTCACCCACGACCGCTGGTTCCTCGACGCCGTCTGCGAGACCACCTGGGAGGTCCACGACGGCGTCGTCGACTCCTACGACGGCGGGTACGCCGCGTTCGTGCTCGCGAAGGCCGAACGCCAGCGGCAGGCGGCCGCCTCCGAGAGCCGGCGCCAGAACCTGATGCGCAAGGAGCTGGCCTGGCTGCGCCGCGGCGCGCCCGCGCGCACCTCGAAGCCGAAGTTCCGGATCGACGCCGCCAACGAGCTGATCGCCGACGAGCCGCCGCCGCGCGACCGGATCGCGCTGGAGCGGTTCGCCGTGCAGCGCCTCGGCAAGGACGTCGTCGACCTCGAGGACGTCGACCTGGTCCGCGGTGACCGGACGCTGCTCAAGCACGCGACCTGGCGGCTCGGCCCGGGCGACCGAGTCGGGATCGTCGGCGTCAACGGCGCGGGCAAGACCTCCGTGATGAACCTGGTCTCGGGCGCGCTGCAGCCGACCGTCGGCCGGGTCAAGCACGGACGGACCATCGCGCTGCAGCACCTCACCCAGGACGTGACGCCCGAGGAGCCGACGGCGCGGGTGCTCGACACCATCGAGGGCATCCGCCGGGTGACCCGGACCGCGGGCGGCCAGGACGTCTCGGCCACCTCGATGCTGGAGCGCTTCGGCTTCACCGGCGACCGGCTCACGGCTCGTCTCGGCGACCTCTCCGGCGGCGAGCGGCGGCGGTTCCAGCTGCTCAAGCTGCTGCTGGCGGAACCGAACGTGCTGCTGCTCGACGAGCCGACCAACGACCTCGACATTGAGACCCTCAACGTCCTGGAGGACTTCCTCGACGGCTGGCCGGGGACACTGGTCGTGGTCTCCCACGACCGGTACTTCCTGGAACGGGTCACCGACAGCATCTGGGCGCTGATGGGCGACGGTTCGATCGGGATGCTGCCGGGCGGGGTCGACGAGTACCTGGCCAGGCGGGCCGCCTCGCTGGTTGAGGAGGTTGCGCAGCAACCGTCTCGAAACCAGGTCGGCGAGGGTTTCGAGACGGGCGCTGCGCGCCCTCCTCAACCCCCGGCTCGGGCGCGGGTCGGCGGCGCCGAGGAGCGCGCTGCCCGGAAGACGGTCGCGCGGATCGACAAGCAGCTCCAGCGGCTCGGCGTACGGGAGGCCGAGCTGAACGCGGCGATGGCGGCCGCGGCGGACGACTACGCGGAGATGGGCCGGATCGCCGAGGAGCTGCGGGCGCTGGCCGAGGAGAAGGACGAGCTCGAGCTGGAGTGGCTGGAAGCGGCTACTGTGCTGGAGTGATCTCGTCGGACCAGGCACTCGCCTTCGCGCTCGCGGCGTTCGTCATCATCGTGATCCCCGGACCCAGTGTGGTCTTCGTGATCGGCCGCGCGCTGTCCTACGGGCGCCCGGTCGCGCTGGCCTCGGTGGCCGGGAACACCCTCGGACTCGTCACGATCGTCGCGCTGGTCGCGCTCGGCCTCGGCGCGGTGGTGCAGGAGTCCATCCTCGTCTTCACCGTGCTCAAGCTCGCGGGGGCGGCGTACCTGGTGTGGCTGGGGGTGGAGGCGTTCCGGCACCGCAAGGACTTCCTGGTCCCGGCCGGGACGGACCTGGGACGGGCCCCGATGACAGTCGGCCGGGCGATCCGGCAGGGCTACGTCGTCGGCGCGTCCAACCCGAAGGGCTACATCATGCTGGCCGCGGTGCTGCCCCAGTTCGTCGACCGCGGTGAGGGCCAGGCGCCGCTGCAGATGCTCGTGCTCGGCCTGATGGCGACCTTGATCGGGCTGGTCTCGGACAGCACCTGGGCCCTGGTCGCGAGCCAGCTGCGCACCTGGTTCAACCGGTCGCCGCGACGGGGCGAGGCGATGGGCGCCGTCGGTGGCGCCTCGATGATCGGGCTCGGCGTTGCCGTGGCGGTCGTGGGCGACCGCTGAGCAGTCACCTGAGTGGGCGCATCAGTCGCTTGAGCAGACCGGTGAGCTGGCCGCGCTCGCTGGCGGAGAGCTCGGCGAGCAGCTCGCGCTCGCTGGCGATCAGGCTCTCGAACGCCGCGTCGACGGTCCGCTTGCCCGCGGTGGTGAGGCCGACCAGGACGCCGCGGCGGTCGTGCGGGTCGGGGGAGCGCTCGACGAGCCCGCGCTCGGAGAGCCGGTCGATCCGGTTCGTCATGGTGCCGCTGGTGACCATCGTCTCGCGGAGCAGCTGGCCGGGGCTGAGCCGGTACGGCGTACCGGTGCGGCGGAGCGCGGCGAGCACGTCGAACTCGTAGGGCTCGATCTCCTGCGCCGTGAACGCCTCGCGGCGGGCGAGGTCGAGGAGGCGGGCGAGCCGGCTGATCCGGCTGAACACCTCGACCGGCGCGAGGTCGAGGTCCGCGCGCTCGCGGTTCCACGCCTCGACGAGCTCGTCGACCTCGTCGGCGCCGGTCTCGACGGCCCCGCTGCTGGGCTGCTCCGCTGCCATGCCCGGCATCTTAGACAGAAAGATTCTTGACATCGAGAGAAAGGCCGGAGGAAAGTGTCTTGATGTCAAGAGAGTTGGAGGAATGATGAGCCCCGACTGGGACCCCGACCGCTACCTCACGTACGCCGACGAACGCGGCCGCCCGTTCGTCGAGCTGCTCGCCCGCGTCGACGCCGACCCCGCCACGGTCCGCACCGTCGTCGACCTCGGCTGCGGACCCGGCAACCTCACCCTCCTGCTCGCGAAACGCTGGCCCGGCGCCGAGGTCCGCGGCCTCGACTCCAGCCCGGCCATGATCGAGCGCGCCCGCGTCGACGCTGAGTCCGGGGCGCCTGGGATCGCCTTCGAGGTAGGCGACCTCGCCACCTGGGAACCCGAGCAGCCCGTCGACGTGCTCGTCTCCAACGCCACCCTGCAGTGGGTCCCCGGGCACCTCGCGCTCCTGCCGCGGCTGGTCGGCGCCGTCCGGCCCGGCGGCTGGTTCGCGTTCCAGGTGCCCGGCAACTTCGACGCCCCCAGCCACCGGATCACCCACGCCCTCGGCGCCGAACCGCCCTACGCCGAGCTCGCGGCCGACGCCGAGTGGCCGGAGGCGTTCGACGCGGCCACCTACCTGCGGGCGCTCACCGACCTCGGCTGCACGGTCGACGCCTGGGAGACGACCTACCTGCACGTGCTGACCGGGGAGGACCCGGTGTTCACCTGGATCAGCGCCACCGGCGCCCGGCCGACGCTGCAGGCGCTCGAACCCGCGCCGGACCTGCGGGCGTCGTACGAGGAGGAGCTGAAGCGCCGGCTGCGTGCCGCGTACCCGGCGACCGGCCATGGCGTCGTGATGCCGTTCCGGCGGGTCTTCGTCGTCGCCCGGGTCACTGCTGAGGGGGACGGATCTGGGTGATCCGGGCCAGGATCGGAGCATGATCGACCACTTCGGGATCAACTGCGCGGACCTGGACGCGTCCGGGACGTTCTACGACACCGTGCTCGGCACCCTCGGGCACAAGCGGCTCCTCGACTTCGGGGTGGCCATCGGCTACGGCACCGACAAGCCGGACTTCTGGATCTCCCGCTTCGACGAGATGGGCCCGAACCGCGAGGTGCACATCGCCTTCAGCGCGCCCGACGCCGCGAGCGTCCGGGCGTTCTACGACGCCGCGACGAGCCTGGGGGCGGAGTCCCTCCACGAGCCGCGGCACTGGCCGGAGTACCACGACCACTACTACGGCGCCTTCGTCCGCGACCCGGACGGCAACAACGTCGAGGCGGTCTGCCACGCCGTCCCGCCGGAGGACTGAGCGCGGGCCTACGACTACCAGAGACGATTCCGACGTAGCCACACGATCGTCGCGACGAACGTCAGCAACCAGATCACAGGTGCGAGCAGGATCAACGCCTCCATGAGTGCCTCACACCTGTTCGACGGCCCGGGCGTCCGTCTCATCACGCAAGCAGGGCGGGTTCTTTTGTCGGTTGCGAGAACCGCACCGCACCGGGAGCATCGATGAGATGCACGTCGTCCTCCTTCCCGGTGCCGGCGGCGCGGGCTGGTTCTGGCACCGCGTCGTGCCGCTGCTCGAGGATGCGGGCCACACCGCGGTCGCGGTGGACCTGCCGGCGGACGACGAGAGCGCCGGGCTGCCGGAGTACCTGGCGATCGCCCACGCCGCCTGCGCGTACGCCGAGGACGTGCTGGTCGTCGGCCAGTCGCTCGGCGGATTCACCGCGGCGCTGCTCGCCGACCACCTCGTCCGCGCCGGGACGCCTCCGCGCGGGCTCGTCCTGGTCAACGCGATGGTGCCGCTGCCCGGGGAGACGCCGGGGGAGTGGTGGGAGGCCGTCGGCTGGGCCGAGGCGCGCGTCGCGGGCGCCCGGGCCGGTGGCTGGACCGAGGAGTTCGACATGGACGCGTACTTCTTCCACGACGTGGACCCCGCGGTGATCGCGGCCGGGGAGTCCGCGCAGCACGAGGAGGCCGAGGCGGTCTTCGTCTCCCCGTGCCACATCGCGGCCTGGCCGGACGTGCCGACGACCGTGATCGCCGGCGCCGACGACCGGTTCTTCCCGCTCGCCCTGCAGCAGCGGGTCGCCCGCGAACGCCTCGGCGTCGAGCCGGTGGTCGTCCCGGGCGGACACCTGGCCGCGCTCTCCCGGCCCGGCGAGCTGGCCGCGGCGCTGCTCGCGCTCAGTCGCTGATCCGGCGAGCGCCGCCGTCGGCGTCGGACTCGGTGGCGAGCCAGGTCTTGGTGAGGTGCTGGTCGGCCCATGCCGGCCAGCGGACGCGTCCGACCGGGACGCCGAAGGTCAGCTGGGCAAGGATCTGGGGTCCCGACCGGGCGGTGTTGTCGTAGAAGGTCGTGGTGTCCGCGCGCAGCGCGGCAGTGCGCACCAGCGGCCAGAGCCGACGGTGACGTTCGCGGATCTTGTGCTCCGGGACCGCGTGCCCGCCGGCGCTGACCCGGTGCGCGACGCGCGCCACGCTGAGATCCTCGGGAACCATGACGACGTGCAGGAAGACCGTGTAGCCCTCGAGCTGGGCGGCGGCGATCACGTCGAGCTTGGAAGGGTGTGAGAACACCGTCTCGGCAATGAACGATCCGCCTGCCTTGATCATCGCCACGCGGGTCGCGGCGGCGATCTGGGCCGCCTCGTAGGCATGTTCGGCCTGGGCTTGCGGCCAGCGCTGGGCCGCGATCACGTCCGCGTTGACGAACGGGATGCCGGCCGGCAGTGCCCGGGAAAGGGTCTTTCCGACGAAGGTCGACTTGCCGGCGCCGTTCGGGCCGATCACGAGGTCGAGGCGGCGCATCAGCGAACGGCGCCCGCGTCTCCATCGGCCAGCACGCTGCTCGACCCGTCCGGGCGGTACTGGACCAGGTTTCCGCTCTCGTCGAGGGCCACCGTCGTGATGCCCTCGGCCGCGAGCTCCTCGCCGTAGTGGGTGGCGGCGAGAAGCTCTTCGACAGAGGCCGAAACCTCAGCGTTGAAGGTGACGGCCTCGTTCGCATCCAGATCTGCCAGCGGCACGCGACCTGCCAGCGCTTCCTCGACACGGTTCCGAGACGCCGACGTGGCGGCGGTGACCGCCTTGCCGACGCGGGCCCAGTGGTCGAGCTGCTGGGTCGCGGAGCGGGACTGGCGGCGGCCTTCGGCGGCCGCGTCGGCGAACAGGGCAGCGTCGAACCGGGTGACCTTGTCGGGAGCCTTGGCCATCTCGTCCCCTATCTGTTGCAGAATGCTACAAGGGTAGCAGTCTGCAACGTCAGGTCGGCCGCCGGGACTGGGACGAGGTCGCGCTCAGTCGCTGATCCGCAGCCCGGGCTTCTGCTCCAGCCCGGCGAGGCCGTTCCAGGCCAGGTTCACCAGGTGGGCGGCGACGACCTCCTTGGCCGGCTTCCGCGCGTCCAGCCACCACTGCCCGGTGGTGCCGACCATGCCGACGAGCATCTGGGAGTACATCGGTGCGGCCTTCGCATCGAAGCCACGGCGCTTGAACTCGTCGACGAGGATGCCTTCGACGCGGGTCGCGATGTCGCCGATGATCGACACGTACGACCCCGAGGCGGAGCCGAGCGGGGTGTCGCGGACCAGGATCCGGAAGCCGTCCGAGGACTGCTCGATGTAGTCGAGCAGCGCGACCGCCGCCTGCTCCAGCAGGATCCGGGACGACCCGCCGGTGAGCGCGGTGCGCATCTTCTCCAGCAGGTGCCGGACCTCGCGGTCCACGACCACCGCGTAGAGGCCCTCCTTGCCGCCGAAGTGCTCGTAGACGACCGGCTTGGAGACCTCCGCGCGCGCGGCGATCTCCTCGACCGACGCGCCGTCGAAGCCACGCTCGGCGAACACCGGGCGGGCGATCTCGATGAGCTGCTCGCGGCGCTCGGCCGCAGTCATCCGGTGGCGGGTGGGCTTCTTCGTACGGTCGTCGCGGGCGGGCACCCCGCCATCCTGCCAGCGCGGTCGTGCCGGCGTACGGACCTAGTGTCGCTTCATGACCGATCTCAAGGCAGAGCTGCACCAGAAGCTGACGATCACCCGCGGCGTCATGGTCGCCAAGCTCGACGGCCTCAGCGAGTACGACGCCCGCCGGCCGATCACCGCGACCGGCACCAACCTGCTCGGCCTGGTCAAGCACCTGGTCGGCTGCGAGGAGGTCTACCTCGGTACCGCGTTCGACCGCCCGCCACCGTTCGCGCCGCTGCCGTGGGTCGAGGACGAGTCGGTCTGGGAGAACGCCGACATGTGGGTCCGGCCGGAGGAGTCGCGGGAGTACGTCCTGGATCTCTACGACCAGGCCTGCCGGCACGGCGACGCCACCATCGAGGCGCTCGACCTCGACTCGCCGGGGTCGGTGCCGCACTGGCCCGAGGAGCGCCGCGCGACGACGCTCGGCGTGCTGCTGGTCCGGATGGTCGACGAGACGGCCCACCACGCCGGGCACGCCGACATCTGCCGTGAGCTCATCGACGGCAGCGGGCAGGCCGACGCGGGGGAGATCGGCGACGCGGCGTACTGGCGGGACCACGTCGCGCGGATCCAGGCGGCCGCGGACGTGTTCAAGCCGCCCGCTGGTTGAGGAGGGCCGGCACGGCCCGTCTCGAAACCTAGGCCAGCTTCGCCTGCACCCGCTCGGCCACGGGCCAGCGGACGTCGTCGACCCAGCCCGCCTTCTCCAGCATCCAGATCAGCCGGGCGGAGGTGTCCACCTGGCCGCGGAGGACGCCGTGCCGGGCGCAGGTCGGGTCGGCGTGGTGCAGGTTGTGCCAGGACTCGCCCATCGACGGGACCGCGAGCCACCAGACGTTCGCGGACTTGTCGCGGGAGACGAACGGGCGGTCGCCGATGGTGTGGCAGATCGAGTTGATCGACCAGGTCACGTGGTGCAGCAGCGCGACCCGGACCAGCGAGCCCCAGAAGAACGCCGTCAGCGCGCCCTGCCAGGACCAGGTGAGGAGCCCGCCGAGCACGGCCGGCAGGAGCAGCGAGATCAGCACGAAGGCCCAGAAGTTGCGGGAGATCCGGACCAGGTCGCGGTCCTTGAGCAGGTCCGGCGCGTACTTGCGCTGCGGGGTCTGCTCCTCGTCGAAGAGCCACATCATGTGCGCGTGCCAGAAGCCCTTCGAGAGCGCGCGCAGGCTGGTGCCGTACTTCCACGGGCTGTGCGGGTCGCCGTCGCGGTCGGAGAACTTGTGGTGCTTCCGGTGGTCGGCGACCCAGCGGATCAACGGGCCCTGGATGGCCATCGATCCGGCGATGGCGAGGGTGTTCTTCACGAACCGGTTCGGCTTGAACGACTTGTGGGTGAAGAGCCGGTGGAAGCCGACGGTGATGCCGTGCCCGGTAAACCAGTACATCGCGCCGGCGATCAGCAGGTCGGTCCAGCCGAGCCACCCGCCCCAGGCGACCGGGATCGCGGCCAGCAGGGCGAGGAAGGGCACGGCGATGAAGATGCCGAGGGCGACCTGCTCCCGCAGGGACTGGGTGTCGCCACCCATGGTCGCGTGGACGACGGGCTCGTCCAGGACGGGGGACGTGGTCATGCAGGTTCCTTCGGGCGGGTCGTGCGAGGCTACGAAACCGTAACCTACGCGACCGTACCCAATCGGCCGAGACCGGAAACGCCCCGGGTGGCCAACGTCACGGGACGCAGCGTCTCGTAAGGATGGGGCGCCGGGCGACAATGGGCGGCATGACGAAGTTCGCCCTCTTCCGGATCGAGGACGGGCTCCTCGTCCCTCAGGACATCGCCCGCAGCCTGTGGAAGGCCGACCAGATGCACGGCGTCGCCACCAGCGGGGCCCTCGGTCGCGCGGTCGAGCGGGCTGTCCTGGACACCGGCCGTACCGACCTGAGCCCGGCCCGGTTCACCGTCGACCTGTTCAAGGCACCGACGATGGACCCGTGCCGGACGGAGACCACGATCGTGCGTGAGGGCTCCCGGCTCGTGCTCGTCGACGCCGAGCTCGTCCAGGGCGGGGTCACCGTCGCCCGGGCCAGCGGGCTCTTCCTCAAGCGCACCGAGAACCCCGTCGGAGACGTCTGGTCGCCCGTCGAGGCGCCGACGCCCCCGCCGCTGGACGTCGCTCCGGTCTCCGAGGAGCCCCGGGTGCCGATCTTCTCCAGCGCCGCCGGCTGGTCCCAGGACTTCGCCGAGCACCAGAACGCCGGCCGCAAGCAGACCTGGCAGACGACGCTCGCGGTCGTCGCCGGCGAGGAGACCACGCCGTTCCAGGGTCTCTGCGGCGCCGCCGACTCGACCAGCATGGTCGTGAACTGGGGCGATGCCGGCGTGCAGTACATCAACACCGACATCACCCTGGCGATCTCCCGGGTGCCGGTCAGCCGCGAGATCGGCCTGTCCGCGACCAGCTGGTACTCCCACGACGGGATCGCCACCGGCACCGCGACCGTCTTCGACCGCCTCGGCCCGATCGGCACCAGCACGGTCACCTCGCTGTCCAACGCCCGCCGGGCGGTGGACTTCACCGAGCACGACTTCTCCGCCGAGGTGACCTCGGGGGCCTGAGCCCGCGCACTTCTTGGCTGTTCCACAGCCTTCCGCAAGGAGTCGTCAAGACACCTCTCCCAGACTCGGAGGACACACTTGCGAGCGAGGAGAGCCCGACGTGCACCCCCAGGACCCGTACCCCGTGATCGCTCCGGAGCCGCCGCGTGCGCCCGGCCGGCGCCCGGCCCGCGTACCCGTCGTCGTGACCCTCGGCGGTCTGGCGCTGGTGGTGGCCGGATCCGTCGCGGGGGTGCAGGCGCTGGAGCAGCGGAACCCGGCCGCCGCGCCGCTGGAGTCCGGGACCGTGCAGTTCATCCCCCGCCAGGGCAACGGCGCCCCGGCGTACGGCGGCTCCGGGCAGGCCGCGGACGCCTCCGCCGCGCAGTCGGCCGGCGTGGTCGAGATCTCCACGACCACCGACCAGGGCCGCGCGGCGGGCACCGGGATGGTGCTGACCTCCGACGGCGAGGTGGTGACGAACCACCACGTGGTCGAGGGTGCGAGGTCGATCGAGGTGACGGTCGTGTCCACCGGTGAGACCTACCCGGCCCGGTACGTCGGGGCCGACACGGAGGCCGACGTCGCGGTGCTCGTGCTCGACGGCGCGCACGACCTCGACACCGTGCGGCTGGCCGAGGACGCGGCCCGGCCCGGCGACGAGATCACCTCGGTCGGCGACGCGAACGGCGACGGCGGATCCCTGACCGCCTCCCCGGGCACCGTCACGGCCACCGACCGCACCATCACCGTCCAGGACGAGGACGGTTCGGCCCACCGGCTCTCAGGCCTGGTCCAGCTCGACGCGGACATCGTGCCCGGCGACTCGGGCGGCGCCGTGCTCGACGGCCACGGCCAGGTGGTCGGCATGAACGTCGCGGCGTCGGCGGGCAGCGCCGACATCACCGGGTTCGCGATCCCGGTCGCCACCGTCAAGGCGATCGTCGACAGCGCCGACCTCGGGAGCGGCCCCGGCAGCGGCCCCGGCAGCGGCCCCGGCAGCGGCCCGGACAGCGGATCGGGCGCCGGTACGGCGTACCTCGGCATCGGCCTCTCGGACGGCACCACCGTCGCCAGCGTCGCCTCCGGGAGCGCCGCGGACGACGCCGGGCTCACCGCCGGCGACACCATCGTCGGGATCGACGGGCAGCGGGTCTCCACCGCCGACGACGTGGTCGCGGCGATCCGGGCCCACGCCTCCGGCGACCAGACGCGGATCGACTGGTTCACCGCGGACGGCTCCCAGGACGGCGCGACCGTGACTCTCGGGGCTGCCCCGTCGGGTCAGTGACGTCGCCCGGTCCCGATAGCCTGTCTCCCGACATTCCCTGGTTGGTCTGCCGGACCAGAATGTGACCGCCCCCGGGCGGGCCGTGCCGGCAGACCTGACCGATAGCCTGTCTCCCGACATTCCCCGGTTGGTCTGCCGGGCCAGAATGTGACCGCCCCCGGGCGGGCCGTGCCGGCAGACCTGACCGATAGCCTGTCTCCCGACATTCCCCGGTTGGTCTGCCGGCAGGGCCCGCCTGACTTTGAATCAGGACTAGCGACGTAGGTTCGACTCCTACCCGGGGAGCGCAAGCGAGCGAGAACCGAGCTTGCTCGTGTTCTCCGAGCGGCGAGCCGGGCTGACGAGCGAAGCGAGGATCACCCGGGGAGCGCAAGCGAGCGAGAACCGAGCTTGCTCGTGCCTCCCGCCCGCCGGGGCCGGGTCGCGCGCAGCAGCGCCATCAGGTGGTCGGCCTGTTGCTGGCTCAGGGCGAGCACCGGCCGGTCGTCCGGTTCCTCGGTGAGGACCGAGTCGCGGCCGACCGGCCGGGCTGTTGCGTCGTCGTCCATCCGGGTGCCCCCCGTTGTCTTCAGCGGATCCCGAGGGTGACTGGCGGCGCCCCCCACTACGTCAGCGAGCGGGCCGCCAGAAATGTCACAGTTGGTCGCTAGACCCGTTCGACGGCGGTCACGTCGAACGAGTCCCGCGCCACGTCCTTCACGGCCGCGATCAGGTCGCGGGCCATCAGCTCGATCGCGCCCTCGTGCCGAGCCGCGGTGGTCCGGTTCACCGCAGGGACCCAGATGAGGCAGAACCGCTCCGCGCGGGTGAAGTACGCGAGGTAGTTCGCCCGCCGGGCGCGGCGCTGGCCACGGGTCATGGGGCCTAGTGAACTGCCTCGCGCCCGGTCAGGGCCAGCCCCGGATCGCCTTTCGGTCGGAAGGCGCACCCGGCGCCGATCCCGAACCTGCCGAGGACGACGGCCGCGGGGCAGAAGCCGGTCACGCTGGACTGCAGCAGGTTCAGGCCCACGAAGGTGGTGAGCAGCAGCCACCACGACGAGACGGCCACGGTCAGCACCACGCTGACCAGGACCATGGTTCCGGCCAGGGCGAGGACGGCGCGGTCGAGGTTCATCGCGGGCCTCCCGGGCCGAAGAACCGGCTCAGCCACGACCTCGAGCCGTCGTCGGTGCGCGGGTGGCCGTCGCACCACTCGTCGCTGGGCACGCTCGCCCTGACCTGGGCGACGTGGGACCCGCAGCCCGACCAGGTGGTCTTCCCGCAGGTGCGGCACTTCACTGCTCGGCACACGGTCAGCCCCTCTCGGCCGGTGGCGCACCGGCGGCGTCGTCGGCAACGGTGTCCTCCAGGAACGAGCAGAAGGCGGCGTACGCACGGGGACCGTGGATCGTGGCCGGGCCGCCCTTCATCAGGAAGGTCACCCCGATGGCTTCGGCGGCCTCCTCCCGGGTGGCGCCGGCGCGGACGGCGGCCTGGGCGTGGGAGGCGATGCAGCCGTCGCAGCCCTCCACGACGCCGATCGCGAGCGCGATCAGCTCCTTGGTCCTGACGCCGAGCGCGCCCGGCGTGAACGCGGCTCGGTGCAGCTCGCCGAAGCCCTGGTAGACGTCGGGGATCGCGCGCCGGAGCTCGCGGTGCAGCGGGGAGAGCTCGTGGAGCACCTCCTGTCCGTGCGAACCGTGTGCAGGGGTGGTCGTGGTCATGGTCGTGGGTCTTCCTCTCGTGGTTCCGGGTCGGACGGTCAGTCGTGGGCGAACTTGATGTCGGGCAGGATCCGGCCGAGCCAGGACGGCACCCACCAGGCGGCGCGTCCGGTGAGACGGAGCAGTACGGGCAGCAGCACCAGCCGGACCAGGAAGGCGTCCAGCAGGACCGCGACGCCGAGGATGATCCCCATCTCCTTGGGCGGCAGCGGGCCGGAGAGGGCGAAGGTGAAGAACACCGCCACCATCACCGCGCCGGCGGCGAAGATCACCCGGCCCGAGTGGGCCACGGCACCGACCATCGCCTCGCGCGGGTCACCGCTGTGCTCGTAGTGCTCCTTGGCCGAGGCCAGCAGGAACACGGTGTAGTCCATCGCGATCGCGAAGATCATCGCGAAGAAGAACACCGGCGCCCAGGCGTCGAGGAAGCCCTGGGACTCGAAGCCGAAGAAGCCCGAGCCCCAGCCCTCCTGGAAGACCAGCCGCGCGACGCCGAAGGCGGCCGCGGTCGAGAGCAGGCTGACCAGGGTGCCGAGCAGGGCGATCAGCGGGGCACGCAGCGCGACCAGCAGCAGCAGGAACCCGAGGCCGAGGATGACGCCGATGACCGGCGGTGTGGAGTCGTCGAGCTGGGCCTTCAGGTCCAGGTTCTCCACCGCTGCGCCGCCGACGAGTGCCTGGAAGGGCAGGTCGGTCCGGAGCCGGTCGACGGTCCCGGCGAGAGCGGGGGCGGAGGGGTCGACCGTCGGCACCGCCTGGATCATCACGTACGGGCTCCCGTCGGGTGCCGGTGCCGCGGGCATCGCGCCGGCGATCCCGGGGTCGCCGGTCACGACGGCGGCAGCCTGCCGGGCCTGGGCCTGGGGAACGATGATCTGCAGGGTCCCGGGGGCGCCGTCGCCGAAGTTCTCCTGGACGAGGTCGTAGCCGATCCGTGCGGAGGCGTCCTCGGGCAGGACCTTGATCGAGGGCATCGCGGTCTTCAGGCCGAAGATCGGGGCGGCCAGGGCGACCAGGACCACCAGGGAGCCGAGGCCCCAGGCCAGCGGCCGCTTCCAGAGACGCTCACCCCAGGCCGCGAACCTGGGGGAGCGGTGCTCCCCGGTGTGCACCCAGGGCAGCGCGAACTTGTTGATCCGGTCGTCGAGCTTGAAGAGCACCAGCGGCAGCAGGGTGAGGGTCGCGCCGAGCACGAAGATGACGGCGAGCATGATGCCGCCGGCCATCGACCGGAACGACGGCGAGGGGACCAGCATCACCGCGGAGAGCGAGATCAGCACGGTGGCGCCGGAGAGCAGCACGGCCTTGCCGGCGGTGTCCATGGTCTCGGCGATCGCCCGGCGCGGGGACTCGTGCGAGCCCATCCGCGCCGCGCGGAATCGGACGACGAGGAAGAGCGCGTAGTCGATGCCCAGGGCGAGAGCGAACATCATCGCGAAGTTCATCGCCCAGATCGAGACCGGGACGACGTGGTTGATCAGCACCAGGGAGCCGGCGGAGGCGACCAGGCCGGCCAGCGTCAGGATCAGCGGGAGTCCGGCGGCGACGAGCGCACCGAAGGCCAGGACGAGGATCGCCAGCGTGACCGGCCAGGAGAACATCTCCGACTTCATCATCGCGCTCAGGTTGGCCTCGTTGAAGTCGGACCAGAGCAGCGAGGCTCCTGTCGGGTTCACGGTGACCCCGGCGCCGGAGAGGTCCTGGAGCGGCCCCTTGAGGTCGTCGGCGACGCGCACCATCTCGTTGGTGTCGGTGCCGGCGCCGGCGAGCAGGACCCCGGTCCGGCCGTCCTGGCTCAGGGTCGCACCGGGTTGCGGCTGGAGAACCTCGGCGATCCGGCTGTCCTGCTCCAGCAGGGCGGTGGCACGGGCGAGGACCTCCGCGCCGCGACCCTCGGTGACCGGTCCGCCGTCGGACCGGACCACGACCTGGATCGCCGAGCTCGCGTTGCCGCCGAAGTGCTCGGTCGCGAGCTCGCGGGCGGCCACGGAGTCCGAGCCGTCGGCCTGCCAGCCGGCGCCGGACAGCTCGCTCTCGACCCGGGGCGCGAAGATGCCGAGCCCGACGATCAGCAGGATCCAGATCGCGGCGGTGGTACGGCGACGTCGGGTCACCAAGACGCCGAGCCGGCCCAGCGGGCCCGGGTGGTAGCCGATCTCGTGGTCGACGGCTTCGGCGGGTGGGGGTGGCGGGGCGGTGACGGTCATGACGTCCTCTCTCGGGGTGACAGAAATACCCTAGGGGGTATTGTTGGTTTCAGCAAAACACCCCCGGGGGTATCTCTGTTCCCGGCCTGCCGAAGGAGCTGACCGCATGTCCACGAGCACCTACACCCTGAGCGCGACCATCGAGGCGCCGTTCGCGCCGACACTGGCCCGCGTCCGCGAGGCGCTCGCCGACGCCGGCTTCGGCGTCATCACCGAGATCGACATGAGTGCCACGCTGAAGGCGAAGCTCGACGTCGACCTGCCGCCCCAGGTCGTCCTCGGAGCCTGCCGGCCCGCGCTGGCGCACCAGGCCCTGCTGGCCGACCCCTCGGTCGCCGCGCTGCTGCCCTGCAACGTCGTCGTCCGCTCGCTCGACGACGCGACGACCCTGGTCGAGACGTTCGACCCCGCCTTCCTGGCGGACCTCGCGGGCGAGGCGGTCCGCGAGGTCGCGGCGGACGCGCGGGAGCGTCTCGGCACTGTCCTCGCGCTGGTCGCCGGACGCTAGCCGCGTGCGAGGATGCGCCGGTGCCCGAGACCTTCACGTGCGAGATCCAGGCCCGGCTGCGTGACATCAACGCCGGGGGTCACGTCGACAACGTCGAGGCGATCCGGGTGGTCGAGGAGGCGCGGATCCGGTTCTTCGGGCTCGGCCGCGACGGGCACGGGGACGGGCTGACCGCCTCGTCGCCGGCGCACGTCACCGACCTGGTCGCGTCGCAGCGCGTCGACTACCGGGCCGAGATGCGGTTCGCCACCTTCCAGCCCTTCGTGGTGCGGATGTGGGTGGGCAGCATCGGCCGGTCGTCGTTCACGGTCCAGTCCGAGGTCCGGCTCGCGGGACCGGAGCACCCGGCCGCGGTCGTGGCCGAGACCGCCGTGGTGATGTGGTCCCACGAGCACCAGCGCTCCTGGGAGCACGGCCCGGAGCTGCGCGCGAGCCTCGAGCGCTTCCTGGCCGAGCCGGTCGACCTGCGCGGCCGGCCGCCGCGCTGAGCGTCAGCCGAGCTGGAACCCGATCGTGCGCGTCCAGACCAGCTCCATGGTCGTGACGACCGTCTCCGGGTCGGCGTACGGCGGCCGCCCGAAGCTCGCGACCAGGTAGCGCTCGCCCATCAGGTTGAGCGCCTGCGCCAGCGCCGCGGTGTCGCACGCCGGGAGGTCGCCGCGCTCGACGAGCAGGTCGAAGCTCCGGACCATCAGCCGTTCGTAGACGGCCAGGAACTCCTGGTAGGCCTTCTCCACCAGCTCGTCGGCGGCGGCCGCGTCGCTGACGGCCAGCACCAGCGGGCCGTTGCGGCGGAAGTAGTCGACGATGTCGGTCATCGCGCGGTGGGTGGCGCCGGGGAAGTCCGTGGCGCCGTCCTCCGCCCAGCGCTCCACGATCGTGTAGAGCTCGGCGCCGACCTCGGCCAGCAGCTGGAGCACCAGGGCCGAGACGTCGTCGTAGTAGCGGTAGAAGGCCGTGCGGGCCAGATCGGTGCGCGCCATCAGGGTCTCGACGGACAGGTCGCGGAAGCGTTCGGTACGCAGCATCTCGACCGCGGCGGCGCTGATCTTCTCCCGAGCCTCCTCGCGCTGCTCCCGGCGGCGGGTGCGTTCGCGGGCCTGGCTCATGCCACAGGAGTGTAAGCGGGCCCGGCAGCCGACATAGACCAGTTGACCGGAACCCGTTGACACGGTGTCCGACCGGCTGTCAACCTCACACACCCGCAGTCGGGCCTTCGCAGGACCCGGACTGGTGGACGGGGTCGGGTCGTGGATGCTCGCACGGAGGTCGAGCACCCACGACCCGCTCGCGTCAGCCGCCGAGGATCTCGGCCACCTCCGGGGAGTCGAAGAACGGCTCCAGCCGCGACCGCAGCAGGCGCTCCAGATCGCCGGACTCCCGCGCCGCGAACAGGATCCCGGGGACCATGGCCTGCGCGTGCTCGACCAGGTCGTCGCGGGTGGTGCCGAGGTCGTCGAGCAGCGCCGTCACCGGGTGCTCGCCGTAGCTGGCGAAGAAGCCGTCGACCAGCGCGTCGACCAGGGTCAGGACCGGCTCGGTGGGCGCCCCGGCGATCACCAGGTCCTGGAGCAGCCCGGCGATCCGGTGCACGTCCTCCCGGGACCCGACCCGGTCCAGCCGTACGACGGGCTGGTCGGCGTACAGGTCGAAGACCTCGAGCACGGCGTCCCGCGTCGTCGGGTCCCGCAGCGTCTCCACCACGATCCTGTTGAGCCGCTTCATCGCGAAGACGGCGCTCTTCCCGGCGGTGTCGCCGAGCACCTGCTGCAGCGACTTGTCGGCCGCCCCGAGGACCTTGCCGGCCGCGCTGGTGCCGAAGGAGACCAGCGAGCCGACCCCGGGGATCTTGTCCGCGACGGCCTGGTTCATCTGCACCACGTCGTTGACGACCCGGCCGACGAACCGCGACGCCAGGGTCGCCACCAGCGGGCTCTCGGTGAGCTGGTCCAGGAAGCGCTCGGCGAGGTCGGTCATGCCGAGCACCTCGTCGGCCAGGCTCTCCACGTGCTCGCGGTCGACCACGTCGGCGAGGGTGAAGTCCTCGGCGGGGCCGTCGAAGGCGACGTCCGCGGCCATCGCGACCAGCGTGCTCGCTGCGGTGCTCGGCGGCACCTTCTCCAGCAGGAGCCGGGCGACCGCCTTCACGTCGTCGGGGGCGAGGAGGTCGTCCAGGCGCAGGCCGCGGCCGGCGGAGAGGAGGTCGTCGACGTCCTCGGCGATCACGTCGGCCAGGCCGGGTCCGGTGAGCCGGCCGAGCAGCCAGGAGACCTGGGCGTCGAGCAGGCGGCGTGCCGTGGTGTCGTCGGAAGGCATGGCGGCAGGATAGGCGTGCAGCATGACCGGCTTCCCTGGACTAGGCTCGTCCGCCGGTAACCGGGCCACGAGGAGGGCGACGTGTCGCAGCAGATCACGGTCATCGTGCTGGCCGCCGGGGGTGGTACCCGGATGAAGTCGAAGACCATGAAGGTGCTCCACCCGATCGCCGGACGGAGCATGGTCGGGCACGTGCTCGCCGCGGCGTCGGCCGTCGAGCCGACCCGCGTGGTCGCGGTCGTGGGCCACCAGCGCGAGCAGGTCGGCCCGCACGTCACCGATCTCCTCCCCGACGCGGTCCTCGCGGTCCAGGAGACCCAGGACGGCACCGGGCACGCCGTACGGATGGCCTGGGAGGCGCTCGGGGACGACGCCCGCTCGGGGACCGTGCTCGTCGTCACCGGCGACACCCCGCTGCTGCAGGGCGACTCGTTGCGCGCCTTCCTGGACGCGCACACCGGCTCCGGCCGGGCGATGAGCATCCTCACCGGCGTCGTCGCCGACCCGTTCGGCTACGGCCGGATCGTGCGCGCCGCCGACGGCAGCGTCGAGGCGATCGTCGAGCAGAAGGAGGCGTCCGAGGAGCAGGCCGCGATCCGCGAGATCAACAGCGGCATCCTCGCCTTCGACGCGACCTTCCTGGACGCCGCGCTCCCGCGGATCGGCAACGACAACGCCAAGGGCGAGTACTACCTCACCGACACCGTGGCGCTGGCCCGGCAGGACGGGCTCGGGGTCGGCGCCTTCCCGATCGACGACGTGATGCAGACCGAGGGCGCCAACGACCGCGCCCAGCTCGCCGCGCTCGCCGCGGAGATGAACCGCCGGATCCTCGATCGCTGGATGCGCGACGGCGTCACCGTCGTCGACCCGACCAGCACCTGGATCGACGTGGACGTCCGCCTCGAGCCCGACGTGACCCTCCTCCCGGGCGTCCAGCTGCTCGGCACCACCGTCGTCGCCGAGGACGCGGTGATCGGGCCGGACACGACCCTGCGCGACGTCGAGGTCGGCGCCGGCGCGAAGGTCGTCCGCACCCACGGCGAGCTGGCGGTCATCGGCGCCGGGGCGAACGTGGGCCCGTTCTCCTACCTGCGGCCGGGGACCGAGCTCGGCGCCGGCGGCAAGATCGGCGCGTTCGTCGAGACCAAGAACGCCCAGATCGGCGAGGGCGCCAAGGTGCCGCACCTCTCCTACGTCGGCGACGCCACCATCGGCGAGGGCGCCAACATCGGCGCCGGCACGATCTTCGCCAACTACGACGGCGTTCAGAAGCACCGGACCTCGATCGGCGCGCACGCGAAGACGGCGAGCAACAACACCTTCGTCGCGCCGGTGAACGTCGGCGACGGCGCCGCGACCGGGGCCGGCAGCGTGATCCGGCGCGACGTCCCGCCGGGTGCCCTGGCCGTGACGAGCGGACCGCAGCGGCACTACGAGGAGTGGGCGCAGAACCGCCGGGCGGGCACCAAGCAGGCCGAGGCGGCCGCCCGTGCCGCGGACGCCGAGCGTCCAGATGCTGGCACCGGCGAGCCTGGTGTTGGGTCCGACCCTGCCGGTGAGTGACAATCTGAGCGACGAAGCGTCGAACGTCCAGGGTCCGCGAGGAGTTGCGAGCGTGAGCGGCATGAAGAAAACCACCGAGAAGAACCTGATGGTCTTCACCGGCCGGGCCCATCCGGAGCTGGCCGAGCAGGTGGCCGCCGAGCTCGACACCGAGCTCGTCCCCACGTCGGCGTACGAGTTCGCGAACTCGGAGATCTACGTCCGTTACGAGGAGTCGGTCCGCGGCTGCGACGCGTTCGTGATCCAGAGCCACACCGCTCCGGTCAACGAGTGGATCATGGAGCACCTGATCATGGTCGACGCGCTGAAGCGCGCCTCGGCCAAGCGGATCACCGTGGTGATGCCGTTCTGGGGCTACAGCCGCCAGGACAAGAAGCACCGCGGCCGCGAGCCGATCTCGGCCCGCCTGATGGCCGACCTGTTCAAGACCGCCGGCGCGGACCGGATCATCACCGTCGACCTGCACGCCGACCAGCTCCAGGGCTTCTTCGACGGCCCGGTCGACCACCTGATGGCGCTGCCGATCCTCACCGACTACATCAAGGCGAAGTACGGCGACCAGCAGCTCGCGGTGGTCTCGCCGGACGCCGGCCGGATCAAGGTCGCCGAGCGCTGGTCCGCCCGGCTCGGCGGCGTGCCGCTGGCCTTCATCCACAAGACCCGCCGGACCGACGTCGCCAACGAGGTCGTCGCGAACCGCGTCGTCGGTGACGTGAAGGGCCGGATGTGCGTCCTGACCGACGACATCATCGACACCGGTGGCACGATCGTGAAGGCCGCCGAGGCCCTGATGAACGACGGTGCCGCCGGCGTGATCATCGCCGCCACCCACGCGATCCTCTCCGACCCCGCCGTGGACCGCCTCAAGAACTCCTCGGCCGTCGAGATCGTCGTCACCAACACGCTCCCGCTGGACCCGGAGAAGCAGTTCGACAAGCTGACCTGCCTCTCGATCGCGCCGCTGATCTCGCGCGCGATCAAGGAGGTCTTCGAGGACGGCAGCGTCACCAGCATGTTCGACGGCCACGCCTGAGCGTGTCGAGATGCGGTGACGTGCCCGCGACCCCAGCCCGATCCCATCGGCAGTAGCCCAATTCGCCATGCGTGCAGGACTTGGCTAAGATTTCCAGGTTGCCTCGGCGAGGGAGCCCAGCAGAACAGGGATGCTCCGTGATCGACGCGGTCGGTTCGTGAACTTCCATGCACCGCGCCCGTCGGCGCGCGGTGCATGTCGTGTCTTCGGCCCCTTCACGAGTCGACAAGCCCCCCGGGGCAACCACCAGCTGAGAGACCCGCTACGCGATCGAGGGAGTTCCACCATGTCCGAAGACCTGATCAAGGCCGAGAGCCGCACCGAGTTCGGCAAGGGCGCCGCGCGCCGCATCCGTCGCGACAACAAGGTCCCCGCGGTCATCTACGGCCACGGCAACGACCCCGTCCACGTCACCCTGAACGCGCACGACACCCAGATGGCGATCCGCCACGGTGGCGCCAACGCGGTGCTCAACATCGAGATCGACGGCAAGATCCAGCTCGCGCTGACCAAGCAGGTCCAGGCCGACCCGATCAAGGGCTTCCTGGAGCACGTCGACTTCGTCGCCGTGAAGAAGGGCGAGAAGGTCACCGTCGAGGTGCCGGTCCACCTGGTCGGCGACGCCGCGCGGGAGACCTTCGTCCAGGTCGAGAACAACGTCGTGACCCTCGAGGCCGAGGCCACCCACATCCCGGAGCAGATCGAGATCTCGATCGACGGCGCCGAGGCCGGCACCCAGATCCTCGCCTCCGACCTGACGCTGCCGAAGGGCTCGAGCCTGGTCAGCGACGCCGACCAGCTCATCGTCAACGTGACCCAGGCGCAGAGCGCCGAGGCCGCGGAGGCCGAGCTCGCCGAGGCCGAGGCCGAGGCCGGCATCGAGCACGAGGCCGCCGAGACCCCGGCCGCGGAGTCCGCCGACTCCGAGTGAGTCCGGCGCTCGTCCGACCTGAATGAGCGACAACACCGACGTCTGGCTGGTCGTCGGGCTGGGTAACCCCGGCCCGACGTACGCCGGCACGCGTCACAACATCGGCTACCTCGTCCTCGACGAGCTGGTACGCCGGATGGGCGGCTCGCTGAAGTCGCACAAGTCGGGTCGCGCCGACGTCCTCGAGGGACGCCTGGCGCCTCCCGGCGCCCCCGCGCCGAAGATCGTGCTCGGCCGGGCCCGTTCCTACATGAACGAGTCCGGCGGAGCCGTCTCGACGCTGGCGAAGTTCTACGGCGTCGAGCCGGACCACATCATCGCGATCCACGACGAGCTCGACATCGACTTCGGCACGCTGCGGATCAAGAAGGGCGGCGGCGACAACGGCCACAACGGCCTGAAGTCGATGCGCTCCTCGCTCGGGACCGGTGACTTCTACCGGGTCCGCGCCGGCATCGGCCGTCCCCCGGGTCGCAAGGACCCGGCCGACTTCGTTCTTGGCAACTACTCGACGGTCGAGCGCAAGGAGCTCCCGTTCCAGATCGACTCCGCCGCCGACGCGGTCGAGTGCCTGATCGAGAAGGGTCTCGAGGAGACCCAGCAGCGGTTCAACCGCTGACACGGCCTCCCAGGCCGGTGCCCGGGGATCGCTAGGGTGCTCGGGTGACTGACTTCGATCCCGGTACGCCGCCCGGCGAGGCGCTCGAGAACGACCACCTCTTCGCCGCCTGGACCGCCACCACCGCGGGTCGGCTGCTGCTGCAGGTGCGCGAGTCCGGCCTGGAGGGCAAGGAGCTCAAGGACGCCGGCGACCTGGCCTCGCACGAGCTGTTGATGAGCCTGTTCGCGACGTACAAGCCGGACGACGCGGTGCTCAGCGAGGAGGAGCACCGCGGCACCGCCGGCGCCCACGACCGGCGCACCGCGAAGCGGGTCTGGATCATCGACCCGGTCGACGGGACCCGGGAGTACTCCGAGCCGCCGCGCGACGACTGGGCCGTCCACGTCGCCCTCTGGGCTCAGTCCGACTCGGGGGAAGGCGCGCTGGTCGCCGGCGCGGTCGCCCAGCCCGCCCTCGGACCGGAGCACAGCGGCCGGACCTTCCACACCGGCCAGCCGCCGGTCGTCCCGGCCCGGACCGCGCCGAAGCCGCGGATCGCCGTCTCCCGCTCCCGACCGCCGGCCTTCGTCCAGGAGCTGGCCGAGGAGATCGGTGCCGAGCTGGTGCCGATGGGCTCGGCCGGCGCCAAGGTGATCTCGGTGGTCCGCGACGTCACCGACGCCTACGTGCACGCCGGCGGCCAGTACGAGTGGGACTCCGCCGCGCCCGTCGCCGTCGCCCGCAGCGCCGGCCTCTTCACCAGCCGGATCGACGGCAGCGAGCTGGTCTACAACCAGGAGGACGTCCTCCTCCCGGACCTGGTCGTCTGCCGCCCCGAGCTCGCCGAGCCGATCCTCGCCTTCATCGAGCGCCACGGCGTGGAGTAGCCCGGACGTTGAATTGGGACTTTCGGTTCGTTGAGTTGAGCGATAGAACGAGGTACGAAGTCCAACTCAACGAGCCGAAACTCCCAATTCAACGAGCTGGGGAGGCGCGATGCCCGAGACGCCGCTGGTCCACGACTCGGTGGAGACGCTGCTGGCCGGCGTCACCGAGTCCGAGCTGATGGAGACGTCCGGCAAGTCCGGTGCCGTGCTCGAACGGGTGGTCATCGACGGCCACGAGTTCGTCGTGAAGTACCTGGACGCGGCGGGTGACTGGACGATGCGGGCCGCGGGCGTGCCCGGCGGGGCGACACTGGCCGTCTGGGAGCGCGGGCTGCTGGACGCGCTGCCGGACTGCTTCCACCAGCCGATCGTCGGGCTCGCCAGCGACGACGGCCTGACCACGCTGCTCATGCACGACGTGACCGCCTGGATCGTGCCGGCCACCGACGACGTCGTCCCGCTGGCGCAGCACGAGGGCTTCCTCGACCACATGGCCGCGCTGCACGCCCGGTTCTGGCAGAGCAGCGGCGACATCGACGTGGTCAGCCCGCACCGGCGCTACCTGGAGCTCTCGCCGTCGATGGCCCGGACCGAGGCCGAGCTCGGCTCCGAGGCGCTGGTGCCGCGGCTGGTCGCGCAGGGCTGGCCGCTGCTGGCCGAGGTCGCGCCCCGGGCCGCCGCGGTGGTCCTGCCGCTGGCGCACGACCCCGGCCCGCTGGTGGCCGCGTTGGCCCCGACGCCGCAGACCTTCGTGCACGGCAACTGGAAGCTCGACAACATCGGTACCGACGACGAGGGCCGCACGGTGCTGCTCGACTGGGAGGTCCCCGGGCGGGCCGCCGCGCTGAGCGACCTGGCCTGGTACCTGGCGATCAATTGCCGGCGGATCCCGACGAGCAAGGAGCAGGCGCTCCTCACCTACCGGGACGCCCTGGAGCGGCACGGCATCTCGACCGAGGGCTGGTGGGAGACCCAGGAGGCCCTCGCGCTGCTCGGCGCGCTGGTGCTGTTCGGCTGGGAGAAGGCGCTCGGCGGGTACGACGACGAGCTCGCCTGGTGGGAGGACCGGGCGCTCCGGGCGGCGCCGCTGCTGGGCGCATGACCGCGCCGCGCGACCCGGTCGGGGCGGCGTACGACGAGGCGGCGGAGCACTGGCGGGTCGGCTCGGTGCCCGTCTACGCGCGGCTCGCCGCCGCGCTGCTGGACCGTACGCCGGTCGCGCTGGCCGGAGCCCGGGTGCTCGACGTCGGTGCCGGGACTGCTGTCGCCGGCCGGGTCGCCCTCGACCGGGGCGCCGGGACGGTGGTCGCGCTCGATCTGGCACCCGGGATGCTCGCCGGCCGTGACGCCCGGATCGGAGCCGTCGTCGGGGACGCGGGCCGGCTGCCGTTCGACGACGGTTCCTTCGACCTGGCGACCGCCGCGTTCTGCCTCTCGCACGTGCCCGACCCGGTGGCCGTCCTCGCCGAGGCCCGCCGGGTCGCGGGCGCGGTGCTCGCGTCCGCGTTCGCGCCGGGGGTCGATCACCCGGCGAAGGAGGCCGCCGACGCCGTGGTGGCGGGGCACGGCTTCACCGCGCCCGGGTGGTACGTCCGGATGAAGGCCGTGGCCCAGGTCGACGACCCGGACCGTCTCGCCGGGATCGCCCGGGCGGCCGGCTTCGGCCACGTCGAGGTCGTCCGGGTGGACGTCGACGCCGGTCTGGAGGACGCGGAGGCGGTCGCGGACTGGCGGCTCTCGATGGCGCACCTGGCGCCCTTCGTCGCCGGGCTCGACCCGGAGGCCCGTGACCGGGCCCGCGCCGAGGTCGTCGCCGCGGTGACCGGGATGCCGCGGGTCGTCGTCGCGATGCTCGCCCTCAGCGCGACCTGAGTCGTGTGCCTGGGGACGCGCCGGAGCGCGTCGTGGGGCACACGACCCGGTTAACTGGGCGGGTGAGTGAAGCCATCGAGCTCGAGGTCGACGACAAGGTCGTCCGGATCTCCAACCCCGACCGGGTGTACTTCCCGGCGCGCGGGGAGACCAAGCTCGACCTGGTCGAGTACTACCTCTCCGTCGGGGACGGCATCGTCAACGCGCTGCGGGAGCGGCCGTGCATGCTGCACCGGTTCCCCAAGGGCGTCACCGGGGACAAGGTGCACCAGAAGCGGCTGCCCGCCGGCGCGCCGCCGTGGATGGAGACCGTGCAGGTCTTCTTCCCGCGCTGGAAGCGGACGGCCGACGAGCTCTGCGTCACCGAGATCGCCCAGGTCGTCTGGGCGGTGCAGATGAGCACCGTCGAGTTCCACCCGTGGAACAGCAGGCGGGCCGACGTCGAGGTCCCCGACGAGTGGCGGATCGACCTCGACCCCGGACCGGCGTGCACCTGGCAGACCGTGCAGCGGGTCGCGCACGTCGCCCACGAGGTCCTCGACGAGCTCGGCGCGGTCGGCTACCCGAAGACCAGCGGCGGCTCCGGGATGCACATCTACGTGCGGATCCGGCCCGACGGTGACCACAAGGTGGTCCGGCGTGCGGCCCTCGCCTTCGCCCGCGAGGTCGAGCGCCGCAGCCCGGAGGTCACCACCACCTGGTGGCGCAAGGACCGCCGGCCCGAGGACCTCTTCGTCGACTACAACCAGAACGCGCGCGACCACACCATCGCGGCGGCGTACTCGGTGCGCGGCAACGTCGAGGGGACGGTCAGCGCGCCGATCCGCTGGGACGAGGTCGACTCCTGCGAGCCGGGCGACTTCACCATCGCCACGATGCCCGCCCGGTACGCCGAGATCGGCGACCTGCACCACGACATCGACGACCACGTCTTCGACATCGCGCCGCTGCTGGAGTGGGCCGACCGCGACGAGGCCGAGGGTGCCGCCGAGCCGCCGGAGGCGGACGCGGACTGACCCACGTGACCTGAACGTCGGATTTGCGTTGTTCACCCCGAGGCCCGACCCGCGGGCCGCTGGCACGGGGGTGCTCATGTCGAAGAAGGTTCGCGTCCTGCTGGTCGCGCTCCTCGCCGTCGTCCCGCTCGGAGCGGTCACCTCCGCGCGGGCCACGGACCCGCCGCCGGCGCCGCCCGAGGTGTCGATCACGACCGACCGTCCGGCCTACGTCGCGGGCACCACGGCGTACATCACGATCGCGGTGACGCAGAGCCCGGGCGACAACGACCCGCTGTACATCCACGCGGTCCGCGCCGACGGCACCGCGTTCGAGCTCACCGGCGCCGACCCGGCGGACGGCACCCGGACCGAGAAGCTGTTCACCGACATCGGCACCCGGATCACCGCGACCGTCGGCAGCGTCTCGAAGTACGTCGACGTCCGGGTCCGCCCGGCGATGGCGACCGGGCCGGGCGGGAAGTACGGCTGGTCCGGCCGGTACGCCGTCTACCCGCGCGGCGCGAAGCCGATGTTCACCTCGCAGAGCTACCCGAAGCGTCCCGGGCAGATCTGCCTGCGCCACCAGGTGCAGCGGCTGCGGGCGGGGGCCTGGCGCACCGTGACGACCTCGGGCTGCCGGCTGGAGAACGCCAAGGGGCTCGTCTCCTGGCGCTGGACCGGCACGCACCCGTCGCGGGTGAAGTTCCGGGTCCGGGCGACCTTCGGCGGCGACGCGAGGAACCTGGCGGGCACGGGGACCTGGCTGTACTTCCGGCTGCGCTGAGCTTCACCGTCCGGTTTACAGAACTTCCGTTGTGTAAAGTTACCCCCGGGTTTAGGCTCCCGTCATGAGCGTGAACCCCTCCACCCAGCTCCCGGCAGACCCCGAGCACGACCCGCGGGCGTCGTACGCGTTCGAGCCGGAGTACGTCGCCGCGCTGACCAACCGGATCATCGCGACCACCGGCACCGGCGTGACGTCGTACGCGCCGGCCACCGGCAAGCCGCTGGCCGTCATCCCGCAGTCGAGCGCGGACGACGTGAAGGAGGCGTTCGCCCGCGCGCGGCGCGCCCAGCAGGCGTGGGCCCGTACGTCGCTCGACCACCGCGCCGAGCTGCTGCTCCGGCTGCACGACCTGGTCCTCGACCGCCAGGACGAGATCATCGACCTGATCTGCTGGGAGTCCGGCAAGGCCCGCAAGCACGCCTTCGACGAGCCGCTGCACATCGCGCTCACGGCCCGGTACTACGCGCGGACCGCCCACGACCACCTCGACACCGAGCGCCGCCTCGGCGTCATCCCGGGCCTCACCCGCGCCGAGGTGAACCGGGTGCCCAAGGGCGTCGTCGGGATCATCTCGCCGTGGAACTACCCGTTCACGATGGCGCTCTGCGACGGCATCCCGGCCCTGCTGGCCGGCAACGCCGTGGTCACCAAGCCCGACGCCCAGACGATGCTGTCCGCGCTGCTCGGCGCTCAGCTGCTGGAGGAGGCGGGCTTCCCGAAGGACCTCTGGAACGTCGTCGCCGGCCCCGGCCGCGAGCTCGGTACGCCGATCATCGAGCGCTCCGACTACATCTGCTTCACCGGCTCGACCGCCACCGGCAAGCTCATCGCGAAGCAGTGCGCCGACCGGCTGATCGGCTGCTCGCTCGAGCTCGGCGGCAAGAACCCGATCCTGATCCTGCGCGACGCCGACCTGGACAAGGCCGCCGAGGGCGCCGTCCGGGCCTGCTTCTCCAACGCCGGCCAGCTCTGCGTCTCCACCGAGCGGATGTTCGTCGCCGACCAGGTCTACGACCGGTTCAAGGAGAAGTTCGTCGCGGCCACGAAGGCGATGAAGCTCTCCGCCGGCCTGGAGTGGGGCAGCGACATGGGGTCGCTGATCAGCCAGGACCAGCTCGACACCGTCACCGCGCACGTCGAGGACGCGGTCGCCAAGGGCGCCACCGTGCTCGCCGGTGGCAAGGCCCGGCCGGACCTGGGCCCGTACTACTTCGAGCCGACGATCCTCGAGGGCGTCACCCCGGAGATGACCTGCTTCGGCAACGAGACCTTCGGCCCGGTGATCAGCCTGTACCGGTTCCACGACGAGGCCGACGCGATCGCCCGCGCGAACGACGGCGAGTACGGCCTGAACGCCTCGATCTACAGCCGCGACGTCAAGCGCGCCCGGATCGTGGCCCGCCAGGTCAAGTGCGGCACCGTCAACATCAACGAGGCGTTCGGCGCCACCTTCGCCAGCATCGACGCCCCGATGGGCGGCATGCGCGAGTCCGGGATGGGCCGCCGGCAGGGCTCCGAGGGCATCCACCGCTACACCGAGACCCAGGCGGTCGCCTCCCAGGCGCTGCTCCGGTTCGCGCCGCAGTTCGGCCTCAACGACCAGCAGTACGCGAGGGTGATGACCACCAGCCTCCGCCTGATGAAGAAGATGGGACGCGCCTGATGCTCACCGACGGATCCAGCACCCCGGCGCGGGGCGACGGCTTCGACTTCGACGTCATCGTGGTCGGCTCCGGCTTCGGTGGCTCGGTGACCGCGCTCCGGCTGGCCGAGAAGGGGTACAAGGTCGCCGTCCTGGAGGCCGGCGCCCGGTTCGCCGACTCCGACTTCGCCGACACCTCGTGGGACGTGAAGCGCTACCTGTTCCGGCCCGAGGTCGGCTGCTACGGCATCCAGCGGATCGACGCGCTCAAGGACTGCATGATCGTCTCCGGCGCCGGTGTCGGCGGCGGTTCGCTGGTCTACGCCAACACGCTCTACGAACCGCTGGACGCCTTCTACCGCGACCCGTCGTGGGCGCACATCACCGACTGGAAGGCCGAGCTCGCGCCGTACTACGACCAGGCCAAGCGGATGCTGGGCGTCGTCGAGAACCCGCTGCGCACGGCCGCCGACGACGTGATGTACCAGGTCGCCGAGGACATGGGCGTCGAGGACACCTACCACCCGACCCCCGTCGGCGTCTTCTTCGGCGGCCCGGGGGAGACCCACCACGACACGGTCAAGGACCCGTTCTTCGGGGGCGTCGGCCCCGACCGGGTCCCGTGCAAGGCGTGCGGCGAGTGCATGACCGGCTGCCGGCACAACTCCAAGAACACCCTGGTCAAGAACTACCTCTACCTGGCCGAGAAGCACGGCGTCCGGGTGATGCCGCTGACCACGGTCACCCGGATCGCGCCGCGCACCGGCGGCGGCTACGAGGTGGCGATCAAGTTCACCAAGGCCAAGCGGGCGACCGCCCGGTCCACCCGGACGCTGACCGCCGAGCAGGTCGTGGTCGCGGCGGCGTCGCTGGGCACCCAGCGGCTGCTGCACCGGATGAAGGACGAGGGCCACCTGCCCGGCCTGTCGGACCGCCTCGGCTACCTGTCGCGGACCAACTCCGAGTCGATCCTCGGTGCGATCGCGCCGAAGGGCTCGAAGACCGACTACTCCCGCGGCGTCGCGATCACCTCGTCGTTCCACCCCGACGAGCACACCCACATCGAGCCGGTCCGGTACGGCAAGGGCAGCAACTTCATGTCGATGATGCAGACCGTGCTCACCGACGGCGAGGGCCCGGAGCCGCGCTGGCGCACGTGGCTGAAGGAGATGTGGAAGGAGCGGAAGAACATCCGCGAGCTCTACGACTTCAAGCACTGGTCCGAGCGCACCGTGATCGCCCTGGTCATGCAGACGGTCGACAACTCGATCACGACCTTCACCAAGAAGGTGCCCGGCACGAACATCCGCTACATGACCTCGCGCCAGGGTCACGGCACCCCGAACCCGACCTGGATCCCGGTCGGCAACGAGGCCGTCACCAAGATGGCCGACATCGTCGGCGGTACCGCCGGCGGGTCGATCGGTGAGCCGTTCAACCGGCCGCTGACCGCGCACTTCATCGGCGGCTGCACGATCGGTGACTCCCCGGAGACGGGCGTGATCGACGGCTACCAGCGTGTCTACGGTCACCCGGGTCTGCACATCGCGGACGGCTCGGCGATCTCGGCGAACCTGGGCGTGAACCCGTCGCTGACGATCACCGCGCAGGCGGAGCGGGCGATGTCGTTCTGGCCCAACAAGGGCGAGGCCGACCCGCGCCCGGCGCTCGGCGCGGCGTACGAGCGGGTGGCGCCGGTGGCGCCGCGCTCGCCGGTCGTCCCGGCCTCCGCACCGGGCGCCCTGCACCTGCCGATCGTCGCCGTGAGCTGATCGGTTTATAACCGGACGACACGGGCGTCGCTGCGCCGGGTTCTGCTCACCTGAAAAAACTTTCGGGCAGCGGCATAACCCGGCTGCAGCGGCCTCGTTGAGCAGTACAGATCGGGTGCATCGCTCCCTCCCAGGCCCGATCTCGACACGGTTCACACCACGTGGACAATTCAGGGCCCGACCTCCCTCCCTCCCCGGTCGGGCCCTGAGTCAATTCCGGGTCAACTCCGGGGCGTTCACGGCCCTGGGCGGCGTACGGAGCACGGGACGGCCCCGGATAGACTCGCCCGACCGCATCCACGCTCAGAAGGGGCCGGCTTTTGACCGACCACGACCTCGTCCTCGTCGTCGATTTCGGCGCGCAGTACGCCCAGCTGATCGCCCGCCGCGTGCGCGAGGCGAAGGTCTACTCCGAGATCGTGCCGCACACCATGCCGGCAGCGGAGATGCTCGCCCGGAAGCCGAAGGCGATCATCCTGTCCGGCGGCCCGTCGTCGGTCTACGAGGACGGCGCACCGCAGCTCGACGCGGGCCTGGTCGACGGCACCGTGCCGGTGTTCGGCATCTGCTACGGCTTCATGGCGATGGCCCAGGCCCTCGGCGGCGAGGTCGCGAAGACCGGTCAGCGCGAGTACGGCCGGACCGAGGTCTCCGTGCTGGAGCCCGGCACCCTGCTCGCCGGTCTCCCGGACACGCTCGTGTCCTGGATGTCGCACGGGGACGAGGTCGTCGCGGCGCCGGAGGGCTTCGTCGTCAACGCGAGGTCGCCGCGCGCGACCGTCGCGGCCTTCGAGAACACCGAGCGCCGTCTCGCCGGCGTGCAGTGGCACCCGGAGGTGCTGCACAGCGAGCACGGGCAGAAGGTCCTCGAGCACTTCCTCGTCCAGATCGCGGGCTGCCGGCAGACCTGGACCAGCGTCAACATCGTCGAGGAGCAGATCGAGCGGATCCGCGCGGAGGTCGGCGACGCCCGGGTGATCTGCGGGCTCTCCGGCGGTGTGGACTCCGCCGTCGCCGCGGCGATCGTCCAGCGCGCGATCGGTGACCAGCTCACCTGCGTCTTCGTCGACCACGGCATGCTCCGCAAGGGCGAGGCCGAGCAGGTCGAGAAGGACTACGTCGAGGCGACCGGGGTCGACCTCAAGGTCGTCGACGCCAGCGAGCAGTTCCTCGGCTACCTCTCCGGAGTCACCGACCCGGAGGAGAAGCGGAAGATCATCGGCCGCGAGTTCATCCGCGTCTTCGAGGCCGCCGAGCGCGAGGTCCTCGCCACCCCCGGCCCGCCGGTGAAGTTCCTGGTCCAGGGCACGCTCTACCCCGACGTCGTCGAGTCCGGCGGCGGCGAGGGGGCGGCCAACATCAAGTCGCACCACAACGTCGGCGGCCTGCCCGAGGACCTCGAGTTCAGCCTGATCGAGCCGCTGCGGACGCTGTTCAAGGACGAGGTCCGGCACGTCGGCGAGCAGCTCGGCCTGCCGCCGGCGATGGTCTGGCGGCACCCGTTCCCCGGCCCCGGCCTGGCGATCCGCATCGTCGGCGCCATCGACGCCGAGCGGCTGGCGATCCTCCGCGAGGCCGACGCGATCGTCCGTGAGGAGACCACCAAGGCCGGCCTCGACCGCGACATCTGGCAGTTCCCGGTCGTCCTCCTGGCCGACGTCCGCTCGGTCGGAGTCCAGGGCGACGGCCGCACCTACGGCCACCCGATCGTGCTCCGCCCGGTCTCCAGCGAGGACGCCATGACGGCCGACTGGAGCCGCCTCCCGTACGACGTCCTGGAGAAGATCTCGACCCGGATCACCAACGAGGTGGCCGAGGTCAACCGGGTCGTGCTCGACATCACCAGCAAGCCGCCGGGCACCATCGAGTGGGAGTGAGCCTCGACCCCCTTGGGCCGAGCACGACCGAGGTCCTGGTCTCCCTGGCGTTCCTCGTGCTGTACGTCGGCGTCCTCGTCCTGTGGCCCGCGCTTGACGCGGGCCGGCGCGGGCGCTGGGGATGGGTCGCCGGGGTGGTGCTCCTGAGCCCGCTCGGCGGGATCCTCTGGCTCGTGTGGGCGCGTCGGTCGCCGGCGTACCAGGTGGCTCGCTGATCCACAGGCGCAGAGCCCTTCTCCGCACGCGGTATCGCATCTATGATTGCATCAACTGATGCAGACATTGATGCGGAGCGTGGCCATGCGGACCACAGTGACATTGGACGACGCGACGGTGGCTCGCGCGGTAGAGCTGACGGGAGTCGCCGAGACTTCGGCGCTGGTTCGCCAGGGGCTTGAGACGTTGATCCGGGTGGAGACCGCGCGGAGGCTGGCGGCGCTCGGTGGGTCCGACCCGAAGGCGAGTGCGGCTCCGCGACGTCGGACCGACAGTTGATCCTCGTCGACAGCTCGGTGTGGATCGACCACCTGCGGTCATCGGATTCCAGGCTGGTCCGATGTCTGGAGGAGGACGAGGTCGGCACCCATCCCTTGGTGATCGAGGAGCTGGCGCTGGGTTCGTTCAAGAAGCGGGCGGTCGTCCTCGACTACCTGGACGGACTGCGCGCATTTCCTCGGGCGTCCCACGCCGAGGTTCGGGGTCTCATCGAGGCCCATCGCCTCTGGGCCAAGGGACTCGGGGCGGTCGACGTACACCTTCTCGCCGCCGTACTCCTGCAGCCAGGAGCGCACTTCTGGACCCGGGACAAGCGGCTCCGGTCCGCCGCTGCGGCGGCTGGAGCCGCGCTGGTCGCGTGGAGCTGACCTGCTGAGCCCTAGCCCCCCAACCTCCGGAACGCCTGTGTCACCAGCACCAGCTCGCCGAGGTCGTCGGAGGCATCCGCGTCGACCACGGCCTCGATCACCCAGTCGTGGTGGCCGGCCGGGTCGTGGATCGTCTGGGTGACCGGCCAGGACCGTCCCGTCTTCTGCACCCGCAGCAGGGCGGGGCCGCGGGCGTCGGCGTCCAGCAGCACGGTGTCGTGCTCGGTGTAGTAGTCCTCGATCGCCTCGTCCCACGCCGACCGGGTCATCACCACCTCCCCGGGAGGATCGAACCGGTCCGCGGCGGCACGCTCCAGGACCATCAGGCCGTCGAGGTCGTCGCGGGCGACGAGCTCGACCCGGCGGAACATCGCGTTGCGGATCATCACCGCGAACGCCCGCTCCTGCAGCGAGATCGGGCGCGGGTTCGGCGGCGGGAGGTGCTCGGCGAGCTCGACGGCGTGCCGGTGGACGGCGTCCGGGTCGTTCAGCGACTCCCACTCGTCGAGCAGCGAGGAGTCGGTCTGCCGGACGGTCTCGCCGAGCCAGTCGCACAGCTCCTCGAGCTCCGGCGTGCGGTGCTGGTCGGGGACGGTCTGCTGCAGCGTGCGGTAGGCGTCGGAGAGGTAGCGCAGCACCAGGCCTTCGGACCGGGCCAGCTGGTAGCGGGCGACAAAGTCGTTGAAGCTCATGCCCTGCTCGTACATCTCCCGGACGACCGACTTGGGGGAGAGGGCGTCCTCGCGGAGCCACGGGTGCCGCTCGCGGTAGATCGCGTACGTCGCCTCCAGCAGCTCGCGCAGCGGCATCGGCCAGGTGATCTCGTCGAGGAGCGCCATCCGCTCCTCGTACTCGATGCCGTCGGCCTTCATCTCCGCGACCGCGATCCCGCGGGCGATGTACTGCTGCTGGGCGAGGATCTGCCGCGGCGCCTCGAGGACCGACTCGACGACCGAGACCAGGTCGCGGGTGTACTCCTCGGACTCGGGGTCGAGCACGTCGAACGCGGCGAGCGCGAAGTGGGCCAGCGGCTGGTTGAGCGCGAAGTCCGCCGGCAGGTCGACGGTGAGCACGTACCGGCGGCCGAACTCGTCGGGCTCGTCGAGCCGGGTGAGGACGCCGGAGTGCACCAGGCTGCGCGCCAGCCGGAGCGCCCGTCGGGCGAGCCGGGTCCGGTTCCGCTCGGTCTCGTGGTTGTCGGTGAGCAGCCGCCGCAGCACGGCGAACGCGTCCTCCTCGCGGGCCACGACGTTGACCAGCATCGCGTTGTCGACCTTCATCCGCGAGACCAGCTGCTCCGGTGCCCGCGCGACCAGCTTCTCGAAGGTCTCCTCGGACCAGACGACGGCGCCCTCGGGCGGCTTCTTGCGGCGGACGCTCTTCTGCTTCTTCGGGTCGTCGGCGAACTTCGCGAGCGCCTTCGCGTTGTCGATCACGTGCTCCGGCGCCTGCACGACGACGTAGCCGGCGGTGTCGAAGCCGGCCCGCCCGGCCCGTCCGGCGATCTGCAGGAACTCGCGCGAGCGCAGGATCCGCTGCCGGGTCCCGTCGTACTTCGCCAGGCCGGTGAACAGCACCGTCCGGATCGGCACGTTGATGCCGACGCCGAGGGTGTCGGTGCCGCAGATGACGACCAGCAGGCCGGCCTGCGCGAGCTGCTCGACCAGCCGGCGGTAGCGCGGCAGCATCCCGGCGTGGTGGATCCCGATGCCGCGGCGGACGAGCTTCTGGAGGGTCTTGCCGAAGCCCGCGCCGAAGCGGAACCCGACCAGGCGCTCGTTGATGGCGTCCCGGGTCTCCCGGCTCGCCTCGATGCCGCTCCGGGAGGCGAGCAGCGCGGTGGCGTGCTCGACGGCCGAGGCCTGGGTGAAGTGGACGACGTACACCGGCGCCTGGTGGGTCGCGACCAGCTCGGCGAGCGTCTCGTCGAGGTGCGTCATCGCCCAGGAGAAGGTGAGCGGCACCGGGCGCTCGGCGTCGTCGACGATCGCGGTCTCGCGGCCGTTGCGCCGGGTCAGGTCCGCGGCGAGCTCGGTGACGTCCCCGAGCGTGGCCGACATCAGCACGAACTGGGTCCGGGTCAGCTCGAGCAGCGGCACCTGCCAGGCCCAGCCGCGGTCCGGCTCGGCGTAGAAGTGGAACTCGTCCATCACCACGAGGCCGACGTCGGCGCCGGGTCCTTCGCGCAGGGCGATGTTCGCCAGCACCTCCGCGGTGCAGCAGATGATCGGGGCGTCGGCGTTCACCGAGGCGTCGCCGGTGAGCATGCCGACGTTCTCGGCGCCGAAGACCTCGCAGAGCGCGAAGAACTTCTCGCTGACCAGGGCCTTGATCGGCGCGGTGTAGAAGCTGACCCGGTCACCGGCGAGGGCGGCCGCGTGCGCGGCCATCGCCACCAGCGACTTGCCGGACCCGGTCGGCGTGGCCAGGACGACGTTGCTGCCCCCGAGGACCTCGATGATCGCCTCGTCCTGGTGCGGGTACAGACTCAGCCCGCGCTGCTCCGCCCACGTCGTCACGGCCTCGTAGACGGCGTCCGGGTCGTCGGTCCGGGGAACCCAGTCGGCAGCATCGGTGCTGACCACCTGTGACCTCCCGGGTTCGCGAACGGAACTCGGAGTCTCGCAGGTGCCGGGCTGCTCCCAAGGTTCCGGGGTGGGGGCGAGGTTCCACCCCGGACTCTCAGAGTGCCGCGCGTCTCGGCGGCCGGTGCCGACCCCCGGTCCGGCCCCACGCCGGACGCATCGTCACCCGTATCCATTGCGCGCCGCGAAGGCATCGCGCGGCAATGACCAGTGCGAGTCGTCCGAACGGCGACCCAATAGCACGAATTGACTAATCCAGATACGAAATGTCGGAAATGGTGCGAGTCGCTGCTGTGGAGCGCCGACCGATCCGGAAGCCGCGCCAGTTAGGATTCTGGTTGCAGCTCCTCCCCTGAAGGGCCCGTCGAACCCCATGCGTCTCCTTACCTCCCTCAAGTCCGCCGTGCTCAAGCGCGTGATGCCGGCCGGCGGTCTCGACCTGACCAAGCTCGACAAGGTCCCGAACCGGCTGGCCTGGCCGCTGCTGCGCGACGGGGTCGACCCGACGCCGCGGGTGACGGCGTACCGGGCGAAGGACCCGGTGCAGCGGCTGACCTCGCTGATGGGCCTGGAGATCTGGCTGATCACCGGCTACGAGGAGGGCCGCGAGGTCCTCGGCAACGTGAACCACTCGACCGACATCCGGCCCTACATGGGTGCCAGCGGTGACGTCGAGAAGGGCGACATCGGTGGCCTCGGCTTCACCGATCCGCCCGAGCACACCCGGCAGCGCAAGCTGCTGACGCCGGAGTTCACGATGCGCCGCCTCGAGCGCCTCAAGCCCGGGATCGCCGACATCATCGCCCAGCAGCTCGACGAGACCGAGGCGACGGCGGCCGCGCACCCGGACGGGGTCGTCGACCTCGCCCAGACCTTCGCCTTCCCGATCCCGTTCCAGGTGATCTGCGACCTGCTGGGCCTCCCCGCCGAGCAGCGCGAGAAGTTCCGCACCCTGGCCTCGGCCCGGTTCGACGTCACGGAGGGCGGGGTCGGCTCGATCGGAGCGATCGGCGGCTCACGGGAGTTCCTGCTCGCCGAGACCGCCCGGCAGCGGCACGACCCCGGCCCGGGCCTGATCGGTCAGATCGTCCGCGAGCACGGCGACGAGATCAACGACTTCGACCTCGGCGGGCTCGCCGACGGCGCGTTCACCGGCGGCCTGGAGACCAGCGCCTCGATGCTCGCGCTCGGCACCGTCGTGCTGCTGCAGAACCGCGAGCTCTGGAAGTCTCTGGCCGAGGACCCGGACAGCGTCGACGACATCGTCGAGGAGCTGCTCCGCCAGCTCGCCGTCGTCCAGGTCGCCTTCCCCCGCTTCGCCAAGGAGGACGTCGTCGTCGGCGGCAAGCGGATCAAGAAGGGCTCGGTCATGCTCGTGCACCTCCCCGCAGCGAGCCGCGACCCGCGCTCGACCCCCGGCGAGGCGCTGTGCCCGATGCGCGAGTCCTCGAACCACCTGGCCTTCGGGCACGGCCTGCACCGCTGCGTCGGCGCCGAGCTCGCCCGGATGGAGCTGCGGACGGCCTACCCGGCGCTGGCGAGGCGCTTCCCGGACATGCAGCTCGCGGTGGACCCGTCCGAGCTGGAGTACCACGCCAAGTCGATCGTCTTCGGCATCGAGGCGCTTCCGGTCAAGCTGCGGTAGTCACCGCCCCCTGATCATCGAGCCTGTCGCGACGGGCTGAGGTGCCCGGTTGGTGACCACGGCCTCGTGCCCCGCGCAGCCCTGCGCAGCCCCGCGCAGCACCGCGCAGCACCGCGCGGCGCCCGGCCGTCCAGGCGGCGTACGTCGTCAGGCCGAGCGTCATCGACGCCGCGAACGCCAGCCAGGGGTGCTCGTACTTGAGCGGCACGTACACCTGCCAGTGGGTCAGGTAGATGTAGAGCGACGCCGAGGCGACCAGCGCGACGGCGCCCTGCAGGAACCGGGGCACCGGGATCCGCGGCACCCAGAGCAGCAGCCAGGCGCCGGCGACCACGATCGCCGCGCGGGTCGGCTGGTGGTGGAAGTAGCCGACCAGCGTCAGCGGGACCAGCAGGCTGACCAGGACGCGGGGCCGGGTGGTGCGCGCGGTCGCGACCACCCAGCCCAGGGCCACCAGCCACGCCGTCCCGGGGACCGAGTACACGGCGAGGACGTCGTCGCGGTGCGCCGCGAACCGCAGCGCCAGACCGGCGCCGAGCACGGCCAGCGCCACCGGGAACGGGTCGCGCCGCAGCAGCCGGTCGACCGGGGGCAGCGCGCTCACCAGGGCGAGCGCGAGCAGCGACCAGATCGCGGACTCCAGGAACCAGAGCCGCCAGTTCACCGTCCAGTGGTCGGGGTGCAGCAGGCCGTTGAGGTAGACCGCCGTCGGCCAGGTGTACCAGCCGGAGACCAGCACCACGCCGGTCACCCAGAGCGTGCACGGGATCGCGATGTCGCGGGCGGCGGCCAGGGTCGCGGTGGCGCGGGCCTTCGCGGTCGGCCGGTCCAGCGCGAACCGGGTGATGTTGTAGCCGAGCACGATCAGCAGCACGTGCGCGCCGCCGAGGATGTTGACGATGTCGGTGTGCCCGGCGACGATCAGGCAGATCGCGACGGCGCGCAGCACGATCGGCGTCTCCAGCAGGGCGTACCAGCGCCGCTTCCGCGGTGACCGGGCGGAGAGCTCCGCGACGGTCAGCGTCGGCCAGTCCGCGGGCACCTCGCCGAGGACGCGCTCCAGCCGGACGTAGAGCTCGACGTAGCAGAGCGAGTCCCCGCGCAGCGAGGTGAACGAGTCCCCCGGCGCGACGTCCCCGAAGACTCCGGCGAACGCCGACGTCACGTCCGCGGGTTCCGCCCCGGGTTCGACCCCGGGTTCCACCCCGAGGTCGCCGGCGGCGAGCTCGACGAGAGCGGCCCGGTCCGGCTTGCCGTGGGCGGTCACCGGGAAGGTGTCGACCCGGTGCACGCGGACGGCGTGCGGCGGCAGGCAGTGCTCGGCGCGGACCAGCTGGCCGACCCGGTCGGGTTCGGTGTCCTGGCGCACGAAGACGTGCAGTGCGTCGGCGTCCGCGACGACCCGGGCGTCGGTGCTGTCCTCGGCGAGCAGGAGCTCGGCGTGGTCGAGGTCGAGCCGGGTGCCGAAGAGCTTCGCGATCCGGTTCGCCCGGCCGACGATCTCGTAGAGGCCGTCGTCGTGCTGGACCGCGAGATCCCCGGTCCGCAGCTCCGTCAGCGTCGCGCCGAGGGCCAGGTCGGCGGGCTCGTGGGCGTAGCCGAGCATCACGTTCGGCCCGGTGTAGACGAGCTCGCCGTCCTCGATCCGGAACTCGCCGCCGTCGATCGGGACGCCGACGCACGACGGGCGCGTCGCCGCCAGGTGCGGGGGCAGGTAGGCCATCCGCGCGGTCGCCTCGGTCTGGCCGTACATCACGAAGAAGTCGACGCCGCGGTCCTCGGCGTGCAGGCCCAGCTCCCGGACCCGGTCCGGGGCGAGCCGGCCGCCGGCCTGGGTGACGTGGCGCAGGCCCGGGGTCGCCGCCCAGTCGGCGCCGCTCGCCGCGAGCAGGTCGAAGGTGTACGGGACGCCCGCGAACGACGTCGCGCCGGCGCGGGCGAAGTCGTCCCAGAAGCCCGGGTCGACGACCGAGGCCCCGGTCAGCCAGAGGCTGCCTCCGACGAGCAGGTGGCTGTTCACCACCGAGAGCCCGTAGCAGTACTGCAGCGGCAGCGTGGTGGCCGCGCGGGAGTCACCGTCCAGGCCCAGGTACGCCGCGATCGCGGCGGCGTTCGCGTGCAGGTTCCGGTGCGAGAGCCGGACCAGCTTCGGCGTCCCGGTCGAACCGGAGGTGCCGAGCAGGAGCGCGAGGTCGGGGTGCAGGTCGTGCGCGGTCCCCGGTCGGACCTCGTCGAGGTCCCAGGAGCCGCCCGGAGCCCGTCGCAGCACCACGTCCGGCCGGTACGACGCGAGCATCCGGTCCCAGCTGCGGTCCGCTGCCCCGGGCGCCGCTCCCTGGCTCCGGGCCGGGACCAGCAGGGCAGGGTGCCCGCCGCGGAGCGCCGCCAGGTAGGTGACCAGCGGTTCGAGCTCGGGGGCGCACTCGACCAGGACCAGGCGGCGTACCGGCCCGAGGAGACGGGCCCGGTCCTCGACGAGCGCGTCCAGGTCGCGGTGGCTGAGCACCCGGTCCGGAAGCACGACCGCGGGTGCGTCGCCGTGCCGGCCGACGTCGCTGATCCCGCCGAGGGCGGGGATCTCGTGGGCGATCGTCACGCGCTCTCCCCAGGGCCGGGGCTGGGTTCGCCGAAGGCGACGACCGCGCCCTCGACGACCAGGCCGACGGCGTCGCCGACGGCCGGGGTGCTCGACGACGGCCCGCGGGCCGTGACGCGGGTGCCGTCGGTGAGGGCGAGCCCGACCACGACCTGGGCGCCGAAGAAGCTGATGTCCTCGACGACCGCGGCGACGCCGTGACCGGCGGTCTGCAGCAGCACCTGCTCGGGTCGGACCATCACGTTCGCCGGACCGTCCGGTGCGGCCACGGCGATCTCGCCGAGCGTGGTGCTGGCGACGCCGTCGCGCACGGTCGCGGGCAGGATCGAGGCGCCGCCGACGAACGTCGCCGTCTCCGCGTCGACGGGGTGCTCGTAGAGCCGTGCCGGTGCGTCGACCTGGACGAAGTCCCCGGCCCGCATGACGGCCACCTGGTCGGCCAGGGAGAGCGCCTCGCCCTGGTCGTGGGTGACCAGCAGGCCGGTCGCGCCGGCGTGCCGCAGCACCCGGCTGACCGCGCGTCCCGCGGAGACCCGGAGGGCGGCGTCGAGGGAGGAGAACGGCTCGTCCAGCAGGATCACCCGCGGCGACGGGGCCAGCGCCCGGGCGAGCGCGACCCGCTGCTGCTGACCACCGGAGAGCTCGTGCGGGGAGCGCTTGGCGAGCTCGGCGGGGAGCTCGGCGAGCTCGAGCAGCTCGCCGAGTCGGGCGGCGCTGCGCTGGGCCCGGGGGAGGCCGTAGAGGATGTTGGCGGCGACGTCGAGGTGCGGGAACAGCGCGCCTTCCTGCGGCACGTAGCCGACCCCGCGGCGCTCGGGAGCCACCGCGGTGCGGCCGTCCTCGACGACCCGGTCGCCCAGGGTGACCGTGCCGCGGTCGGCACGGACGAAGCCGGCGACGATCCGCAGCAACGTCGTCTTGCCGCAGCCGGACGGACCGAGCACCGCCGTCAGCGACCCGTCGGGGACGTCCAGGTCGACGCCCTTGAGGACCTGCTGGCGGCCGAACGACTTGGTCACGCCCGTGATCGACACCCTGCTCATGCGTCCACCTTCGGGGGTCGGGCCTGCAGCGAGAGCATCACCGTGGCCGGGACGGCCGCGAGGACGAGGAGCAGGGCGTAGGGAGCGGCGGCGCCGTACCGGACCGAGGAGGAGTTCGACCAGAACTCGGTGGCCAGCGTGTTCGTGCCGATCGGGGAGAGGAGCAGGGTCGCGGTCAGCTCGGTGCTGATCGCGAGGAAGACCAGCGCGGCACCGGCGCCGACGCCGGGCGCGACCAGCGGCAGCGTCACCCGTCGCAGCGTCGCCCAGGTGGAGTGGCCGAGGCTGCGGGATACGTCCTCGAGCACCGGCGGTGCGTGCTCCAGCGAGCTGCGGATGCTGACCAGGGCGCGCGGCAGGAAGAGGATCCCGTAGGCGAGCAGCAGCAGCGGCAGGGTCTGGTACAGCGCCGGGACGACGTTGATGGAGACGGTGATCAGGGCCAGCGCCACGACGATCCCCGGCAGCGCGTTCGCGACGTACGCCGCCCGCTCCAGGAAGGTGCTCGCCGGCCCGCGGCGCCGGACCACCAGCCAGGCCAGCGGCATCGCCATCACGACCGTCAGCGCCGCGCCACCGGCGGCGAGGCCGAGGGTGGTCAGCAGCGCCGAGACCAGGTCGCCCACCGGGAAGGCGGTCGAGGAGCCGACCAGCAGCCAGTGCACCAGCGAGTAGAGCGGGACCGCGAGCGCGAGGATCGCCAGGCCGAGCAGCCCGAGCAGGACGACCGGGCGCCAGCGGCCGAGCGTGACCGGCTCCGGCTTCCGGCCGGTGCTGCGGCCGACCCGGTCGAGCCGCCGTCGCCCGCGCAGCAGCAGCTCCAGCAGGAGCAGCAGGATGCAGAGCGCGACCAGGACACCGGAGAGCACGGTGCCGGAGTTGCTCGCGAACGCGGAGCGGTACTGCCCGTAGATCGCCGTCGTGAAGGTCGGGAAGGCGAGCAGCTGGAGGGCGCCGAACTCGGCCAGCACGTGCAGGCCGACCAGGAGCGCGCCGCCGAGCACGGCCGGCATCAGCCGCGGCAGGCCGGCCGTCAGGAACGCCCGCGTGCGGGAGCGGCCCAGCGACCGGGCCACCTCCTCGGGCGCGGCCTCCAGCGTGGTCAGGGCGCCGACCACGGGCAGGTAGACGAGCGGGTAGTACGAGAGCGTCAGCACCAGGACGGCGCCCCAGTAGGACTGCACCGCGCTGGTCAGCGAGACCCAGCCGTAGGAGTTCACGAAGGCCGGGACGGCGAGCGGGGCGGCGAGCACCGCGTGCCACCAGCCGCGCGCCCCGAGGTCGGTGCGCACGACGACGACGGCGCCGACGACGCCGATCACGGTGGTCGCCGCGACGGTGGCGACCAGCAGGGACAGCGTGTTGGTGAGCAGCTCGGCGATCCGCGGTCGCCACACCAGCCGGGCGAGCTCACCGGGATCCATCGCCGCGGTGGCGACCAGGACGTAGCCGAGCGGGATCAGGGTGAGGGCGACCACGACCGCGCCGGCCACCAGGGCGGGCGAGAAGCGCCGCCGGTGGACCGGGGCAGCCGCGATCACCGTCACAGGAAGCCGGCGTCCGTGAGGAGCTCGATCACCTTCTGGCTGTCGAGGTCGGAGACGCCGACGACCGGGGCCCCGAGGCTGGCCAGCGGCGGGATGCCCCGGCCGAGCGGGACCTCCGGGTTGAGGGTGTACTCGAGCGCGTAGCTGTCCGCGATCACCTGCTGGCCCTCGGCGCTGGTCAGGTAGTCGACGAACTTCTGGGCGTCGGCGCCGTGGTCGGAGCCGGCGAGCACGCCGGCGCCGGAGGTCGAGAGGAACGCGCCCGGGTCCTGGTTCCCGAAGTAGTGCAGCGCGCTGCCGTCGCTGTTGTCGCCCGACTCCTCCTGGTCCCGGTACCAGTAGTAGTGGTAGATGATCCCGGTCTCCTTGTCGCCGGCGTTGACCGACTTGAGGACCACGTTGTTGCCGTCGTACACGGTGCCGTTCGTCTTCAGACCGTCGAGCCACTTCTTGGTGGCGTCCTCGCCCTTGAGGTAGAGGACGGCGGCGACGATCGCCTGGAAGTCGGCGCCCGTGGGGGAGAAGGAGACCTTCCCCTTCCACTCCGGGCCGGAGAGGTCCATCAGCGAGGTCGGCAGGTCGGCTTCGTCGACCTTGTCCTTGTTGTAGACGAGCACGGTCTCGCGGGCCGCGAACCCGGTCCACTTGCCGCTGGTCGGGCGGAACTGCGCCGGGATCCTGTCCAGGGTGGCCTGGTCGAGGTCGGCGAACAGGCCCTTGCTCTCGACCAGCGCCATCGCCGGGGAGTTCTCGGTGAGGAAGACGTCGGCCGGCGACCGGTCGCCCTCGGCGACGAGCTGGTTGGCGAGCTCGAGGTCCGAGCCGTTGCGCAGCTCGACCTTGATCCCGGTCTTCGCGGTGAACTTCTTCGCGACCGCCGAGATGAGCTCCTCGTGCTGGGCGTTGTAGACCACGATCTTCTCGGAGCCGTCACCGCCGCACGCGGCGAGAGCGGGGACGGCGAGGGCGGCCGCGGTCAGCGCGACGAGGGCGCGGGCGAGACGGGAACGTGCGGACACGGGGCGACCTTCCGGGGAAGAGTGAGCAAAGGCTGCCCTAACTCTAGGTCAGCCCTGGGTGCCCTTCCTAGCGGTGCCCCGTGTGAGCCATCTCGCTCCGAGGATCCCGGGCCGCTACGCCGCCAGCAGGTCCGTCGCGTCGATCGCGAGCACCAGCGCGCCGATCATCGACGCCCGGTCGCCGAGCGCCGCGACGAGCACGGGCGTCGTGGTGGTGCCGGCGAGGACGTGCCGGCGCAGGCCCAGCCGGGCCGACTCGAGGAGCAGCTCGCCGGCGTGGGACATGTCGCCGCCGACGAGGATGACGCCGGGGTTGAGCAGGTTGGTGACGGTGGCCAGGCCCCAGCCGAGGTGGAGGCCGGCGTCCTCGAAGACGCGGAGCGCGGAGACGTTGCCCTGCTTGGCGGCCTCGATGATGGCGTCGACGTCGGCGTCGGGCATCTGGTCGGACATCATCTCGAGCGCGGTCCCGGTGGCGGCGTACGCCTCGAGGCAGCCGCGGCTGCCGCACCGGCAGAGCGGGCCCTGGTCGTCGAGGGTGAGGTGGCCGATCTCGCCGGAGGTGCCGGAGGTGCCGCGGAAGAGCTTGCCGTCCAGGATCAGCCCGGCGCCGACCCCGGAGGAGACCTTCACGAAGACGACGTTCGCGTGGCCGCGCCCGTGTCCGTGCCGGTGCTCGGCGAGGGCGCCGAGGTTGGCGTCGTTCTCGATGAGCACCTCCGCGCCGAGGGCTTCCCGGGCGGCGACCTGGGCGTTGACACCGACCCACCCGGGCAGGATCGCCGAGCTCATCACGACGCCGTCGGAGATCGGCGCCGGCAGGCCCATGCCGATGTTGCGCAGGTCGGAGCCCTGGGCGCCGAGCTCGGTGAGCAGGCTGTCCAGCATCTCGTGCGCGCGGCCCAGGCCCTCGACGTGGCCGTGCCCGGGGGGCAGCGAGCGGCGCTGCTCGCCGAGCACCTCGCCGGAGACCTCGGCGATCGCGACCGAGACGTGGCTGTGCCCGAAGTCGACGCCGGCGACGAGGCCGGCGCCGCGGGCCAGGCGGACCGAGGTGCCGCGCCGGCCGGAGCCGGCGACGGTGGTGACGACGGCGGCGGCGGCGAGCTCGCGGACGATCGTCGACACGGTCCCCGCGGCCAGGCCGGTCTCCCGCGCGATGTCGGCCTGGGTGGCCGGTTCGGCCCCCCGGTCGAGCAGCAGCGAGAGCACCCGGCGCTTGTTCGCGACCTTGAGGGAGGCCGCGGACCCGGGTGCCGTCCGCGTTTGCTCGGGGGAGGCGGGGGGCATGGGTGAACCATGCGACAAGGGGACTCTTGTCGTCAAGAGATGTACGCAAACCGCTCCGCTGGTGTCGATTTCATAAACTTGTATTCAAGTCTTGACCGCAAAGGTGTGACCCAGCACACTCGGAGAAGCCGACGGGCTCCTAGGCGCACGCCAAGCCCTCATCCATCAGGAGGAACCCCGTGTCATCTCTCATCCGTCGCGTCGCCGTCATCGGCGCCGCGGTCGCACTCGGCTCCGTCGGGCTCGTCGCCTGCGGCAGCCCGAACGACTCCGCCAGCTCCAGCGACAACAAGAAGGTCATCGCGCTCCTCCTGCCGGAGTCGAAGACCACCCGCTACGAGGCGTTCGACCGCCCGATCTTCGAGAAGAAGGTCAAGGAGCTGTGCTCCGACTGCACGGTGAAGTACTACAACGCCGACCAGGACGAGAACAAGCAGTCGCAGCAGATGGACAGCGCGATCAGCGCCGGTGCGAAGGTCATCGTGCTCGACCCGGTCAACGGCGCGGGTGCGGGCGGCATGGTCAAGGCCGGCCAGGACGCGGGCGCCAAGGTCATCGCCTACGACCGGTTCATCAAGGGCGTGGACTTCTACATGTCCTTCGACAACTTCACCGTCGGCAAGCTGCAGGCGGAGTCGCTGGTCAACGCGATGGGCAACAAGGGCGGCTTCCTGCAGCTCAACGGCGCCCCGAGCGACCCCAACGCCGCACAGTTCAAGGCGGGTGCGAACAGCGTCTTCAAGAAGTCGAACGTCAAGCTCCTCGCGCCGGCCTACGACAACCCGGACTGGTCGCCCGAGAACGCGCAGAAGTACGTCACCGACCAGCTCAGCAAGTTCCCGCCGTCCGAGATCAAGGGCGTGTACGCCGCGAACGACGGCCAGGCGGGCGGCGTCGTCGCCGCGCTGACCGGCGGTGGCGTCGCGGCCAACGCACTCCCGCCGATCACCGGTCAGGACGCCGAGCTCGCCGCCGTCCAGCGGATCATCGCTGGTGAGCAGTACATGACGATCTTCAAGTCCTACTTCATCGAGGCCAACACGGCCGCCGAGGTCGCGGTCAAGCTGGTCAACAAGAACGACCCGGGTCAGACCACCGACTTCGAGGGCGTCCCCTCCTTCATCTTCGACCCCGTGGTCGTGCTGAAGGAGAACGTCAAGGAGACCATCGTCGACACCGGTCTCTACACGGTCGACCAGATCTGCACCCCGGACTACGCCGACGCCTGCAAGGCCGCCGGACTTTCCTGATGGTTGCTGCCCCGTCCACGGAGATGCCGGTCAGGGACGCTGTCCTGTCCCTGACCGGCGTCAACAAGCGGTTCGGCGCGGTCCAGGCCCTCACCGACGTCCACCTCCAGGTGGGCGCCGGTGAGGTCGTGGCCCTGGTCGGCGACAACGGCGCCGGCAAGTCGACACTCGTCAAGGTGATCTCCGGGGTCTACACCCCCGACTCCGGGGAGATCACCTTCGACGGCAAGCAGGTCTCGCCCCGCGGACCTTCCCAGGCCCAGGCACTCGGCATCGCGACCGTGTTCCAGGACCTCGCCCTCTGCGACAACCTCGACGTGGTCGCGAACCTCTTCCTCGGCCAGGAGCACCTGCTCGGCCCGATCATCGACGAGGTCTCGATGGAGAAGGAGTCGTGGCGGCTGCTGCGCTCGCTCTCCGCGAAGATCCCCTCGGTCCGGATCCCGATCGCGGCGCTCTCCGGTGGTCAGCGGCAGACGGTCGCGATCGCGCGCAGCCTCGTCGGCTCGCCGAAGGTGGTCATGCTCGACGAGCCGACCGCGGCCCTCGGTGTGGCTCAGACCGCCGAGGTGCTCAACCTGATCGAGCGCCTGCGCGACCAGGGCCTCGGCGTCATCCTGATCAGCCACAACATGGCCGACGTACAGGCCGTCGCCGACCGGATCGTCGTACTCCGGCTGGGACGCAACGCCGCCGAGTTCGCCGTCGAGGAAGCCTCGACCGAACAGCTGGTCGCCGCCATCACCGGCGCCAGTGACAACGTGGTCGCGGAGCGGGCGCAGCGTCGCCAGTTCCCCGGCCCCGGCAACCAGTCGGGAGAAAGCGATGACTGACCTGCGTGCACCTGACGAACCGGGCCCCGCGGTCCCGCTCCCGACCGACCGCACCGACGAGCGCCTCGTCGGGGCCGGCGGCTTCTCCGGGATGCTCGCCGACCTCGGGCAACGGGTCCGCGGCGGTGACCTCGGCAGCCTGCCGGTCGTCGTCGGCCTGATCGTCATCTCGATCGTCTTCTACGTCCAGGAGCCGGCCTTCCTGTCGTCGCGCTCGCTGGTCTCGATCACCCAGTTCGCGGCGCCCGTCGGCGTGATCTCGCTCGGCATCGTGCTGGTCCTGCTGCTCGGCGAGATCGACCTGTCGGTCGGCTCGATGAGCGGCCTGGCCGCCGCGGTGATGGCCGTGCAGACCGTCAACCACGGGCACGCGCTCTGGTACGGGATCGCGGCCGGCGTGCTGAGCGGCGTCGTCGTCGGGCTCTTCTACGCCTTCCTCTACGTCAAGGTCGGCGTCCCGAGCTTCGTGATCACCCTGGCCGGTCTGCTGGCCCTGCAGGGGATGCTGCTCTACGTCCTCGGCGACACCGGCACCATCAACCTGCCGAACGACTCCGGGCTGGTGCAGTTCGCGCGGTACAAGTTCGTCTCCGGGGCCGCGGCGTACGTGCTCATGACGGCGGTCGTGCTGGTCTACCTCGCGGTCAACCTGTACGGCGGGATGCGGCGGCGCAAGGCCGGTCTGAGCGCGCCGTCGACCACGGTCCTGCTGATCAAGGCGGGCCTGATGCTGGCCGCCCTGCTCTGGCTGACGTCGTACCTGGACGTCGACCGCGGCTGGGGCTACCTGTGGCTGTCGTTCGTCGCGCTCGTCGTGCTGATGGACATCTGCCTGCGGAAGACCACCTGGGGCCGGCACCTGTTCGCCGTCGGCGGCAACGAGGAGGCGGCGCGCCGGTCGGGCATCAAGGTCGGCCGGATCTACCTGTCGGTCTTCGTGCTCTGCTCGGTGCTCGCCTCGGTCGGCGGCCTGCTCGCCGCGGGTCAGCAGACCTCGGTCTCGCAGGCCAGCGGCACCACCGACACCAACCTGACCGCGATCGCGGCCGCGGTCATCGGCGGTACCTCGCTGTTCGGCGGTCGCGGGTCGGCGTACTCGGCGATGCTCGGCATCGTCGTGCTGCAGGCCATCCAGACCGGCCTCAACCTGGTCGGCGTGGACTCCTCGGTGCGCTTCATGGTCACCGGCGGCGTCCTGCTGCTCGCGGTCGCCATCGACTCGGTCGCCCGGCGCGCCCGGTCGTCCTCGGGCCGCGGCTGATCGTCCTGGACCTCTGACCCGCCGAGCTGCCGTACGACGCTGCTCGGCGGGCCAGAGCCGCGCGCGCGGTCGGTTTCCCAAGGGAAGAGGGGATTCCGCCCGAACAGCCCGATGCATCAGGCTGGAAGCGCACGTATTGGGCTGGAGGGGCGGGAGGGGCCGTGCGGATCAGCGTGCTGCCGGGAGCCCGTACACGGTGGTGCGCTCGACGACCGGGCGGTTGATGCCGGCGCCGATCTCGACGAGCTCCTCGACGGTCTTGGCGGACCCGTGCTCGGAGCCGGCCATCCGGGAGATGGTCTCCTCCATGAGGGTGCCGCCGAGGTCGTTGGCGCCGGCGTTGAGCATGGCGCGGGTGCCGTCGGTGCCGAGCTTGACCCAGGACGTCTGGATGTTGTCGATCCGGCCGTGCAGCAGGATCCGGGCCATCGCGTGCACGGCGAGGTTGTCGCGCAGGGTCGGGCCGGGCCGGGCCACGCCGGCGAGGTAGATCGGCGCGGAGTGGTGCACGAACGGCAGCGGCACGAACTCCGAGAACCCGGCGTAGCCGCCCTCGTCCGCCGTGTCCTGGATGCCCTTGAGGACGTTGAGGTGGCCGACCCAGTGCCGCGGGTTGTCGACGTGGCCGTACATCATCGTCGAGGTGGTCGGGATGCCGACGCGGTGCGCGGTGGAGATGATCTCGACCCAGGTCTTCGTCGGCAGCTTGCCCTTGGTCAGCACCCAGCGGACCTCGTCGTCGAGGATCTCCGCGGCGGTGCCGGGGATGGTGTCGAGGCCGGACTCGCGAGCCTTGATGAGGAAGTCCTCGAAGCTCAGCCCGGTGCGGCTGGAGCCGTTGACGATCTCCATCGGGGAGAACGCGTGCACGTGCATCCCGGGGACGCGGGCCTTCACCGCGGCGGCGATGTCGAAGTACGCCGTGCCCGGGAGCTCGGGGTCGATGCCGCCCTGCATGCAGACCTCGGTCGCGCCCAGGTTCCAGGCCTCCTCGGCACGGTCTGCCACCTGGTCCAGGGAGAGCGAGTACGCGTCGGCATCGGTACGCCGCTGCGCGAAGGCGCAGAACCGGCAGCCGACGTAGCAGACGTTGGTGAAGTTGATGTTCCGGTTGACGACGTAGGTGACCTCGTCGCCGACCACCTCGCGGCGCAGCGCGTCGGCCAGTCTGATCACCTCGGCGAGCAGGTCGCCCTCGGCGGTCATCAGGGTCAGGGCGTGTTCGTCGGAGAGGTTGCCGGGGTCCTTCTCGGCGGCCTTGAGCGCGGCCAGCCCCGCTCCGGTGGTTGAGGAAGGCGCACCAGCGCCGGTCTCGAAACCCCCGGTCGAGGAGGCGGTGCTCCGGGCCAGCTCGGCGACGGCCTCCCAGTCGCCGTACACGTTCGCGAAGTCCGACCGCCGGTCCTCCGACCGGCCCTCGGCGTCGACGGCGGTGTGCAGGTCGGTCCGGCCGACCCCCTGGCCGACGGCTGCGAACCCGCCGTCGGGCTCCTGCCACGGCAGCCCGACCGGGCGCCGGGTGCCGTCGGTGATCTCGGCGGATACCAGGCCGTCCTCGCCGGCCAGCGCGGCGACGTGCCCGGAGACCCGCGGGTCGATCCAGGGCTCGCCGGCGAGCACGTACTCGGGGTGCGCGGTCAGCCGCGCCTTCAGCGTGAAGCCGGCGGCGGCGGTGATGTCGCGCAGCCGCTCCAGGGACGGCCACGGCCGCTCCGGGTTCACGTGGTCCGGGGTCAGCGGCGAGACGCCGCCCCAGTCGTCGACGCCGGCGGCCAGGAGGGCGGCGCACTCCGCCGAGCCTTCCGAGCTGTCGACCAGGTTCGGCGGGGCCTGGACCCGGACCTTGGGGCCGAGGAGGATCCGGGTGACCGCGATCGCGGCCCGGTACTCCTCCAGCCCGAGGTCGTCGGTGTGCCGCATCGCCGTGTCCGGCTTGGCGCGGAAGTTCTGGATGATGACTTCCTGCACGTTGCCGTAGGTCCGGGCGACCTTGCGGAGCGCGAAGATCGACTCGGCGCGCTCGGTGAGGTCCTCGCCGATCCCGATCAGCAGCCCGGTGGTGAACGGGACGCCGAGCCGGCCGGCGTCCTCGAGCACCCGGAGCCGGACCTCGGGGTCCTTGTCGGGGGATCCGTGGTGCGCCTCGCCCTTGGTCTCGAAGAGGCGCCGCGAGGTGGTCTCGAGCATCATCCCCATCGACGGCGAGACGGGCTTGAGCCGGTTCATCTCCTCCCACGACATGACACCGGGGTTGAGGTGGGGGAGCAGGCCGGTCTCCTCCAGCACCCGGACCGCCATCGCCCGGACGTAGGCCAGCGTGGAGTCGTAGCCCTGCTCGTCGAGCCACGCCTGGGCCTCGGGCCACCGGTCCTCGGGGCGGTCGCCGAGGGTGAACAGCGCCTCGGTGCAACCGAGCGCGGCGCCCTCGCTGGCGATCGCGAGGATCTCGTCGGGAGACAGGTACGCCGCCCGGCCGTCGCGCGCGGCCTGGGCCGGCGTCTCCACGAAGGTGCAGTAGTGGCACCGGTCCCGGCACAGCTTGGTCACCGGGATGAAGACCTTGGGCGAGTACGTGATCACGCCCGGTCGCCCAGCCCCCTCCAGTCCGGCGTCGCGGACGCGGGCGGCTACGGCGGTGAGCCGGTCGAGGTCCTCGCCCCGGGCGGTGAGCAGCGTGGTGGCCTCGTCGAGGTCGAGCGCGGCTCCCCGCTCGGCGCGCGCGAGCGCACGGCGTACCTGCTGGGGGGTGACGTTCATCGGGCTCAGGCTATCCGGCGGGGTAGAGGGGGCGTGAAGCACGCGGAAAGAAGAATCATAGACCGCTCAATGAGAATGCAGAAGGCGGTTTCGAGACAGGCGCCGCGCGCCTTCCTCAGCCACCGTCGGTGAGGACTCGAAACCGCCTTCGCGCGACGTCAGCCGATCAGGCCCTTGAGCTCGGCGAGCACGGCCGGCGCGTTGCCGTCCAGGGCGACCGGGGTGACGTTGAGGCTGGTCACGCCGGACTCCTCGAACGCGGCCACCCGCTCCTTCACGTACGACGCGGGCCCGACGAAGTTCGCGGCCTCGAGCCACTCCAGCGGGACCAGCGCCTCGGCCTCCTTCTTCTTGCCGGAGAGGTAGAGCTCCTGGATCTCGGCGGCTTCCTTCTCGTAGCCGTAGGCGCAGGCGAGGTCGTTGTAGAAGTTCTTGCCCTTGGCGCCCATGCCGCCGACGTAGAGCGCGAAGATCGGCCGCGCGAAGTCGAGCAGCGCCTTGGTCTCCGGGCCCTCGCCGATCGCCAGCATGCCGCCGGCGACGATGTTCAGCGTGCCGAGCGAGGCGTCCCGCTTGGCCGTGCCGGCCTTGATCGGGTCGCCCATGACCTGACCGATCTTCTCCGGGTAGTACAGGTGCGGGAGCAGGCCGTCGGCGATCTCCGCGGCGAGCTCGACGTTCTTCGGGCCGAGCGCGGCGATGTAGATCGGGATGCTGTCGCGCTCGGGCTTGGTGAGCAGCTTCAGCGGCTTGCCGAGGCCGGTGACGGCGCCCTGCTCCTTGGTCAGCGGCAGGTGGAACTGGCCGTCCGCGGTCAGCGGCTCGCGCCTCATGCCGGCCCGGATGATCTCGACGATCTCGCGGGTGCGGGCCAGCGGCTTCTCGTACGGCACGCCGTGGAAGCCCTCGATCACCTGCGGGCCGGACGCGCCGAGGCCGAGGACCGCGCGGCCGCCGGACACGTTGTCCAGGCCGGCCGCGGTCTGCAGCAGCGCACCCGGGGTGCGCGAGTAGATGTTCAGGATCGCCGAGCCGATCTCGACCGTCTCGGTCTTCGCGGCCAGGTAGCCCATCAGGGTGGGGGAGTCGAACCCGTAGGCCTCGGCCACCCAGACGGTGTCGAGACCCGCCTTCTCGAGCTCGACGACCTGGTCGGCCGCGGTGCGCGGGTTGCCGTCGTACATCAACATCGTGCTGAGCTTCATGGGGACCTTCTCCGTCGGGATCGCGAACCTTCGTGACAGTAATGCTGTCAGGGTCGCGAGCGCTATCACCTGTCGGTGTGATCCGCGCCGCGCGGGCGAATCCGGTGCCTATGATCGCGTCGTGTCCGAGATCCTCGAATCCCGTCCGCTCTCGCCGTGCGAGCGCTACTTCGCCCTGATGCACCGGATCGTCCCGGTGCACACGACGCTGATGGCACGGACGACGCGGGTGTTCCCGGTCGAGGACGTCCGACGTGCCTGGTCGGCGGTGTCCGCCACGCACCCTGCCCTGCGTTCGCGGATCGTCGACGGCGAGCTCCAGCTGCTGGCGGGCAGCGAGGCCGAGGTTCGGGTGTACGACACCCTGCACGCCGCACTCGCCGACAACGAGGCCGACCCGGTCGACCCGGAGCGGGCGCCGCTGCTCCGGCTGCTCTACATCCCGGGTGAGGCGTCCGCGGTCTGGATCGTCACCGGTCACCACGCGGTCGAGGACGGCAGCGGGGCGCTCAGCCTGCTCAAGCAGATCTTCCGCGAGCTCGACGTGCCCGGCAGCGTGCGGGTCGTCGACACCGCGCTGCCGCCGGCCGCCGACGCCGGCCTCCCGCCCGAGCTCCGCTGGCGCGAGCGCGGCCCGGAGTTCCGGGCCCGGCTGCGCGAGCTCGCCGAGAAGCGCCGGGCCGCGCCGCCCGTCGGCGCCGTCCCGGACCACCAGCGCCGTACCGGGGAACGCTCGGTGGACGGCGGGATCTGGTGGCTCGACGAGGACCAGTCCGCCGAGGTGCTGGCGATCACCAAGGCGGCCGGGGCCACGATGACCGGGCTCGCCGGGGCCCTCTGGGCCGAGGCGATCGCCGACCACGTGGTGCCCTCCGAGGGCAGCGACCCCGCGGACACCAGGATCCCGACGCTGGGGATCTCGATCCCGATCGACACCCGCAACCGGGTCGAGCCGAAGGTCGCGTACCAGAGGGTCGGCACCTACATCTCGATGCTCAACGCCACCGTCCCGGTGACCGGCGGGACGCTGGCCGATCGGGCCCGCGACGTCACCGACCAGATGCGCGCCGGGATCAGGAACGGCGAGCCGGAGCTGTTCTACGCGGTCCTCGGCACCGACGCGCTGCCGTTCTCGGAGAAGGGCGACGCCCGGATGCAGGCCCTCCAGGACGGGGCCCCGCAGGCGTTCGCGGTCAGCAACCTCGGCGTCATCGACGACACCGGCGACCCGGAGTGGGTCGACCGGATGTTCGGCACCTTCATCCCGATGCAGAACCAGGTCGCCTACATCGTGCCGTCGACCTACCGCGGGAAGACGACCCTGATGGTGAACGCCGACACCTACCGGCTGACCCCCGAGCTCGCCAAGAAGCTGCTCACCTGGCCGCTCCCGCTGGCCTCCGGCGAGCCCGAGTACGAGCCGGTCACCGGTTCCACGACTCCCACAGCTGGGCGTACGAACCGCCCGAGCTGACCAGCTCGTCGTGTGAGCCGAACTCGCTGATCCTGCCGTCCTCGACGACCGCGACCCGGTCCGCGTCGTGCGCGGAGAACAACCGGTGCGCGATCGCGATCACGGTCCGTCCCTCCAGGACGGCGGCCAGCGACCGCTCCAGGTGCCGGGCCGCGCGCGGGTCGATCAGCGAGGTCGCCTCGTCCAGGACCAGGGTGTGCGGATCCGCGAGCACCAACCGCGCGAGCGCGACCTGCTGGGCGTGCGCGGGGGAGAGCTCGACGCCGCCCGACCCGACCACGGTGTCCAGGCCGGCCGGCATCGCCCGGACCCAGTCGCCGGCGTCGACCGCGTCGAGCGCGGCGTACAGGCGCTCGTCGTCGGGGCCCCCCTCAGGGCCGAGCTCGTCGGGGTCGGCGTCCAGGGCGAGGGCGAGGTTGTCGCGCAGGGTGCCGACGAACACGTGGTGCTCCTGGGTGACCAGGGCGACGTGGCCGCGCAGCTCGTCCAGCGGCAGCTCGGTCAGCCCCACGCCGCCGACGGTGACCGAACCGGTCCGCGGCGGGTGGATGCCCGCGAGCAGGCGGCCCAGCGTCGACTTGCCGGCCCCGGACGGGCCGACCATCGCGATCCGCTCGCCGACCCCGATGTCCAGGTCCACGCCGTGCAGGACGTCGCGGCCCCCGGTGTAGCTGAACCGTACGTCGGCTGCGTCGATCTTCTCGCCGCGCGGGACCCGACCGGTGCTGACCCGGTCCTCGGGCACCTGGGCGACCCCGAGCAGCCGGGCCAGCGAGGCGGCGCCGACCTGGAGCTCGTCGAGGATGGAGACGACCCGGTCGACCGGGTCGATGAGCGCCTGCACGTAGAGCGTCGCCGCCGTGACGTCGCCCAGGCCGGCGTGCCCGTGCATGTACATCCACCCGCCGAGCAGCAGCGTGGCGACCGTCGGTATCAGGTAGGCGGTCTCGACGCTGGGGAAGAAGAGCGTCCGCAGCGACAGCGTGTACCGCTCGGCCCGGTAGGACTCCGCGATGTCGCCGTCGATCCGGTCGATCCGGGACTGCTGGAGCCCGAGCGCCTCGACGGTGCGGGCGCCCTCCACGGTCTCGGTCAGCGAGGCGTTGATGACCGAGTAGGTGCTGCCCTCCCAGAGGTAGCCGTCCTTGGCGCGCTTGAGGTACCAGCGCAGCGCGACCGCCAGCGGCGGCACCCCGAGCAGGCAGGGCAGCAGCACCCACCAGCCGACCAGCACCGCGGCGACGAGGGTGGCCGCCGCGGTGATCACGGCGACCGTCCACTCCGGGATCGCCCAGCGCACCGACCAGCCGAGCTGCTCGACGTCGCGGGAGGTCCGGGTGAGCAGGTCGCCGCTGCCGGCGCTCTCGACGACACCGATCGGCAGGTCGAGGGAGTTGTCGACGAAGTCCTCGCGCAGCTCGGCGAGGACCTGCTCCCCGAAGACCTGCGAGCGCTGCCGGGCGAACCGGGTCAGCACCGTCTGGAGCAGCACGAAGCCGGCCAGCACGGCGGCGATCGTGTCGACGTGCCGCACCGTGGTGCCGTCGTGGACGGCCTCGACCAGGTCGCCGAGCAGCCACGGTCCGGCCAGGCCGGCGGAGGCGGCCAGGACGTGCAGCAGCACCATCACGAGCACCGCGCCGCGGTGGCGGGCGTAGAGGCCGCGCAGGTACCGGCGCACCTCGGCACCGCCGGCCACGGGCAGCGCGTCCTGCGGCAGCGACTGCGCGGGCGGGACGGTCCGCAGCGTTGAATTCGGGGCGGTCACCGGGCCACCTCCTCGGCGATCTCGCGGGTCACCACGGCCCGGTAGCCCGGATGGGTGGCCAGCAGGTCGGCGTGCGTTCCGCGGGCGACGACGACGCCCTCGTCCAGGAACGCCACGACGTCGGCGCGGGCCAGCATCAGCGGGCTCGACGTGGTCACCACCGTCGTCCGGCCGGCGCGCGCCCGCGTCAGGCGGTCGGCGATCCGGGCCTCGGTGTGCGCGTCGACGGCCGACGTCGGCTCGACGAGGACCAGGATCTCCGGGTCGCGCGCCAGCGCGCGGGCGAGCACCAGCCGTTGCCGCTGACCGCCGGAGAAGGAGCGGCCCTTCTCGGTCACCACCGCGTCCAGCCGGTCGGGCAGGCCGTCGAGCACGTCGCCGGCGTCGGCCGTGTGCAGGGCGTCCTCGACCCCGTCCGGGTCGGTTCCGGTCAGCTGGTCGCCCAGCCGGCCGGCGAACAGCGTGGTGCCGGTGTCGGAGACGACGATCCGGTCGCGTACGACGGCCCGCGGCAGATCGGCCAGGCGGACACCGCCCCAGCGCACCTCGCCGTCGGTGAAGCGGCCGATCCGGTCCGCGACCAGGGCGGCCGCGGCCGGCGGGTCCGAGACGACGGCGGTGAGCAGGCCCGGCTCGACCCGCAGGCCGCTGGCCACGTCGACCAGGAGGCTGTCCAGGTCGGGCGCCTCGGCCGGCGAGGACGGGTCGCTGATCTCGGGGGTCAGCGAGAGCACCCGGACGATCCGCTTGGCCGAGACGTAGGCGCGGATCCACTTGTTGGCGGCCTCGGTCGCGGTGCGCAGCGGCAGCACCAGGAAGGCGGCGTACCCGTAGAAGGCGACGAGCTCGCCCGGGCTCAGGTCGCCCTGGACCGCGAACCGCGCGCCGAGCCAGACCACCACGACCACGAAGAAGCCCGGCAGGAAGACCTGGAGCGCGTCGAGCACCGACTGCAGGCCGGCGACCCGGACGCCGGCCCGGCGGACCTGCTGGGACTCGTTCCGGTAGCGCCGGCTGAACACGGCCTCGCCGCCGATCCCGCGGAGCACCCGCAGGCCGCTCACGATGTCGGTGGCGACGTTGGCGAGCTTGCCCATCATCTCGCGCTGCTCGAGCGTCCGGTGCTGGAGCGGTCGCAGCAGCGGGGCGAGCAGGACCAGCATCAGCGGCACGCCGATCAGCACGACGAGGCCGAGCGTCACCGAGGTCTGCAGCAGGATCACCGCGACGACGACGAAGGAGACCAGGGCACCCATCGCGCGGGCCAGGACGTCCATGGCGTTGCCGATGTGGGAGAGGTCGTTGGTGCCGATCGCGACGACCTCGCCGGTCGCGACCCGCTTCGACAGGGTGGCGCCCAGGTGCGTCGCCTGGCGGGAGACGAGCTGGACGACCCGGTAGGCGGCGGTCAGCCAGTTGGTGACGGCGTACCGGTGCCGCATGATCCCCGAGCCGGCCTGCGCGACCCCGATCAGGAACAGCACGCCCGCCCAGGTCCAGAGGGCCTGCGGGTCTTCCGCGGTGACGCCGGCGTCGATCGCCTTGCCGATCACGGCGGGGATCACCGCGCTGCAGGTCATCCAGACGACGCCGAAGACCATGGCCACCAGGATGGTGTGCCACTGCCCCCGGACGATCCAGCCGAGGAAGTGCCAGGGCCCCCTGGTGTCAGGGGTTCCGGGGTGGTCGAGGGGAAGGTGGCGCACCGCCCCACGTTACGAAACCGGTGAGGTCCGGAGCGAACGGTTTTCCGGCGCTCCGGAACCGGGGCGTCAGTCGTCGCCGACGGCGGGGTTGAGCCGGTGGAAGAGCAGGTGGTCCTGCCACCGTCCCTCGATCTTGAGGAACTTCGGCACCACCCCGTACGGCGTGAAGCCGTTGCGGCGCAGCACCGCCTGCGAGCTGACGTTGTGCAGCAGCGTGCCGGCCTCGACCCGGTGCAGCTCCAGCTCGTCGAACGCGATCCCGACGGCCTCCGCGACGGCCGCCGAGGCGAGCCCCTGTCCGGTGAACTTCTCGCCGAGCCAGTAGCCCAGCGTGGTCGACCGGAGCGCGCCGTAGGTGATCGCGTTCATGAAGAGCCGGCCCGCGATGGTGCCGTCCTCGGCCACGATCGCGAGCGGCCGGGCGGTGCCGCGCTCGTGACCCTCGAGCGCGACCTCGATCAGCCGCCGCTGCTCGGCCTCGGTGAAGAACACCGGCTCGCGGGCCGGGTCCCACGGACGCAGGAACTCCTCGTTGGTCCGGTACAGCTCGGCGATCTCCGCGGCGTCGTCGACCGTGACGAGGCGGGTGACACCCATCCTCAGCGCTGGTCCGCGCCGACGAGCTCGGGCTCCGGCTCCTCGTCGGCGGCCTCGATCACCGGGTCGCGGTCGAGCTTGCTCGGCCACCAGATCTTGCCGCCCAGGTCGAGGTTGATCGCGGTGACCAGGACGGAGCGGACGATCAGGGTGTCGATCAGGACGCCGAGCGCGACCGCGACCCCGAGCTCCGCGAGGAACACCAGGGGCAGGGTGCCGAGCACCAGGAAGGTCGCGGCCAGCACCAGACCGGCCGAGGTGATCACGCCACCGGTGGAGGAGAGCGCGATCAAGGAGCCCCGACGGGTGCCGAAGTTCTGCGTCTCCTCGCGCACCCGGGTCATCAGGAAGATGTTGTAGTCGATGCCCAGGGCGACCAGGAAGACGAAGGTGAACAAGGGGAATCCCGGATCGGCGTGCGCGAATCCCGCCCTGCTCTCGAACAGCGGGATCCGGGTGAACACCTCGGTGAACAGGATCGCCGAGATGCCGAGCGCCGACCCGAAGGACAGCACCACGGTGGCCATCAGGATCAGCGGCGCGACGAGGGCCCGCAGCAGGATCATGAGGATCAGGAAGACCACGAGCAGCACGATCGGCATGATCACGCGGTTGTCGCGCTCGGAGGCGAGCTTCGTGTCCAGGTAGAACGCCGACCCGCCGCCCACGCGGGCATCGGCGCCGTCGACCCCGTGCGCGGCAGCGCGCGCGTCCTTCACGATGCCGTAGGCCTGGGTGGAGGAGATGTCCGCCTCGACGGTTGCCTCGAAGTACGAGCGTCCGTCCCCGATGTCCTGCGGCTGCGTCGGCGTACCGAGCCCGTCGACGTCGGCTACGGCCGACTGCACGTCGTCGACCTGGTCGGAGTTGGCGACGATCTGGACCGTGTTGGAGGTGTCGGAGAGGCCGTGGTTGATGAGCAGGGCCTGACCCTGGATCGAGTCGAACCGCTTGGTGTAGGTCTCCTCGGTCGACAGGCCGGACGGGTCGAGCTTGAACAGTCCGAGGCAGCAGAGCAGCAGGATGCCGGTGGTGACGATCCACACGCGCCGCGGCTTCGGGCTGATCCAGCCGCCCACGCGGGCCCAGAAGCCGTGGCTGGTCGGCTCGTCGGAGCCGAAGGCCGGACGCTTCGGCCAGAACATCCAGCGGCCGAAGATCACCAGCAGGGCCGGCAGCAGGGTCACCATGATCACGAAGGTGACGCTGACGCCCACGGCGAGGACCGGCCCGAGCCCGGCCGTCGAGTTGAGGTCCGCGAAGGAGAGGCAGAGCAGTCCGATGACGACGGTCGCAGCACTCGCCAGGATGGCCGGGGCCGCGCGGTGGAGGGCGAACGCCATCGCCTCGTGCCGGTCCTCGTGACGGCGGAGCTCTTCCCGGTAGCGAGCGACCAGGAGGAGGGCGTAGTCCGTCCCGGCGCCGATCACCAGGATGCCCAGGATCGACTGACTCTGACCGTTGACGGTCAGGTCGGCGTACTTGGCGAGCAGGTACACCACGCCGCCGGAGATCATGTAGGCGAACCCGGCCGAGACGATCGGCAGGATCCACAGGATGGGGCTGCGGTAGGTGAACAGCAGGATGATGATGACGACGCCGAGCGTCGCGAAGATGAGGTTCGTGTCGATGCCCTTGAACGCCTCGGAGGCGTCAGCCGCCTGCCCGCCGTAGCCGGCGAGGTGCACCGTCACGCCGTCGCGCGCGGTGATGTCACGGACCTGGTCGGCCGCATCGGGGATGTCGATCCAGCCGTTCTTCCCGAAGTTGAAGGTGAACGCGATGTACGCGACCTCGCCGTCCTTCGAGACCAGCGGCGGCAGGTCCTGGCCCTGGGCGGTGAGGGCGGCGACCGCGTTCGGGGTGAGCACGCCCTTGTCGGTGACACCGTCGATCTCGGCGATCTTCTTGGCGTCCTCGTCCATCGCGGCGAGGTCCTCGGGAGTCAGTCCACCCGGCCGGTGGAAGACCACCAGCGTGGGGATGTCGTTGGGGTCGACGGTGCCGGTCAGCTCCTCGACCACCTTCGTCGACTCCGCGGACCCGGGGAGCCAGGAGGAGGCCTCGTTGTTCTGGACGTCGACCAGCTTGGCGTTGAGGGGTGCCATCAACGCGACGAGCACGATCGCGCCCACGAGGACGAACCACTTGGTGACGGGACTGGTCAGCTTGCCGGCGATCTGACGATGCATAGGGCCATTGTTAACAGAACACGCCGACATTGCGCCTCAGGGTTTTCCCCCATTTGCCGAAGCGGGGCTACCTCAGATCCGGTTGGCCCCGCGTGACCGTGACCGGGCCGTGACCTCGAGCCTCAGGTGGCCAGGTCCTCGACCACCTCGGCGCCCGGCAGCTCGGCCAGCAACCGACCCGGCAGGATGATCTTCGAGCCGCGGATCCCGCTGCCGATCAGCACCGGGTCGACCAGCGGGACGCGCGCGTCGATGAGCAGGCGCCACTGCGGCGGAAGGCCGATCGGGTTGATCCCGCCGTACTCCTGGCCGGTCTCGGCGACCGCGCGGTCGTGGTCCAGGAACGAGCACTTGCGCACGTCGAGCAGCCTCTTGACCCGGTTGTTCACATCGGCCCTGGTGTCCCCGCGGACCAGGCACGCCGCGATCCGTTCGGCACCGTCGCGCTTCCCCATCACCACCACGCAGTTCGCGCCCGACTCCCGCGGGACGCCGTACACGTCGACCGTCGCCGAGGTCTCGGCGAGCGCGGGGTCGATCTCCACGACGCCGACCTCGGCGCCGTGCTCCCAGGTCCGCAGCAGGTCCGCGACGGGAGCGCCGACGAGGTGCAGGTTGTCGAGCGCGGGGACCGTGGTGAGCTTCCCGAGCGTGTAGGTGGACATGCCATGCACCGTAAAGGGTGGGTTGGCGCCCGGGACACCTGCCGTCCACCTCGGCTGCGCAGCCTGGGGCCATGGCAGTGAGCTTCGCCCCGTACGCCGTCCGTCCCGCGGTGATCGCACACCGGGGTGCCAGCGGACACCGGCCCGAGCACACCCTGGCGGCGTACGAGCTGGCCTTCCGGCTCGGCGCCGACGCGATCGAGCTCGACCTGCAGTCCACCCGGGACGGTGTCGTGGTCTGCATGCACGACGTCGAGCTGTCCCGCACCACCGACGTGGCCTCGCGGCCCGAGCTCGCGCACCTGCGCCGCACCGTCCAGGTGGACGGTCAGCAGGTGACGGGCTGGTTCCTGCACGACCTCTCCTACCCGGAGCTCCGTGAGCTCCGCACCCGTGAGCGCTGGCAGCAGAAGCGGCCGGCGAGCGCGACCTTCGACGGACGCTGGCAGGTGCCGACGTTCGACGAGGTACTGGCCCTGGTCGACCGCGAGTCGGCCCGGTCCGGGGTGCGGCGACGGGTCTTCGCCGAGCTCAAGGAGGTCCGGCACCAGGTGGCGCACGGCCTCTGGCTCCCCGAGCTCGTCGCGGACCGGGCGCGCACCCGGCCCGACGTCACCTGGATCGGGTTCGAGGAGGAGGCCCTGCGAGCGTTGCCGGACCCTGCGCACCGCGTGCGGCTCTTCGACAAGGTGCCCGCCGTGAAGGACCTCGGCCAGGTGGCCGGGTACGCCTCCGGCATCGCCGTACGTCGCAAGGCCGTCGTCGCGCGCGAACCCGACGGTAGCACCGGGAAGCCGACCAAGCTGGTCGCCAGGGCGCACCGCCGCGGCCTCGACGTGCTCGTCTGGTCCCATCGCGCCGAGAACCAGCACCTGCCCACCGACTACCGCATCGGCAGCAATCCGCACGGGCACGGCGACGCGGTCGGCGAGGCGTCGCTGCTCTTCGACCAGGGCATCGACGGCCTGATCACCGACTTCCCCGAGCTCGCGGTCGCGGCCCGAAAGCTAAGCCGGCTGAGCACCGCCGGTTGAAGGAAGGCGCGCAGCGCCTGTCTCGAAACCCGCCCCCCGCCACCCCACCGCCGGTTGAGGAAGGCGCGCAGCGCCTGTCTCGAAACCTCCGCCCGTTGATTGAGGTCGCCCGCTCGCCGGTCCTGGACGATGGGGTGTGGCGGATCCGTATGCCAGTCGACTCGCGGCATGACCGGACGGCCGCAGCGCACGCTATGCGGCATGAGAGTGCGGTTCGACTCTGACTCAACGGGCGCATCCGTCCGCCGCCTCGGAGGTCTGGTGGTGGTCCCATCCGGTGCGGGCGTAGCCTCAAGACTGATACGGCGTCACCAGTTGGCTGCCCGAATCACCTCGGAAACGGCGGGCCGCCGCTGCACCGCATCTCGCGTGCTCCATTGGGAGCAACGCATTGGCTTGGCGGCGGTCGGTCGACTTGACCATTCATCGTCCGGAGCTCAGACAGCCCCGAGCGGTCGCTTGTCGCGCTAGGGATGAACGCCGATGGAGAACCCGAACCCCGCTGCCGACGAGCGCGACCGTGCTGCGGACCGCCGCGAGCAGGCTGCGGACCGCCGCGAGACGAGGCAGACCGAGCGGGAACGCTCGGCCGACCGCGCTGCTGACGAACGGGACCGTGCCGCCGATGACCGAGACCGCGCTGCCGACGAACGGGACCGTGCCGCCGATGACCGAGACCGTGCTGCCGACGAACGGGACCAGGTGATCGACAACCCCCACTACCTGCCCCCCCGGGTGATCCCGCCGCCAGCGTCGCCGCAGCGAACCGATACCCCATGGTCAGGGTAGGTTCGGCCGAAAAGGTGGGCACGGACCATGGGTGGGCGTCACTCACCGACGGCGAGCTGCGCGTCGTGGCCGCTGTGGCCCAGGGGATGAGCAATCGCAGTATCGCAAAGCAGCTCTACCTCTCCCGCCATACCGTGGATGCCCATCTCAAGCACGTCTACCTCAAGCTCGACATCCACACGCGGGTCCAGCTGACCTTGCTGGCCCTGCAGCACGGCGCTTAGCTGTTCAAGGCGCACCGCGTCGACAGGGTGTGACCGCTCGCTCATCGGCATGAGCGGGCACTTCACGCTGGGTTTCGAGAAGGTTGGTGCGCCGCTTCGACCACCGGCTGGGTGAACTCACGTCCGTCTGCTGAAGGTGACTTTGCCGTTCTTGCCGGTCTTCATCTGGTAGCGGGCGTCGTGGGCGAGGGTGTGGTGGCGGGGGCAGAGCAGCCTGCCGTGTTCGATGTCGGTGGGTCCGCCGCGACTCCACGGGATGCCGTGGTGGGCGTGGCACATCCCTGGGGGCCAGTCACATCCTTCGGCGGTGCAGCCACCGTCCCGTCTGCCCAGGACGATGCGCTGGGCTTCGGTGTGGAAGCGGGTCTTGCGGCCGAGGTCGAGGACCTGGGACTTGCCGCCCAGGACGGCCGGGATGATCCCGGCCTCGCAGGCCAGCCGTCGGGCCTCGCCGGCGGTGATGCGGTCCCCGGTGTCCAGGGTCGCGACCGTGTCGGCGCCCAGGAGGGCGTCCATCGTCATCGTGACCACGACCGTGGCGGCGATGCCGCCGGCTTTCGGGGCGTCGCGGCGGGTCTCGACGTACTCGATGAACGCCTGGCCCAAGCGCAATGGCCGTCCGACCTTCTCCCCGGCGGTGCCCTCGACCGCGGCCCGGTGCTTGGGGGCGGCCAGGGCTTCGAGGTGGCGGGCCAGCATCTGCCCGACCAGGACCGGGATCTTGAACCTGCCCACCATCGAGCCGTGCCCGTCGGGGTTCATCGTGAGGGAGGCCGTCTCGCGTGCCCGCTGCTCCTCGCCCTCCAGGAACTTGCGTTCGTGCTCTTCGGCGACCTCGGGGGCGACGACCTCCAGGATCCGACGGCCCAGGAACCGCAGCTCTTTGGGGTCGTGGTGCTCGGCCAGCGCGACCAGGTGTGCCTCGGCCTCGGCTTTGACCGCGGGCTCGACGATCTCGCTCGGGAGCGCGTCGACGGCATCGAGAATCACTGCCGCCTGCTCGGTCGAGACGGCACCGGCGTTCATCGCGTCGGTGGTCGCGGCATGTCCTGCGTCGTCGAGGCGACCGGCCAACCGGACCTGGCGGTGCGCGGCCGGCTTCGTCGTACGGGTCGCGTTGGCCCACCAGCCGGCGGTGTTCGCCGCCCCCAGCGGGTCGCCGACCTGGTGGCGGTCTGCTTCGGCCAGCAGCCGCAGTTCCAGGGCGTCCAGACGGCGCTTGGCCGTTGCGAGCGCGGGGAGGAGATCGGTGAGGTCGGCGGGGGTCAGGGACCAGGTCGGAGCAGCGCCGTGCTCATCGAGCAACCCACCCAGAGCAGAGACCAGCTGCGCCACCGGATGCGGTGGCGCGGTGGTCAGGGAGCCCGAGGTCATGGATACAGATTAGGAACCGGCGCCGACAGTTTCGTGCCGGTTCTCGCGTTGTCCACAGCGGGTTTCGAGACAGGCGCTGCGCGCCTTCCTCAACCGGCGGGGGGTGGGTTTCGAGACAGGCGCTGCGCGCCTTCCTCAACCGGCGGGGGTGGGTTTCGAGACAGGCGCTGCGCGCCTTCCTCAACCAACGGGGGGTGGCGGCGGCGGGGGTGGGTTTCGGTCGGTTCCTCGTCCTGAACCCGTAGACGACCTCCCGCTCAGCGCGGCAGGGGGTTCGGGCCGGTCGCGGTCACGAGCCGCTGGGGCACCCAGTCGTCGACGTGGTGGAACCCGTCCTCGAACGGGCCGGCATCGAGCTCGACGGATGCCCGCAGCGAGAGCCGGTAGAACTTCACGTGGGTGAAGTCCTCCATGAGGATGTAGGCGGGGTCGGGGGTGCTGTTCGGGCCCTGGAACTGCTGTCCCGTCAGGACCGCCTTGTGGGCTTCGACGAACGCGTCGAAGGTGTCGTCGCCGACCACGACGCCGAGGTGCTCCAACTGAGATGGGACGGCCGTTCCAGACGTTCTCGCGGTTGGCGACCGCGTGGCGTTCGAGAAGGGTCCGCACCTGGACGTACTGGTCCCACTCCGGCACCCGGAAGGCGACGTGGCTGAGCGGGTACGGGCTGATGTCGATGCCCCGGTCGAGGAGGCGGTCGCGCTGCTGCGCGGCGAACGCCCCGTAATCCCCGATGATGTCGCGCACGGGATCGGCCATCGCCGCCTCCTTCCGGCCGCCATCGTACGTCGACGCGGTGCCGCCGACCGCGGTGTCTGCGCCCGGGTACTCAGCCGACCCGGGGACCGTGACGGATCCGCCGGCCGCCCGCCGCCGGAAGGCTGGAGTCATGCGCACTTTCTGGCAACGCATCCGCTGGGTCGAGGTCGTGCTCGGCGCCGCTGTCTGGGCAGGGGTCTACCTCGAGGTCTGGGTCCTGCTCCGCTACTTCCCGGCCGACCTTCCCGACTGCGCGTCCACGGCGATGTTCGGCTGCACGGACTGGACCGCCTTCGGCGTCACCCTGCTGAGCCTGCCGCTCTGGTACGCCGCGTGGTCGCTCGTGCTGCGCCGGCGCGGTCAGGGCTGGGGATGGGCGCTGGCGACACCGCTGGTGGTCTCGGTGTGCTCGTGGCGGCTCGCCGGGCTCGCGCCGGACGTGGTTCCGGGGGTGCTGCCGGTGCTCAGCTGTGTCGTCGTCGCGGCGACCTGGAGCGCGATCCCGACCCGTGACTAGAAGAGTGCGACGTCCTCGGGCTGCGGCTTCCGGGATGCGCCGCCCTTGCCGGTAAGGGTGTCGACCGCGGCGCCGCCGATGCCCTTGACGAGCTTGGCGCCGGGGATGACGTCGAGCTGGCCGACGGTGGCGCCGACCAGGGCCTGGACCTGCTGGACGGCGTCGCGCGCGACCCGGATGTCCTCCTGGGTGGCGGGCAGGGTCTCGATCACGGGCAGCATCTTCTTCATGCCCTGGGCGGTCTTGTCGACGGTCGGCAGGATCTTCGCGATCTGCGCGGCGGCGCTGTCCAGGTGGCCGCTGACGACGGCGAGCTGGGTGAGCGTGGACTCGGTGATCCGCATGACCCGGCGTACGTCGTCGATGAGGCCGGCGTCGACGGCGTTGCCGAGCGCGACCACGAGCGGGCGCGCGTCGCGCAGGAAGCCGATCGACTCGTCCAGGAAGGTCTCGGCCTTGCCGGTCATCCGGATCGTGTACTCGATGCCGTCGGTGCTGAGCGTGACCAGCGCGCCCGCGAAGGTGACCACGGCTCGGGTCACCGGGGGCTGGTCCTGCCAGTCGTCGGTCATGCCGGGAATCTATCCCGGGGCGGGGCCGGCCCCGCGTGCCGGGGCGGACCGCGGACACGGACCGGGACGGTCCCGAAACCGGCCAAATCCGTCTAGACCGACCCGGCGGGGCCCTCTGCCGGGCTGCCATGATCGAGCGGAAGCCTCTCGGGCAGAGGGCTGCGTGGGGGAGTCCAGCGGCACATCCGCAGCGCCTCCTCCGTGGCTCGACGCACGACCGCCTGGGAGGAGCGAGCGTGTCGATCTTTCTGTACCGCCTCGGGGGCACCATCGCGCGCCACCGCTGGACTTTCGTGGCCGGCTGGCTCCTGCTGCTGTTCCTCGCCGTGGGCGGTTCCCGGCTGCTCGGCGACGAGTACGACGACTCGGTCGCGATCCCGGGCACGGAGTCCCAGCAGGGCCAGGACGTGCTCAGCGACCGGTTCGGGCTCACCGGGGCCAACGGGCAGGTCCTGTTCACCGCGTCCACCGGCAGGATCACCGACCAGCAGAGCTCCTCCGACGTCGCCGCGCTGGTGAAGCGGATCGGCGACGTGAAGGGCGTCGCGATCAGCAACCCGCTCACCGCCTCGCCGCTGGTGGTCTCCGCCGACGGCTCCGCCACGATCGGCCAGCTCCGGTTCGCCGACAAGGTGCCGTCCGAGGAGGTCCTCGACGCGGTCGTGACCGCTGCGGAGCCGCCGCCCGGCTCGGTGGTGGAGACCTCGGTCGGCGGCGACGCCTACAAGCCGAACAGCGACCCGAGCAAGATCCCGGAGCTCCTCGGCCTGCTGGTCTCCTTCATGATCCTGGCGATCACCTTCGGCGCCTTCCTGCCCGCCGGGATGCCGATCCTGAACTCGCTGGTCGGGGTCTTCGTGACGCTGGGCTCGGTGGTGCTGGTCTCGCGGGTGGCGACGGTGTCGAGCAACGCCCCGACGCTGGCCGAGATGCTCGGCCTGGCGGTCGGGATCGACTACGCCCTGTTCCTGCTCTCCCGCCACCGCCGCCACCTGGGCGAAGGCCTGTCGCCGACCGAGTCGATGTCGCGCGCCCTGGCCACCGCGGGCAGCGCGGTCGTCTTCGCCGGCGCCACCGTCGTGATCGCGCTCGCCGGCTTGTCGGTCGCGAAGATCCCGGTGCTCACGGTGATGGGTCTCGCCGCGGCGGCCGCGGTGACCATCGCGGTGGTCGTCGCGCTGACCCTGCTCCCGGCGATCGCCCTCCTGCTCGGGGAGCGGCTGCGCCCGAAGGTGCGGACGAAGCCGGAGAAGGACACCGCGGAGAAGGACACCGCGGAGAAGGGCACCGCCAGGAAGGCTCGCAAGCCGGCCTCCGAGCGGGTCCCGTTCAGCACCCGCTGGGTCCGGGGCGCGACGAAGGTGCCGGTGCTCACCATCGTCGCGGTGCTGGTCGTCCTCGGCATCGCCGCCGTCCCGGCGGCGAGCATGCGGCTGGCGCTGCCCGACAACAGCACCGCGCCGGAGGACACCACCGCGCGGCAGACGTACGACGAGATCACCGCCGAGTTCGGGGAGGGCTACAACTCGCCGCTCTCCGTGGCCGTCGACGTGATCGCGAACACCGACCCGAAGCAGGCCGTCGCGAACCTGTCCGCGGCGATCCAGAAGGTCCCCGACGTCGTCGCGATCACCCAGGAGACCCCGAACGCGGGCGGCGACACCGGCCTGGTCCAGGTGGTGCCGCGAGCCGGGCAGACGGCCGCGTCGACCAAGGCGCTGGTGCAGGAGCTGCGCGCCCGCGCCCCCGGCTGGGAGAAGCAGTACGACGTCAGCCACATCCTCGTGACCGGCCAGACGGCCATCAACATCGACGTCTCCAGCAAGCTGGCCGGTGCGCTGCTGCCGTTCGCGGCGATCGTGATCGGGCTGTCGCTGATCCTGCTGATGATCGTCTTCCGCTCGATCGCCGTCCCGATCAAGGCGACGCTCGGGTACCTGCTGTCCGTCGGCGTCGCGCTGGGCGCGGTGGTCGCGGCGTTCCAGTGGGGCTGGCTCGACCCGCTGCTGTCCAGCAGCGCCGGCCCGATCGTGAGCTTCCTGCCGATCTTCGTGATGGGCGTGCTGTTCGGCCTGGCGATGGACTACGAGATGTTCCTGGTCTCGGCGATGCGGGAGGAGTACGTCCGCACCGACGACCCGGAGCAGGCCGTCTACGGCGGCTTCCGCGCCTCCTCCAAGGTCGTCACCGCGGCCGCGCTGATCATGACGAGCGTCTTCGTCGCGTTCATCCCGGGCGGCAGCAGCACGATCCAGCCGATCGCGCTCGGTCTCGCGGTCGGCGTGCTGGTGGACGCGTTCATCGTCCGGATGACGTTGGTGCCGGCCGTGCTGATCCTGCTCGGCCGGCACGCCTGGTGGCTGGCGGGCTGGCTCGACCGGCTGCTGCCCGAGGTCGACGTCGAAGGTGCCGCGCTGCACCGCAAGGTGGAGTTCGACACCTGGAAGGAGACTCACGGCGACGTGGCCCTGCTGGCCCGCGACCTGGTCGTCGGCGACGGCGACATGCCCCTGCAGGTCGAGGGCCGGCCGGGCGCCGTGACGCAGGTGCTGGTCCCGGACGGCGTCGACGCGCGCTCGCTGGCGCACGTCCTCGCCGGCCGGGCCCGGCAGCGGTCCGGCGAGCTGGTGGTCGCCGGCTGCCTGCTCCCGGAGCAGCGCGAGGCGGTCAACCAGCTCGCCACCCTGATCGACGTCGGTGGCCCGCCGCCCGCCGGCCCCGTCGAGGACGCGGTCGAGGCGCGCGCCCGGCTGGTCAGCTTCTCGCCGGGGCAGCGCCGCGACTACACCCGCCGCGCCACCGACCTGCTCGACGAGCTGAGGGTGCGGCTCGACGGTCCGGGACAAGGAGCCGGCGGCGGGTTCGAGCAGGCCGTCGTCGACGCGGCGCTGGCGCTCGCCGCCGACGTCCGGGTGGTCGTCCTGCTCGGTGCCGACGACCCGTCGGCCGGGCAGCGCAGCGGCCTGAACGCGCTGGCCCGCGAGCTCGCCGGACGCGGCGTCTCGGTCGCCGTCGTCGAGCCCCGGCGGGTGGTGCCGCCGCCGCGCCGCAGTTCCGAGCCCGCCGGCAGCCACGCGGGCGTTCCCGTCGACCACGGATCGAGGTCCTGACCATGAGCGAGACCGCCGCCGCGCCGGGACCCCGGCACCGCTGGACCCGGCAGCGTGGGATCAGGGTGGTGGTCGTCGGGCTGCTGCTGCCGCTGCTGGCCGCCCTGGTGCTCGTCTGGGCGACCTGGGACCGGCGTACCGAGTTCGACAAGATCCCGGTCGCCGTGGTGAACAACGACCAGGTCGTCACCTCGCCGACGACGGTGGCCGCGGGCCGCGAGCTCGCGGGCTCGCTGACCGACCCGTCGTCCTCGGACCCGACGGGCTCCGACGTCCAGCTCTCCTGGAAGCTCACGGACAGCGACGACGCGACGGCGGGCCTGCGCAGCGGCGAGTACTACGCGGTCCTCACCATCCCGAAGGACTTCTCCAAGCAGATCGTCTCCACCAGCGGTGACGACCCGGAGCGAGGGCAGATCCGGCTGGAGAGCAACGCCGCCGCCAGCGAGTCGGTGCCGTTCCTGAGCCTGCAGGTGGCGGCGGCCGCGGCGACCGCGCTCGGCAACCAGTCCACCCAGGGCTACCTGAAGAACGTGTACGGCGGCTTCAACCAGATCGCCCAGTCCAACCAGAAGGCCGCGACCAGCGCCGGCCAGCTCGCCACCGGGACCGGTCAGCTCTCCGAGGGTGCCGCGCAGCTCGACGACGGCGCGAACACGCTGGCCGGCAGCATGGCCCGGCTCGCCTCGGGCGCCGACGACCTGCAGTCCGGGACCGCGGAGGTCAGTAGCGGCAGCAGCGAGGTCGCCCGCGGCGCGAACGCCGTGTCGCAGGGCGCCCGCAAGGTCGACCAGGCGGCCGGCAAGCTGGCCGGCGGGGCGGACAAGGTCGCGGACCGCGGCGCCACCTTCGCCACCCGGGCCGGTCAGGCGGCACGGCTCGCGACCGGGGTCTCCGAGGGTGCCGCCCGGGTCTCGTCGGGTGCCGCCGGGCTCGCCACCGCCCTCGACCAGCTCGCCCAGCAGTGCGCCGGGTCGGGCGCGTCGGCGGCCTTCTGCGCCCAGCTCGACGGCATCAGCTCCCAGGCGGGCACGCACGCGACCGGCGCCGGCGAGCTCGCCCGCGGCGCGCAGGCCTCCGCCCGCGCCGACGACGCGCTCGCCTCCGGGG
>NZ_JBFRDX010000008.1:0-179689 GCF_052114005.1 Marmoricola sp. RAF53 | reverse complement strand
CAGCACGGCCTGATACCGCTGCTCAGCCACACTCAACTCCCGCATCTCGGGAGTGTCACCAATCAACCGAAGTAGGCGTAACCCATCACCCGAAGGTGTGACACCCATCAACCGGAGCCCGAACGTCACCAATCAGGCGGAGTAATACAGCCGTACTCGTGGGGCGGGTGGGGCTCGAACCCACGACCCAAGGATTATGAGTCCTCTGCTCTGACCGACTGAGCTACCGCCCCGAGGCGGAGGCCGCCCCTGGGCGAGATCCTAGGGGTTCGGGGTCAGTCGACCCGCATCTCCCCCAGCTCGGACCAGTCGTCCTGGTCGAGGGCGAAGTTCACGATCTTCGGGGTCGCGACCAGGTACCGCGGCAGGGTGGCGGTGGCCTCCGTGAAGTGCGCCGAGCCGACGTGGGCGCCGGCGGCGTCGCCGTCGCGGAACGCCTCCACGAGGACGTACTCCTCGGGATCCTCGACGCTGCGCGACCACTGGAACCAGAGGCAGCCCTCCTCGGCGTTGGTCGCCTCGGTGAAGCCGCGGGTGATGTCGGGCCAGGCGTCTGCGTGCTCGGGCTTCACCTGGAACTTGGCGGTGATGAAGATCATCGCTCGATCGTAGGGTGCGGCCGGAACCGAGCCGACCCCCGGCACGCTCGGCAGAGTGAGCGTGCGCGGGGGTCGGTCGGCGTCAGGGTGACGGATCAGCCGTTCGCTGCTCCGAACGCCGCGGCGGCGCCGTAGATCTTGTAGAGCGCGAGCGGGCCGGCGTACGAGGTGCTGCACCGGTCGTCGAGGAGCTGCATCGCCCCGCCGTTCGGAAGGACGTTGCCGTACCCGACGAGCGTGTCACCCTCGACCGCTCCACCGGCGAAGTGACGCAGGCGCTTCACGAGGCCGAGCTTGTGGCTCGGGTCCGCCTGGCGCCACCAGGTGCAGGTGTAGGCGCTGAGCCGCTGGTCGACGACCGGGGCGGCGCCCACGGCCGGCGCCGGCATCAGCGGAGCCAGGATCTTCGTCAGGAACGAGAGATCGACGATCCCGGCCAGGTACGGCGAACAGGTCCGCGAGGTGGCGTTCTGGTCGCAGTACTCCTTGAGCACCTGCTGCTGGGTCCGGCCGAGCGACACGTCGATGCCCGTGCCCGGCTTCGTCGGGGTCTTCGCCCAGCTGCAGATCGAGCTCTCTCCGTTCGGGTAGCCGCTGATCGTGTAGCCCGCCAGACAGGCGACGAGCTCGGCCTCGGCCGGGACGTTGCCCAGGCCGATGCTCAGCGCCGGGAGCCCGCCGTTGAGGCAGTTCGGAAGCTGCAGGCCGTTGGTGGTGACGCTCTTCCCGGAGGCGGCCTTGTTGCTCCACCAGCAGTTGCCGGTGTTGGTCGGGAACGCATCCCACCAGAAGTCCACGCCGTTGGGCTTCGCGGAGCCGTCCGGCGCGACACCCATGGTGTTGCCGTAGAACTTGTTGTTGTACGACGTGGAGATGCCGGTAAGCGTGCAGCCCGGGATCGGCGTCGTGGTGGTCCCCAGGATCGGACCGCAGACGGTCGCGTCCGGGACCGCGAAGAGCATCAGGCCCCGGCGCCAGTTGTCCCAGAAGTTGTTGTTGCGGACCACGTTCTCGTTGCCGCCGGCGAGCCAGAGGCCGGTGCCGACCGGCGCGCCGATGAAGGGCTGCACCTCGGAGCCGGGCGAGAACGGGTTGAAGTTGTTGCTGTAGAAGTTGTTGTCCTCGATGACGTTGCCCTGCTGCGGGAAGCCCGGGTGTCCGGCCGCGGTGAAGACGTCGGTCGTGTAGCCGAGGGCGTTGTCGTAGAAGTTGTTGTGGTCGATCCGGGTGCCGTGGCTGTTGGTGCCGGAGAAGCCGCCCGTGTTGTGGTGCGAGTCGCAGCGGGTCAGGCGCTGGCTGATCCGCGCCTCCGGGTAGAACGACTTGTCACGGTTGGTCAGCGTCGGAGCGCCCGAGCCCGGGTAGAGACCGGAGTCGCCGCTACCGGTGGCCTCGCAGTCCTGCATGACGCCGTGGTCGCCGACGAACGTCAGCACGCCGTAGGCGCCGTTGTAGAAGGTCTTGAACTGGTCCAGCAGGTAGCCGTCCGTCTCCAGCACGTAGATGCCGTGCTCACGGGCGTGCCGGATGTTCATCTTCCGCAGCACGAACCCGTCGGCCCGGTCGAGGAAGATGCCGACGTCCTTGCGGTGCCCAGCAGCGGAGGGACCGCCGTCGCCGGCGGCCGGGTCGCCCGCCTCGACGACGACGTCGTCGGAGCTGACACCCGAACCTTCGAGCTGGAGGTTGCAGCGGATGCAAGCGCCCGCGTTCGGGATGCCGTGGCGGTCCTCGAGGGCCGGGTCCGGGTCGGTGCCGGAGCCGATGCCGCGGCCGATGACCGCGACGAGGTTGGCGTCGTTGGGGCAGCGCAGCTGGTACTCGTGCGAGAGCGCGCCCGGGTCACCGGAGTCGGAGTGGGTCTTGTACGCCGCGCAGGCCGGGTCGTAGGTCGGCTGCGCCGCCGACGTCGGCTCGGTGTAGATCCCTGGCATCACGACCACGCGGTCGTTGTTGCCCGAGGCGGTCACGGCCGGCTGGATCTCGTCGTACGCGCACTTGGCGAAGAGCTGGTTGTTGATCGACCGCAGCGAGTTCGCCTCGGCCTGGGTGAACGCGCGGTGGTCGGTCGGCCGGACGTCGTAGCCGTTTGCCAGGGCCGCGGTGATCGACTGCTCGAGGAGCTGCTTCGAGTTCGGCTTGCAGACCACCCGGGTGTCGCCGGGCAGGCTGGCGTCCAGAGCCGAGGCGAGCGAGCGCGCGACCGGGATCTCACCGCCCGCACAGGGGCTGACCGCGCAGTCCGGGTTCGGGTCCGGCCAGTACGACGGGCGCTCGACGTGCGCCTCGGCGATCTGCGGGACCGCGAGGACCGCCGACAACGCCACGAACAGGGACAGAAGGAAACGCCGCATCGGCTGGAGTCCTCATCGATCGTGCACCGCAGTGCTGCTTGGGCCCCTCACCCGCTGCGAAACCTAAGGTGGTTACCCGCCGGTGTCAATCAATTCGTGACATCTCGCGACACGGTACGTCTCGTCTCAGTCGGCAACCGGAAGGGTTCTAGAACCCACCCAGGAAAGGGAGTACCGGAACGCACGGGACCACCTTCGGGTGGGCCGGGTCGAGGGCGTTCAGCACCATCACGGCGGCGTTCCGGTCGGCGGCGATCTCGAAGTGCTCGGCGAAGTCGAGCTTGCAGGTGTCCTGGAGGACGAGGTTGGTCATCCCGGCCTCGATGCCGCTGGTGTACGGCACCACCAGCTCGTCGTACCGGCTCATGATGTTGACGTAATGGACACCCGGGGCGGCCGCTCCCCCGGCGCGGATCTGGTCCATGAAGCCGGTGCCCGGCGCGAACTGCGCGCAGGCGGTGCAGACCGGGACCTGGTCGGCCGGGATGCCGAAGAGGCGGGTGATCAGGGTGATCGGGCCGGCCAGCTGGGTGCCGTGCCACAGCGGGGCGAGCGAGATGTAGCTGCCCACCTTCGCGGCGCCGCCGAGGTACTTCACGTAGTAGTTCGGCATCAGCGTGCCCTGCGAGTGGCCGATCAGGTCCACCTTGCTCGCACCGGTCGCCGCGAGCACCTGGTCCACGAACGCCCCGAGCTCCACCGCACTGGCCCGCATGTCGCCGAAGCCGCCGAGGGCGCCCGGGTACGGGAGCGGGAGCGTGGAGCCGTAGGTGAGCGCGAAGACGCAGTAGCCGTCGTTCTTCAGCAGCGGACCGTAGGTCTGCCAGTTCGTCGCCCGGTTGCCCGCCGTCCCGTGCACCAGCACCACCGGGCGCGGGTGCGCGGGTGTCGGCTTGCACGACCAGTCGTTCGTCCCGGGCGCGTCCGAGCCCGGGATACCGCCGAGCAGTGCGGTCGGCAGGAAGCTGTAGGAGACCGGGAGCGGGTCGTCCGCCGCCTGGGCGGACGGCGCGGCGAGCACCAGCCCCGCGGACGCGAGCAGGCAGGACAGGACGACGGCGAGACGGCGCATGCGGGGGCTCCTGGGAGGTGAGTTCCCCGGAGCCTAGAGGGTCAGCCCTTCTTGTGGCGAGGCTTCTTGGCCTTGTCGTGCCCGCCCGACGCCGTCCGGGTCGGCCGGTCCGCCGGACCCGAGTGACCGCGGCGCGGACCCCGGAAGCTGTCCGGCTTGATGTCGATGAGGACCCCGGAGATCCGGGTGTCGGACAGCGCCGCCAGCGTCTCCGACGACAGGTCCGCGGGCAGCTCGACGATCGTGAAGGCCGGCTTGATCTCGATCTTGCCGAAGTCCTCGCGGGACAGGCCGCCCTCGTTGGCCAGCGCGCCGACGATCTGCCGCGGCTCGACCCGGTGCCGCTTGCCCACCTCGAGCCGGTACGACGCCATCGGCTTGCGCTCGCCGCTGCGCCGGTCCCGCGACCGCTCCGGGCCGGCCGACGTGCTCTTCCGGTCCGGACGCGCCATCGGCTCCGGCCGGTCCTCGAGCAGCAGCGGCTCCCCGTCCTGGGCGAGCACCGCGATCGCGGCCGCGATGTCGAGGGCGGGCACGTCGTGGTTGCGCTCGTAGGTCTCGATCAGCTCCTTGAACAGGTTGACCTGCGGGTCGCCGAGCGCCTGGCCGATCGCGTCGGTGAACTTGGAGACCCGGAAGGCGTTGACGTCCTCGACGGTCGGCAGCGAGATCTCGTTGAGCTTGGTCCGGTTGGTCTTCTCGATCGCCCGGAGCAGGTGGTTCTCGCGCGGCGTCACGAACGAGATCGCCACGCCCGAGCGCCCGGCCCGGCCGGTCCGGCCGATCCGGTGCACGTAGGACTCGGTGTCGGTCGGGATGTCGTGGTTGACCACGTGGCTGATCCGGGGGACGTCCAGGCCGCGGGCCGCGACGTCGGTGGCGACCAGGATGTCGAGCTTGCTCTTGCGAAGCTGCTCGACGGTCCGCTCGCGCTGCGCCTGGGCGACGTCGCCGTTGATCGCGGCCGCCGAGAAGCCCCGGGCACGGAGCCGCTCGGCCAGCTCCTCGGTGGCGTGCTTGGTGCGGACGAAGATGATCATCCCGTCGAAGTTCTCGACCTCGAGAATCCGGGTGAGCGCGTCCAGCTTGTGGTGGTGGGCGACCTTGAGGAACCGCTGCTCGACGTTCGCCGCGGTGGTCGAAGTCGACTTGACCTTGATCTCGGTGGCGTTCGGGGCGTGCTGCTTGACGATCCGCTTGATCTGCGCCGGCATCGTCGCGGAGAAGAGCGCGACCTGCTTGTCCTCCGGCGTCCCGGCGAGGATCTGCTCGACGTCCTCGGCGAAGCCCATGTTGAGCATCTCGTCGGCCTCGTCGAGAACGACGAAGCGGAGCCCGCTCAGGTCGAGGGTGCCCTTCTCCAGGTGGTCCATGACCCGGCCCGGCGTGCCGACCACGACGTGCACACCGCGGCGGAGCGCCGACAGCTGGACGCCGTACCCCTGGCCGCCGTACACGGGGAGGACGTGCAGACCCTTGATCTGGCTGGCGTACTTCTCGAACGCCTCGGAGACCTGGAGGGCGAGCTCGCGGGTCGGCGCCAGCACCAGCACCTGCGGCGTCTTCTGGGAGAGGTCGATCCGGGACAGGATCGGCAGCGCGAACGCGGCCGTCTTGCCGGTGCCGGTCTGCGCCAGGCCGACGACGTGGTGCCCCTCGAGCAGCGGCGGAATGGCCTCGGCCTGGATCGGGGACGGCGTCTCGTAGCCGACGTCCTTGATCGCCTTCAGCACCTTGGGATCGAGACCGAGGTCGTCGAAGGTGCCAAGGGGGCCGTCTCTGCGTGGTTCTCGGTCACTGATCAAGCGTAGTGGCGCGGGCGCTCCCGCGCCTATTCCCCCCGGTCGGGCGCCGCCGCTAGCGTGCAGGGATGGACACGCCCGAGCCGCTGGAGATCCTCGACGAGACCTGGGAGCGGGCGCTGTGCATCGTCGCCCACCCCGACGACATGGAGTTCGGTGCCGCCGCCGCGGTGGCCCGCTGGACCGACCAGGGCAAGTGGGTCGGCTACACGATGGTGACCAGCGGCGAGGCCGGCATCGACGGGATGGACCCCGAGGCCTGCCGGGTGGTCCGCGAGCGCGAGCAGGTCGAGTCCGGGCGGATCGTCGGCGTGGAGACGGTCGACTTCCTCGGCGAACCCGACGGCGTCGTCGAGTACAGCGTCCGGCTGCGCAGCGTCCTCGCGGCCGAGGTGCGCCGGCACCGTCCCGACATCGTCATCACGGGCAACTTCCGCGACACCTGGGGCGGGCGCAACCTCAACCAGGCCGACCACATCGCCGTCGGCCGCGCCGTCCTGGACGCCGTCCGCGACGCCGGCAACCGGTGGATCTTCCCCGACCAGCTGACCGGGGGCCTGGAGCCCTGGGGCGGCGTCCGCGAGGTGTGGGCCTTCGGTTCGCCGCAGTCCACGCACGCCGTCGACACCACCGCCACCTTCGACCGCGGGGTCGCCTCGCTGCAGGCGCACGCCGCGTACATCGACGGGCTCGGCTGGGAGAACTGGGACCCGCGCGAGTTCCTCGAGGGCATGGCCCGCGGCACCGGGCAGCGGATCGGCGCGGCCTTCGCGGCGCCGTTCGAGGTGTTCCCGATGGGCTGGGGCGACTAGGCAGCCTCGGAAGCGACCCGCTTGCGGGCGGCGCGCGCGCTGGCGTTGAACGGCCAGAGGAAGCCGAGCAGGCCGGCGAGCATGGCGAGCCCGAAGACGACGGGGCCGAGGCCGAGGACGATCGCGACGATCGCGGCCAGCGCGGCCGCGATGACGGCGTACAGGACGGCCTTGCAGATGGTGTCCAGGAAGTCGGCGTAGATCGACCACAGGGTCGCGTCGCGCGGGTCCGGCTCGGAGGTCATGCCGGTCAGCGTAGGGCGCGAAATGTCCACATCCGGGCGCATCGCGGGAGTACTCCACAGATTCGGGAGTGACATAGATATCGAACAGGTGTTCGATCATGCTTGATCCATGACCTCAGGCACCGCACTCCTGGACTCGCCGGCCGGCGTCTGGCCGCGGTCGAGCTGCATGCGTGCCTGGACCGCGCGGCTGCCTGGGACCTCGACCGCTTGTCGGGGGCCCAGCAGGCGGCGTTGCTGGAGTCGCTGGTCCGGGCCGAGTCCCGGGTCGCCGCGCTGCGGATGCGGGTCCTGGCCGCGGCCGACCGGTCGAAGACCGCGCTCCGGGCCGGTGCGGCCTCGACCGGGCAGTGGGCCGCGAAGCTCGCCCACACCGACCAGGCCCACGCCCAGCGGCAAGTCGGGCTCGCCCAGCGCGCTGCGCCGGGCAGCGCGACGCGCACTGGCCACGGTCGAGCCGGACCCCGTTGTCGTGGATGCCCACGACAACGACCTCCTCGCCGCCGAGGAAGAGCGCGCCCGGACCCGGACCCGGCTGACCCTGCACGAGAACGCCGACGGCACCCTGACCGGGCACTTCACGATCCCCACCGCCCAGGGCCACCTGCTGCGCAAGGTCCTGCAAGCCATCACCGCACCTCGTCGCGGCCGGCTCGGCGCGAGCGCCGCCCAGACCGGGGACCGCGAGGCTCCCACCGACTGGGACCGCGCCCGCGGCGAGGCGTTCTGCGAACTCCTCGAGCACCTGCCCGTCGACCACCTGCACCCGCGCACCGCCGCAACCCTGATCGTCACCGTCGAGCACGACACCCTGCGCAAGGCACTCAAGGTGGCCCACCTCGACACCGGCGCCGACCTCTCCGCCGGAGAAGCCCGCCGGCTGGCCTGCGGCGCCACCTTCCACCGAAGGACGTGAGCAGCGAGGCCGTGCACTGCCGGGAAAAGCAAAGACCCGCACGTGAGTGCGGGTCTTCGGCTGGCTCCCCCGGTTGGACTCGAACCAACAACCCTCCGATTAACAGTCGAATGCTCTGCCAATTGAGCTACAGGGGATCGCGCCCGCAAAGATTAGCAAGGCATGTCCCGGGTGGCGAATCGGATACCCCTATTCGCCCACATCGCCCCTTGCTTCGGCGAGCGCGGCCTCGGCGGCCACGGCCACCAGCGGGTCGTCGGGGTCGATACCAGGGTCGAATTCGAACATCCACGTGATCGGACCGCGACCCTCGGGCGAGCGTCGCCCGATGACCTTGAACCCGCGCTTGCCGCTGACGAGGTGGCCGCGCTGGAGGACGACACTGGCGGTGACCCGCTCCCGGACCAGCTGGAGCAGCAGGTCCGGGTCGTCGAGCGTGAAGACGTACGACGCCCGCGGCCGGCCGTACTCGCCGACCTCCGTGACCCGCAGCGACTCGGCCTCCTGGTCCCAGTCGGCCGCCTGGACCTGCTCCCACGGCAGCCGGACGACGGGCTGTCCCGGCTGGACCAGGACCAGTGCGACCCGGGTGCCGAGCAGCCAGCGGTCACCGTCCTGGCCGTGGGCGAGCACCTTCTCCCCGCGCGGGAGACCGGCCGACTCGACCACGACCACGGGAGGGCGCTCGCGGCGCTCGCCGCCCCACCAGGTCCGCGGGCTCACTGCTGCTGTTCCGTGGCGAGCTCGCGCAGGGTGCGGCGGTGCTGCTCCAGGGCGACCAGCTCCCCGAACATCCGGTTGTACTCGGCGGCCTCGTCGATCGGGTTGGTCCGCTGGAGCTTGGACTTCACGTCCGCGATCCGGCGCAGCGCGGTGAGCTCGCGCAGCCGGTGCACGTGCATGGCGGCGTACTCGGGCGTCGGCTCCCGCACCGTCGGGATCGCCTCGACGCTGAGTGCGCTGAGCAGCGAGCGCAACCGCTCGTCCGGGGTACCGGCCTGCAGCCGGGCGGCCCAGCCGGGGTCCGCGGAACCGACCCCGCCGACCGCGGTCACGAGATCCCACACGGCCCGGTAGGCCGGGTGGGTGAAGTCGTCGCCGGTGACCTCGCCCAGCGACGGCGCGATCACCGCGGGGTGCTGGACGAGCAGCTTGAGCGTCTCCCGCTCCAGGGCGAGGCGCGGGTCGCGCGGGTCCGGGAGGCCCTGCGTCGGCGCCTGCGCCTGCGGCGCCGCCGCGGTCGCACCGGAGGTCGCCGCCTGCTCGCGGTTCGCTGCGCGGCGCACCTCCCGGCTCACGTCGTTCGGGTCGATGCCGAGCATGCCGGCGAGCTCGCGGGAGAACGCGTCGACCTTGGACCGGTCCCGGATGGCCCGGACCAGCTTCGCCGCCTCCCGGAGCGCGTCCACCCGGCCGTCGGCACGGTCCAGGTCGTAGCGCGCGACCACGTTGCCGAGCACGAACCGGTAGAGCGGCACCCGCCGCGCGATCAGCTCGCGGACTGCCGCGTCGCCCTCCTTCAGGCGCAGGTCGCACGGGTCGAGCCCGGACGGCTCGACCGCGACGTAGGTCTGCCCGGCGAACGCCTGGTCGCCCTCGAACGCGCGCAGCGCCGCCTTCTGGCCGGCCGCGTCGCCGTCGAAGGTGAAGATCACCTCGCCGCGGAACTCGTCGTGGTCCTGGAGCAGCCGCCGGATGATCCGGCTGTGGTCCTCGCCGAAGGCGGTGCCGCAGGTCGCGACCGCGGTCTTCACGCCGGCGAGGTGGCAGGCCATCACGTCGGTGTAGCCCTCGACGATCACGGCCTGGCTGGCCCGGGCGATCTCGCGGCGGGCCAGGTCGATCCCGTAGAGCACGTGGCTCTTCTTGTAGATCGGGGTCTCGGAGGTGTTGAGGTACTTGGCCTCGATCCGGTCGTCGTCGAAGATCCGGCGGGCGCCGAACCCGACCACGTCGCCGCTGCTGTCCCGGATCGGCCACATCAGGCGGCCGCGGAACCGGTCGTAGAGCCCCCGGTTGTTGTCACCGGACAGACCCGAGGTGACCAGCTCGGCGTCCTTGAAGCCGGCCTGCCGCAGGTACCGGGTGAGGTCGTCCCCGCCGCGCGGGGAGAAACCCACACCGAAGGTCGCCGCGGCGTCCCGGTCGAAGCCGCGGCTGTCGAGGAACTGCCGGGCCGCCATCGCCTCCGGGGTGGCCAGCTGCTCGGTGTACCAGGCGGCCGCCATCTTGTGCGCCTCGACGAGCCGCGGCCGCTGCGGTCCCCCGCCACCGCGCTCCGGCGCCGGGCCGTCGATGTAGCGGAGCTCGACGCCGAACTTCTCCGCGAGCCGTTCCACGGTCTCGGTGAACCCGAGGCCGTCGAGCTCCATCACGAACTTGATGACGTCGCCGCCGACCCCGCAGCCGAAGCAGTTCCCGGTGAGGATGTTGTCGGCCAGCGTGAACGCGTGCCCGTCCGCGACCTCGGCGCAGAACACCTCCTCGACCCGGTCGGTGGTCTCCACCGACCGGACCACCCAGCCGAGTCGGGAGAGGCTCTTGTCGGCTCCCAGGAAGCGCGCGCGGTGCTCGTCGAGGAGGAAGAACTCCTCGCCCAGGTCTCTGTTGGCCAGGTGCACCCGGTGGAGCTCCGACTCGATGCCGTCGATGCCGACGCGGCGCTGCGTGGTGATCCCGTACGTCGCGATGCCGAGCCGGCTGCAGAGCGTGCGGACGAACTCGAGGTTCCCCCGCACGGCCGAGCTCAGGATCAGGGTGCCGTCCGCGGCCACGCAACCGTCGGCCGCGAAGTAGCCGGCCAGCCATCCGTAGAGGTACGGGTGCGACTCGTCGAGGTCGGGAAGATCCTTGAACAAGCGCGGCAGGTGGTGGACCAAGAGGTTGTCCCCGGATGCACTGGTGACGCTGTTGGGGAACCACTTCAGGATCGCCTCGTCCTTCGGCGGGCAGATCAGCGCGACCGCACCGCTCGCGTTGCGGGTACCGTCGCCGAAGGTGAACCCGTGGGCGATCCCGAACGGCGAGGGCGTCGTGCGGCGGACGGAGTTCCGCGGGAAGGTGTACGACAACCGGTCGCCGGCCTTGAGGTCCTTGGTCAGCACCTCCTTGCGGCGGCCGCTGTCGGAGGTTGACGTGCGCACGAACCAGCGGTGCTCGTCGGTGGCGAAGATCTCCTTGACCTGCCGGTTCCGGGTCAGCGTGATCTTCAGCAGCGGTTGGACGCCGTACGACTTGAACGGCGCCTCGATCCAGTCGGCTCGCGCGCCGAGGATCCGGTGGGTCCCGCCCGCGAGCTCACGGATCGGCCGCGGCCCGTCCCAGGTCAGGACCTCGGTCTCGCCGGCCAGGCAGTGGTACATCCCGCGCGCCGGCGTCACGTTGAACGACGGCGACTTCTCGTCGTGGAACGGGCAGAGGCCCTTCATGTTGCCGCCGCCGGCGTTGCGCAGGGTCACGTAGGCGGAGACGACGTCGTCGATGCGCGCCTTCTCGCGGACTGTCGCGATGTCCTCTTCCCTGATCCGGCCTGCCACGGCGGCGAGTCTACGTCGCGGCGGGCGGGCGGAGGTGTCCGATCCGCACTCGGTGGGTACGGGACGGTCAAGACCCCTGGAAGAGGAGCATTCCGATGAACATCCCGCAGCCCACCGAGCTGGCCGAGCAGGTCACCGACCAGATCGGGCAGATCGCCGACAAGATCGACACCCAGGACCTCAAGGACCGGGCCAGCACCGGTGCCTCGGACCTGATCGACGCCGCCACCACCTCGGACGGCCGTCCGAAGAAGGGACTGCTCATCGGTGTCGCCATCGTGGCGATCCTGATCTTCGTCGCCCGCCGGGCGATGCGCTGAGGAGGGGGCGATGTTCCGCAAGAGCCTGTTCCTGGGAGCGTTCGGCACCGGCTACGTGCTCGGCGCCCGGGCGGGACGGGAGCGCTACGAGCAGATCCGCCACCTCGCCCTCCGGGTCGTCGGGGACCCGCACGTGCAGCAGGCGGCCCACCAGGCCGCCGAGACCGCCAAGGCCGAGGCGGGGCCGCTGAAGGACAAGGTGACGGCGGCGGTGAGCGACACCGTCGACCACCTCACCCACCGGGACCGGAGCGACGTCGGCGCGCACTACGAGGCCGACGGGCACGACACGGCGGCGACCGGCGACCTGGGCGGCGGCCAGTACGAACGGGAGCCGTTCCGGGGCTGAGGCGGTCCTACCGGCACAGGCGCGCGTACCAGGTGACCGCGCTCTGGTCGGTGAGCGAGGCGATCTGGTCCAGCACCACGCGAGTCCGGGCGGAGTCGTCGGCCGCCAGCGCGTGGTCCGCCCGGAAGGTCGCGTCGAGGGCGCTGCCCTCGGAGGCGACCAGGGCGGCGAAGAGCTCGTGCACGAGCTGGCGCTGCCGCTCCATCAGGGCGAGCCGCTCCGGCGAGCGCATCACGTAGTGCGCCGCGACGCCCTTGAGGACCGCGATCTCCTCGACCGTCGCGACCGGCACGACCAGGTCGGCCCCGTAGCGGGCCAGCGGCCCCTCCCCGTACGCCGCCCGGGTGGCCTCGTGGACGCTGCCGCAGAAGACCCCGATGAGGTCGCTGGTCAGGTTCTTCAGCCCGGCCAGCGCCGACCGGCGGCCGTCGTACGGGGTGGACGGCCAGACACCGACCGCGCGGACCCGCGCCAGCGCGGCGGCGAGGGCGTCGTCGTCGGCCCCCGGCAGGTACCAGTCCCGGACGGTCGCCCACACCGCGGCGCGCTCGTCGGCGTGGTCCAGGTGGGTGAGGTCGATGTGGCCGCCGACGACCCCGTCCTCCAGGTCGTGGACCGAGTAGGCGACGTCGTCGGCGAAGTCCATCACCTGCGCCTCCAGGCAGCGCCGCCCGGCGGGGGTCCCGTCCTGGAGCGCCGAGCGCATCCAGGTGAACACCGGAAGGTCGTCGTCGTAGGCGCCGTACTTGGCCCGGTCCGCCGACCGCGGCCACGGGTACTTCGTACAGGCGTCGAGGGTGGCGCGGGTCAGGTTGAGTCCGACCGAACGCCCGTCGGCGTCCACCGACTTGGCCTCGAGGCGGGTGAGGATCCGCAGGGTCTGCGCGTTCCCCTCGAACCCGCCGCAGTCCCCGGCGAGCTCGTCGAGGGCGGCCTCCCCGTTGTGCCCGAACGGCGGGTGCCCGAGGTCGTGGGCCAGCGCCGCGGTCTCGGCCAGATCGGGGTGGCAGCCGAGCGGGTGCGCGATGTCGCGAGCCACCTGGGCGACCTCGAGGCTGTGGGTGAGCCGGTTGCGGACGAAGTCGTCGGCCTGCGGGCCGAGCACCTGGGTCTTCGCGGCCAGGCGGCGCAGCGACGCGGAGTGCACCACCCGGGCGCGGTCGCGCTCGAACGGCGTGCGGACCGGCGCCGGCACGCGCTTGGCCGGCTCCGCGACGATCCGCTCACGCGCGGCGTCGTCGTACAGGTCGTCCCAGGAGGTCACGGGTCGAGGCTAGCGAGCGCCCGAGCTTGCTCGTGGCCGAGTGGCCGAGAACCCGTTGACGAGCGCAGCGAGGATCACCCGGGGAGAGTACCGACCGGCGCCCTCACAACCACCCGTTGCCGTCGGCGATCACGACGGCCTCGCCGCGGTTGCTCGCGCCGGTCTTGCCGATCGCCGCGGACAGGTGGTTGCGGACGGTGCCCTCGGAGAGGAACAGCCGGCCGGCGATCACCGCGACCGAGGCCCCGTCGCGCGCCGCCCGCAGGACCTCGGTCTCCCGGACGGTCAGCGGCGACTCGCCCGCGATCAGGCTGTCGGTCGCCAGCGCCGGGTCGACCACGCGCAGGCCCGCGTGCACCCGGCGGACCGCGTCGGCGAGCTCGGCCGCCGGGGTGTCCTTGACGACGAAACCGGACGCCCCCGCCTGCAGCGCCCGGCGCAGGAAGCCCGGCCGCCCGAACGTGGTCACGATGAGCACCCGCACCTCGGGAAGCTCGGCCTTCAGCGCCGCCGCCGCGGCGATGCCGTCCATGCCGGGCATCTCGACGTCGAGCAGCGCCACGTCGGGCCGGTGCTCCCGGGCGGCGGGCACGACTGCGTCGCCGCTGCCCACCTCGACGACCACCTCCAGGTCGGACTCCAGGTCGAGCAGCGCGGAGAGCGCGCCGCGGACCAGCGCCTGGTCGTCGGCGAGCAGGATCCGGATCGGGCCGCTCACGGCGCCACCACCTTGAGCGAGAACCCGGGGTCGAGCGGGGTGGTCACGACCGCGCCGCCGACCGCGGCGGCCCGCTCGCGCAGCCCGACCAGTCCGTTGCCGGGGACCAGCGCCACCGCACCCGCGCCGTCGTCGGCGACCTCGGCGCTGGTCGCGGTCAGCCGGACCGTGCAGGTGCTGGCCCCGCTGTGCCGGATCACGTTGGTGACGCCCTCGCGGACGGTCCAGGCGAAGAGCTCGCGGCGCGCGGTCGGCACGTCGTCGGTCGAGTTCGGCAGCACCGCCTCGATCTCGGCCGCCGCGAGCGCGGTCCGGGCCCGGGCCAGCTCGCCGGGAAGGGTGAGCTCGCGGTAGCCCTCGACCGCCCGGCGGACGTCGGCGAGCGCATCCCGGGAGAGCCGCTCCAGGTCCGCGACCTCGGCCTTCGCCCGCTCCGGGTCGACCTCGAGCAGCCGCTGCGCCAGCTCGGCCTTCACGGTGATCACGGTCAGCGAGTGGCCGAGGATGTCGTGCAGGTCGCGGGCGAACCGGTTCCGCTCGTCCTCCAGCGCCAGCCGGGCGTTCTCCTCCCGGACGGCCAGGATCTCGATGTTGCGGGAGATCGCCTGCGAGATGCCCCAGATCGCGAGCGCGGCGACCAGCGTCCCGAAGAGCAGACCGCGGTCCTGCTCCCAGCCGTCCACGACCAGCGTCGCGACGTACGTCGTCACCGCGACGACCACGGTCACCAGCCACGCCCACCGGGTCGGCAGGCAGATCATGCAGGTGACCGCGATGTAGACGGCGGTGGCGGTGCCGGCCTGCCCGACGGCGAGGCAGATGACCACCCCGAGGACGATCTCGACCGCGATCACCAGCGCGCCGGCCCACGGGGTGGTGGTCGCGCGGAACGGCGAGCCCATCGGGCGGTTGTTCCGCATCCGGAGGAAGACCGCCGCGTACACCCCGGCGAACGCGAGCGTGGCGAGGATGCCGATCCAGCCCGCGACGGTGTCGCGCTGCTCCCAGCCCGCCTCCAGCGGGTTCAGCAGGTAGAACAGCCAGACCAGGGCGAAGACGGACCCCCACCGCCTAGGTCCGCCCTGGCCGGCGTACACCTCCTCCGGAGACGCTCCCGGCGGGGCCACGGGTCGGCTCTGCGTCATGACGGTCACGGTAGTGGCCTCCTCGGGTCCGACCGCTCAGACCCGCGCGGTGTCCTTGCTCATCCGCCACGCCGCACCGGCGACGAAGAGCGAGAACCAGACGACGAGGTTCAGGACCCAGACCAGGTGCGGGGCACCGCCGTAGAGCGGCCACCGCGCCAGGTGCGCGAGCCCGTAGATCGGGGTGAACGCCGAGATGTGGTCCAGGACGCTTCCCGGAGCGATCGGGAACCAGAGCCCGCCGATCGCGGCGAGGCCCGCCAGCACCGGACCGATCACCTGCATCACGTTCTCGCTGGGCAGCAGGTAGCCGACGAACAACCCGAAGGCGCCGAACACGATCGAGCCGACCCACGCGATCGCCGCCGAGGCGATCCAGACGTGCACCGGCATGTCCGCCTTGCCGTTGAGCACGCCGACCACGTTGACAGCGACGACCGAGCCGAGGCCGAGAAAGAGCGCGACGACCGACTTCACGGTGATGTAGGCGACCGGGGACAGCGGCGTCAGCCGCAGCTGACGGGACCAGCCGAGCGCCCGCTCGGTCGCGACCACCGCTCCCCCGCTGGTGGCGGCCAGCACGGCGCCGTACGTCGCCATGCTGATCATGATGTACGCCGACACGTTGCCCGAGCCCTCGCGCTCGTTGCCGTAGGCGCTGTTCGTGCCGATGATGAGGAACAGGATCACCGGCATCACCAGCGTGAAGATCATCGCGCGCTTGTTCCGCAGGATCCGGCGCAGCTCGATCCGCAGGATGGTGAGGTTGAACCCGCCCAGCGGCGGGACCCGGCGGACGTCCGGGTCGAAGGTGGTCGCGGTGGTCATCGGTTCTCTCCTTCGTCGTCGCCACCGGTCAGGCTGAGGAACGCGTCCTCGATGCCCTTGGCGGTGATCTCCAGGTCGCGGGCGCCGGTCTCGGCCAGCAGGTAGCGGGCGACCGCGTCGCTGTCGGTCGCGTGCAGGATCACGCTGTCGCCGCGGACCTCGACGCCGTCCACGCCGGGCAGCGCGGCCAGGGCGTCGGTGTCGGCGTCCGGCAGCGTGGCCCGGACCGTCCGGCCGGTGGTGAGCGCCTTGATCTCGGCGCCGCTGCCGTCGGCGACGATCCGGCCGTGGCTGATCAGCACGATCCGGTCGGCGTACTGGTCGGCCTCCTCGAGGTAGTGCGTCGCGAACAGCACGGTGCGGCCCTTGCCGGCGTCGGCGCGGATCGAGGACCAGAAGCTGCGCCGGCCCTCGACGTCCATGCCGGTGGTGGGCTCGTCGAGCAGCAGCAGTGCCGGGTCGGAGAGCAGGGCCATCGCGAACCGCAGCCGCTGCTGCTCACCGCCCGAGCACTTGGCCACCGTCCGGTCCGCGATCGCGGTGATGCCGGCGTCGGCGATCACCTCGTCGACGCCGCGGGTGTCGGCGAAGAGGCTGGCGGTGTAGGCGACCGTCTCCCTGACGGTCAGGTCCTTGAGCAGTCCCCCGGTCTGCATGACGGCCGAGACCAGCCCGCGCGCGATCGCGTCCCGCGGCTTGAGCCCCAGGACCTCGACGGTGCCGCCGGTCGGCTGCGAGAGGCCCAGGACCATGTCGATGGTGGTCGTCTTGCCCGCGCCGTTGGGGCCGAGGAAGGCCACCACCTCGCCGGGGTTGATGGTCAGGTCGATGCCGCGGACGGCGTGCACGTCGCCGAAGTCCTTGGTGACGCCGGTGAGGCGGACCGCCGCCGACCGGTCGCCCGCTGCGGGATTCCCGAGGTGTTCTGGAGCCGAGATCGTCATGGCTCCAGCCTGCCGGGTCGCACCCCCGGCCGCCTCGCCCGGGCGTCACGACCGGGGCGTGACATTTGTCAGGGGCACCCGCCGACCCGGCGCAGACCTGCATGTTGAGCCCGCTGACCCGGCGCAGACCTGCATGTTCGCGCCGTACACAGCCCTCGCCGGAGATGGCCTGTCCACAGGACCCGTCACCCGCGGCGCCAGATGTCGGAGCCGCCCGCACAGTGATCGGATGCCGACGCGCCCTTACCACCCCGCCGAGGGGCTGATCAACTCCGGGCTCGACCTCTCCCAGCCCTTCACCACAGCGATGGCGGCTCGGGCCGGCCTGGACTGCAGGCGGCTGCAGCGCATCCTCGGCGCGGGGCTCCTCGCCCGTCCCCTCCTCGGCGTGTACTACGCCGCCACCCTGCGCGACTGCCTCGATCTGCGGATCGCGTGCCTGCGCCTCGTCGTTCCCCACGGCTGCGTGGTGACCGACCGGACGGCAGGCTGGCTCCACGGCGCCTCGATGGCCCTCGCGCCCAACGATCACCTCCGCGTGCCGCTGGTCTCCGTCTTCCACACGCCCGGCAACCGGCTGCGCAACGCACTGACCTCCAGCGGTGAGCGGGAGCTCGCCGAGCACGACGTGACCGAGCTTCGCGGCATCCGGGTCACGACCCCGCTGCGGACCGCCTGCGACCTCGGACGTCTGCTGCACCGTGACTCGGCGCTGGCGTCGATGGATGCGCTGCTGCGCCTCGGTAGCTTCGACCAGGACGAGCTGTGCCAGGAGGTCGAGCGGTTCAAGGGATACCGGGGCGTGCGCCAGCTACGCGCCTTCGCGCCGCTCACCGATCCCGGTTCGGAGTCGTTCGGCGAGTCCGTCCTCCGCCTGCGCTGGTACGACGCGGGGCTGGGAGTCCGGCCGGAGACCCAGATCCAGGTCGCTCATCCGTGGTCGGGCGAGACCGCGTACCTCGACCTGGGGTCGCGGGAATGGCGCTACGCCGCCGAGTACGACGGTGCGGCGTTCCACGGCCCCGAGCAACGCGAGCACGACGAAACCCGGCGGGCCTGGATCGCCGAGCACTGCGACTTCGAGGTCGACGTGTTCCGCCGCGACGACCTGTTCGGCAGGAACCAGCGGGCCGAGCAACGGCTCCGCGACGGGATCTACCGCGCGATGGTGCGGCTCAGCGCCGGGTCGGCGTACTGATGGTGCGGCTCAGCGCCGGGTCGGCGTACTGATGGTGCGGCTCGGCGCCGGGTCGGCGTACTAGAAGCCCAGCCGGCGGAGCTGCTTGGGGTCGCGCTGCCAGTCCTTGGCGATCTTCACCCGGAGGTCCAGGTAGACGGGGGTGCCGAGGATCGCCTCGATCTGCTTGCGGGCGTCGGTGCCGACCTGGCGCAGCCGCGCCCCCTTGTGGCCGATCACGATGCCCTTCTGGGAATCACGCTCCACGAAGAGGTTCGCGTGGATCCGCAGCAGCGGCTTGTCGGCCGGACGGTCCTCGTCCAGGCCCATCTCCTCCACGACGACGGCGATCGAGTGCGGCAGCTCGTCGCGGACGCCCTCCAGGGCGGCCTCGCGGATCAGCTCGGCCGCGATCGCCTCCTCGGGGGCGTCGGTGAGGTCGCCGTCCGGGTAGAGCGGCGGGCCCTCCGGGAGCTGCGCGACGAGCAGGTCGGCGAGGAGCTGCACCTGGTCGCCGGACTTCGCCGAGACCGGCACGATCTCGGCCCACTCGGTGTTCGTCTCGAGGCCGAGCTCGGCGATCGCGAGCAGGTGCTCGGCCAGCTGGTCCGGGGTGACCTTGTCGGTCTTGGTCGCGATCGCGAACTTCACCGAGCGACGCACCTTGGCCAGCTCGTTGACGATGAACCGGTCGCCCGGGCCCGGCTTCTCGTCGGCCGGGAAGCAGACCGCGACGACGTCGACCTCGGCCCAGGTCGTCTTGACCAGGTCGTTGAGGCGCTCGCCGAGCAGGGTGCGCGGCTTGTGCAGCCCCGGCGTGTCGACGAGGACCAGCTGGGCGTCCTCGCGGTGCACGATCCCGCGCACCACCGTCCGGGTGGTCTGCGGCTTCGAGGAGGTGATCACGATCTTCGTGCCGACGAGCGCGTTGGTCAGGGTCGACTTCCCGGCGTTCGGCCGGCCGACGAAGCAGGCGAACCCGCTGCGGAATTCAGGATCGCTCATGCCTGCCCTCGTGCCTGGTCGTAGTCGTCCCAGATCTGCTCGTCGGTCCTGCCGGCCGCCTTCCCGGCAGCGTAGATCGGACCGGGGTCGACGGCACGTCGCTGCCGTCCCCGGCTGCCCGACCAGTAGCCCATCACGTCGTACGCCGCCGACTCCATGCCGAGGTCGTGGCGGACGTAGCGGCGGATCTCGCGCATCTGCGCCGACTCGCCGGCCATCCAGAAGTAGCCGGGCCCGTCAGGCCAGTCGAGCGACCGGACGAGGTCGGCGAGGCCGCTCTCGCCGGGTGCCGGCGGGCCGACCCAGGTCACCGGGAAGTCCAGGTAGTCCTCGAGCGGGCCGTCCGGCGTCTCGACGTACGCCGTCACCGGCAGGTCGACCGCGGAGCCGATCCGGGCGATCGCCGGGAGGGCGGTCAGGTCGCCGACGAGGACGACCCAGCCGGCGCCGGCCGGCAGCTCGAAGGAGCCCTTCGGCTCGGAGACGCCGACGACGTCGCCGACGCAGTCGGTCCGGGCCCACTCGGTGACCAGGCCCTCGTCGTGGACCACGACGTCGAGGACGAGCTCGTGCGTCGCCGGGTCCCAGGACCGGACCGTGTAGTACCTGGTCTGGAACTGGCCGGGCACGGTGAGCGCCACCCACTCGTCGGGCACTCCGGTCGTGCGGAACGCGTCCAGCCCGCCGACCGCGATCCGGATCAGGTGGTCGCCGAGGACCTCGCGGCGGGTGACGGTGCCGGAGTGGGCACGGGCGTCGGGGCGGGCGTTCACCCGAGAAGGCTAGGTCATCGGCCGGGCCGGGTCAGTGCCGGGCGACGACCCGGAGGACGCCGTGCCGGCCGGGCCGGACCGTGGCGACGTACAGACGACGCTGGCCGCACGCGGCCGGCCGGCGGGTGCAGACCCGTCCCTCGGTGTAGCCGACCTTCCCGCGCCGCCAGGCGTGGTAGGCCAGCCGGAGCCGTCCGGCGGTGTCCACGAACGGTGCCGCGCCGCCCGGCCCGGCGATCCTGCCGTGCGAGGCGATCAGCGGGCGCTTGCGCGGCCGGTGGCAGCCGCCGCGGACGCTGCGGCAGATCAGGTAGCCGATGGCGTAGCGGCTGCTGGCGTACCGGTTCCCGGAGTAGAAGAGGTAGTACCGGCCCCGGTAGCGGATCATCCCGGGGTTCTCGATGGTGCGGCCCTCCCAGCGCTGCTTGACCCGCGCCAGGGTGAGCGCGTGCGTGCCGCGCATGAACCGGGTCGCGCGGTAGGCCATCGGCCGGGTCAGGAGCCGCGACGGCCGGGAGTCGACCTTCCAGAGCAGCCACGGCCGGCCGTGCGGGGCGAGGTAGACCTGCGGGTCGATCGCGCCGGCGCGCGGGCAGACCAGCGGGCGCCGGGAGCGGTCGACGAACGGGCCGACCGGGGTGCGGCCGGTCGCCACCGAGACGCACATCCGGCCGCGCCGCGCGTGCGGCCGGGCGACCCGGGTCGCGTAGGCGAGCACGTAGCGCCGTTGTCCCAGCCGGGTCACCGTGGGCGCCCAGACCGTGCCGCGCACCCGGCCGTGCCGCCCCTTCACCCCGCGGGCCCAGCGGGCGACCCGGACGAGCGCGTCGCCGCTGGGGTTCCGCGGGCCCGCGCCCCGGGCCCGCCAGATCCGGGCGTCGCGGGAGCGCAGCACCGGAAGGTTCCGGCGGCCGGTCGAGGTCGCGTAGGCGAAGTACTGGTGACCGACGCGGAGCACCTGGGGGTCCGGGAAGTCGCCGCGGTAGACCCTGCCCGGGCGGTACTTGTCCGCGGAGCCGCGGGCCTCGGCGGGACCGGCGGCGCTGAGCACCGAGGCGACCAGGACGGCGGTCAGCAGCAGGAGAAAGGGACGACGGGCGGCGAGCAGCACGCGCCCATGGTGCGCGAAAGGCATACGTTTTGTGGCGGTTTCAGATGATTCGTGACGCGGGCTGAGCGAAGGTCACCGCGTCACATCCGGCGCTGGACGACCGCGAGCCTCCCGGTCCGGTCCGGGCGCACCCAGGCGATGTAGAGCCGGCGCTGCGCGCAGCCGGTCGCGCTCTGCTGGCAGGTCGACGAGCTCGGGTAGCCGACCGAGCCGGCGGTCCAGGCGTGGTACGCCAGCCGGAGCCGTCCGCCGGTGTCCACGAACGGCGTCGCGCCGCCCGGGCCGGCGATCGCCCCGCCGGTGGCGAGCAGCGGGCGCTTCCGGGGCCGGGTGCAGCCGCCGTACCAGGTCTTGCAGATCAGGTAGCCGACCGCGTAGCGCGTCGAGGCGTAGGAGTTCGCCGAGTAGAACAGGTAGTACCGGTTGCGGTAGCGGATCATCGCCGGGTTCTCGATGATCGAGCCCTCCCACGGCTGCGCGATCCTCGCCAGGAACCGGCGCGGGGCGCCCGGCACCAGCGCGGTCCCGGTCCGCGTCATCGGCTGGGTGTAGAGCACGGCCGGGTGGTGGTCGAGCTTCCAGACCAGCCACGGGCGGCCGTTCGGCGCCACGAAGACCTGCGGGTCGATCGCGCCCCGCGGCGGGCAGAGCACCGGCGCGGCGCTGCGGTCCACGAACGGCCCGTACGGCGAGGCCGCGGTCGCCACCGAGATGCACATCAGCTGTCCCGGGCGGTTCACCTGGGTGGCGTAGGCGAGCACGTACCGCCCCGGGCCGAGCCGGGTCACCGTCGGCGCCCAGGTGGTGGCGTGGAAACGGCCGTCCTTCTGCTCGGTGCCGGCCGACCAGACGGGGGTGCGCGGGAGGGCGTCCCCGGACGGGTTCGCCGCGGTCCCCGGGCCGGCCTTCCAGCTGCGCAGGTCGGTGGAGGACAGCATCGGCACGTTCAGGCCGTAGCTGGTGGTCGAGTAGGCGTAGTACGTCGCCCCGACCCGCATCACCGCGGGGTCCGGGAAGTCGCCCGCGTAGGCCTGCCCCGGCTTCACCGGGTCCTGGCCGACGGGGGCCGGACGGGCCTCGGCCCCGGCGAGCAGGCCCACGGTCAGACCGACGGTCAGACCGAGGGTCAGGAGGACGACGAGCAGGGGGGACGGGACCCGAGAAGCGACACGCATCGGACTATCTTGCGTCATGATGTCCGGCTTCGCCGGGATTCCGGTACTCCGGGCTCGTCGGAAGTGCCGTTCCGCGCGGACTCAGCCCAACCAGGTCGGGCGCAGCGGGAACGTCGTGCTGCCGTCGGCGGGCGTCTTCGTGGCCAGCACCTGGTGCAGCTGGATCTCGTTGGTCTCGAAGCCCATCCGCGAGCCGGCGATGTAGAGACCCCACACCTTCGCGGTCGCCTCGCCGACCTCGGCGACGCACGCGTCCCAGTTCTCGACCAGGTTCCGGTTCCACCCGGCGAGCGTCATCGCGTAGTGCATCCGCAGGTTCTCCTCGTGCTGCACCTCCAGCCCGGCGTCCTGCATCTCGGTGATGATCCGGCCGGACCCGGTCAGCTCGCCGTCGGGGAACACGTAGCGGTCGATGAACGCGCCGGTGCTCTGCTTCCGGTTGTGCTGCCGGGTGATGGAGTGGTTGAGAATCCGGCCGTGCGGCTTGAGCTTGTCCCGCAGGAACCCGAAGTACGCCGGGTAGTTCGCCACCCCGATGTGCTCGGTGAGGCCGATCGAGCTGACCGCGTCGAAGTCGCCCTCGACGACGTGCCGGTAGTCGAGGTGCCGCACCTCGGCGCGGTCGTCGAGCCCGTCCTCCTTGATCCGCTGCTGCGCCCAGGACGCCTGCTCGGCCGAGAGCGTGACGCCGATCGCGGAGACCCCGTAGTACTTCACCGCGTGCCGGACCATCCCGCCCCAGCCGCAGCCGACGTCGAGGAGCCGCTGGCCGGGCTGCAGGTCGAGCTTGCGGCAGACGAGGTCGTACTTGTGGAACTGCGCCTCCTCCAGCGATGCCGCCGCGGTCGGGAAGCAGGCGCAGGTGTAGGTCATCGAGGGGCCGAGGACCATCTCGTAGAAGCGGTTCGACACGTCGTAGTGGTGGTGGATCACCTCGGCGTCGCGCTCCGGGGAGTGCAGGAACCCCTCCATCAACCGGCGCCACCTCGGCGCGTGCTCCTGGGCCGGGATCGGCGGCGGCTTCAGGTGCGAGAGCCCGATCGTGCGCAGCAGCGCGACCGCCTCGGCCGGCGACGGCGCCCGGAACTTCAGGCCCTCGCTGTTGCCCTTGATGTGCATCAGCGCGGTGTACGGGTCGCCGGGGTGGGACCCCAGGATGTCCAGGTCGCCGGAGACGTAGGCCCGGGCCAGGCCCAGGTCGCCCGGCGCGGTGACCACGTAGGACAGCCCGCGCTCGTTGAGCAGGTCGAGGCCGAACTCGGCGTCCGCGGGGCCGGCGCTGCTGCCGTCGTACGCCGTGAAGCGGAACGGCAGGTCGCCGCCGAGGAGCTGGCTGAACGCGTCGGCGATCGAAGTGGTGGGGGCGAGGATGCTCATCGTCGTTACCTACCTTCTCTGGGCGGCTTTCTCGTACAGGCTCGTGAAGCGGTCGTCGGGGTCGTAGCGGCGCTTGACCGCGGCCAGGTTCGCGCCGTCGTACAGGGCGTCGAAGGTCGCGCGGTCGTAGAACGAGTCGGAGTAGAGCGACTTGTGGCCGTCGAGCTCGTGCACCTTGGCCTCGATCGCCCGGTTGCGGGGCGCGTCCACGCGCTCGGGGCCGACGTGCACGGTGCCCCAGAAGCCGGCGTTGACGTAGGTGCGCCCCGGCTCCAGCGGGTACGACGACCACGACCGGGTCGCGCGCAGCGGGCAGAGCCAGACCGGCCGCATCCCGATCTCCTCGTCGAACCAGTCCAGGAACTCGCCGATCCGCTCCACGGGGACCTCGACGTCCTGGATGACCCGCTCGCGCAGCGGCCGTCCGGCGCGCTGGTCCAGCCGGTCGGCGATGCCGAAGCGTCGGTCCAGGCCGAGCAGCTTCATGTACACGTCGGAGCGCCGGTAGCGCTTCGGCCAGAACCGGCGGATCCGCGGGTTCTGCGCCCCGAAGGCGCCCGAGCACCAGAACCAGTCGGTGTCCCAGCGCCAGAGGTAGTCGTGCATCGTGAGCAGGTCGGTCTCGCGACGCTGGATCGAGCGGAAGTAGATCTGCTGGCCGCCGCTGTAGTCAGACGGTCCGGAGTCGCTGGGTTCCTGCGTCGCGGTGTCCTGCCAGGTCGCCAGGGTCAGGTAGTACTCCCCCGGCTGGAACGCCACCCCGTCCAGGCCGTCGACGCGGACGCCCTGCCAGCTCCCCGACTCGGCGATCTCGGCGATCGCCGAGGCCAGCTTGTCGGTCTCGTGGAACCGGACGTGGCGCAGCGCCACGTAGGGCGGCACCTTCTCCAGCCGGATCCGCAGCCGGGTCGCGTAGCCGAGCGAGCCGTAGGAGTTCGGGAAGGTCAGGTAGAGGTCGCTGTTCTGCTCCGGGCTGCAGGTGACCACCTCGCCGGACCCGGTGAAGACGTCCATCTCGACGACGGACTCGTGCGGCAGCCCGTTGCGGAACGAGGTCGACTCGATGCCGAGGCCGGTGACGGCGCCGCCGAGGGTGATGGTGCGCAGCTGCGGGACGACGTACGGGATCAGGCCGTACTTGAGGGTCTCGGCGACCAGGTCCTCGTAGGTGCACATCCCCTGCACGTCGGCGGTGAGCGCCTCGGTGTCCAGGGAGATGACGCCGGCGAGCCAGGCGACGTCCAGCCCGGGCGCGCTGCTGGCGTCGCGCTGCCGGAAGAGGTTCGTGGTCCGCTTCGCCAGCCGGACCCGCTGGTCGGGCGCGATGGCAGCGTAGGAGGCCCGCAGCCGGTCGACGGCTGCGGCGTGCGCGGTGGTCCCGATCAAGCCCACGCCAGCACCCTAGCCCTACCGGAGGGGCCCTCCGCAAGGTCCTTTTCAGGTGGTGAGGGTGCCGCTGACCGTCCCGTTCGGGGCCCCCGTGTGCACCGGGACGCCGGTGCCGGCGAAGTCCCGCAACGCCGCCAGGTCGGCCTCGGCGACCGCCCCGTCGCCCAGCACGACGGCTGCCTCGACCCCCGTCGAGCCGCTCGCCACCGCCATCGCGATGCAGACGTCCAGCGCCGAGACCTGCAGCGACGGCAGGTCGACGGTCGCGCCCGCGTAGGTACGGCCGTCCTGGTCGCGCAGCGCCGCCCCCTGGGCGGCACCCGTGCGGGCCCGGGTCGACCGGGCCAGTACGACGAGCTTGTTGTCCTCTGCCTGCAGGTTCTCAGCCACGCGAGGATTCTAGGCGTGCTCCTCCGGCGGGCTCCTCGCCCTCGGCCTTCACCACCGGCGTGATCAGCACGGTCCCGATCTTGTTCCGGCGCCCCTTGGCCTCCTCGGCGGTGAGCCGCAGGCCGGCGACCTCGACCGAGGAACCCGGGATCGGCACCTTGCCGAGGTGTTTGGCCAGCAGGCCGCCCACGGAGTCGATCTCGTCGTCGTCGATCTCCACGCCGACCACTTCGTCGAGGTCGTCGACCGGGAACCGCGAGGACACCCGGACCGAGCCGTCCGGCAGCGACTCGACGCCGATCTCGTCGGGGTCGAACTCGTCGGTGATCTCGCCGACGATCTCCTCCAGGATGTCCTCGATCGTGACCAGGCCGGCCGTGCCGCCGTACTCGTCGACGACCACCGCGACGTGCCTGCGGGAGGACTGCATCTCGCGGAGCAGGTCGTCGGCCGGCTTGGAGTCCGGGACCCAGAGGACCGGGCGCATCACGCTGTCGACGTGCTCGGTGGTCTCGGCGTCCTTGCGGTCGAAGACCCGGCGGCTGACGTCCTTGAGGTAGGCGAACCCGACGATGTCGTCGAGGTCCTCCCCGACCACCGGGACCCGGGAGAAGCCGCTGCGCAGGAACAGCGACATCGCCTGCCGCAGCGTCTTGTGCCGCTCGATGAAGACCACGTCGGTGCGCGGCACCATCACCTCGCGCACGATCGTGTCGCCGAGCTCGAAGACGGAGTGGATCATCGCCCGCTCGTCGGACTCGATCAGGCTGCTCGCCTCGGCCAGGTCGACCATCTCGCGCAGCTCGGCCTCGGACGCGAACGGCCCCTCGGAGAAGCCCTTGCCCGGGGTGAGTGCGTTGCCGATCAGGATCAGCAGCTGCGGGATCGGCCCGAGCACCCGGGTGACGACGACGATCCCCGCGGCACAGTTGAGCGCGATCCGCTCCGAGTGCTGGCGGCCGAGCGTGCGCGGGCCGACGCCGATGAAGACGAACGAGACCACCAGCATCACCGCGACGCTGACCACCACGACCACCCAGCTGCCGGCGTCGACGGCGTCCTGGATGAGCAGGGTCGCCAGCACGATCGCGAAGGTCTCCGCGAGCAGGCGCAGGAAGAGGGTGGCGTTGAGGTAGCGCGGCGGGTCCTCGAGGATCCGCAGCACCCGCCGCGAGCCCGGGCGGTTCTCCTCGAGCAGCTCCTCGGCCCGGGCGCGCGAGAACCCCGCCAGGGCGGCCTCGGCGGCACTGAGCAGGCCCGCGACCAGGACCAGACCGATGACGGTCAGCAGCAGGCCCGGACTGTGGCTGCTCATCTCTCGGCGTCCACCGCCGGGTCACCGTTGAGCACGCCCTGCCACTCCGCGAGCAGACGCGCCTGGAGCCCGAACATCTCGGCGTGCTCCTCGGGCTCGGCGTGGTCGTAGCCGAGCAGGTGCAGGATGCCGTGCACGGTGAGCAGGTCGAGCTCGTCGGTGGCGGTGTAGCCGGTCTGGCCCTTGGCGACGGCCTCCTCGGCCTGCCGGACCGCGACGGCCGGGCAGAGCACCAGGTCGCCCAGGACGCCCTCCTCGGGCTCCTCGTTGACCTGGCCCGGCCGCAGCTCGTCCATCGGGAAGGCCAGCACGTCGGTGGGGCCGTCCTTCTCCATCCACTTCGCGTTGAGCTCGGCGATGGTGGCCTCGTCCACCGCGGTCACGCAGAGCTCGGCCAGCGGGTGCACCCGCATCCGGTCCAGCACGAACGCGGCCAGCTGCTGGGTACGCCGGACGTCGAGGAGGTCGAGCCCGGACTCGTTGAGGACCTCAATCGTCACTGCGGCCTCCTGGCCTTCCGCCGGACCGCATCGTGCGGCGCTGCTCGGCACGGTTGTCGAACTCCTCGTAGGCGTTGACGATCTTCCCGACCAGCCGGTGCCGGACCACGTCGTGCGAGGTCAGCCGGTTGAAGGAGATGTCCTCGATGCCGTCGAGGATGCCCTCGACGATGCGCAGGCCGGACTTCACGCCGGAGGGCAGGTCGACCTGGGTGACGTCGCCGGTGACGACGATCTTGGAGCCGAAGCCGAGCCGGGTGAGGAACATCTTCATCTGCTCCGGCGAGGTGTTCTGGGCCTCGTCGAGGATGATGAACGCGTCGTTGAGGCTGCGGCCGCGCATGTAGGCCAGCGGGGCGACCTCGATGGTCCCCGAGGTGAGCAGCTTGGGGATCGTCTCGGGGTCGATCATGTCGTGCAGGGCGTCGTACAGGGGCCGCAGGTAGGGGTCGATCTTCTCGCTGAGGGTGCCGGGCAGGAAGCCGAGGCTCTCACCGGCCTCGACGGCCGGGCGGGTCAGGATGATCCGGTTGACCTTCTTGGCCTGCAGCGCCTGGACCGCCTTGGCCATCGCCAGGTAGGTCTTGCCGGTGCCGGCCGGGCCGATGCCGAAGACGATGGTGTGCTTGTCGATCGCGTCGACGTACCGCTTCTGGTTGAGCGTCTTGGGCCGGATGGTGCGGCCGCGGTTAGACAGGATGTTGAGGGAGAGCACGTCGGCGGGACGCTCGGTGGTCTCGGCGCGGAGCATCGTGATCACGCGCTCGACCGTCTCCGGGGTCAGGCCCTGGCCGGTGCGCACGATGGTGACCAGCTCGTCGATCATCCGCTCGGCCAGGGCGACCTCGCCCGGCTCGCCGCGCAGCGTGATCTGGTTGCCGCGGACGTGGATGTCGGCCTCGAGGGCCTGCTCGATCAGACCGAGGTGCTCGTCGCCGGGGCCGAGCAGGGAGACCATGTTGATGCTCGTCGGCACCACGACGGTGTGCAGGGTCCCGGGAGACCCGTCGTCCGCGCGCCTGCCGCGCTCCTTGCTCGACTCACTCATACGTGCCCGGTCCGGGCAGCCCTTCTGGTGGTGGATGTTGCCCCTCCATGCTACGGGAGGGGCGTCCGCGGGGCACCTGGATAGACGGCGCCGGCGCCGGGCTCAGGGCCGGGTGACCAGCAGGATGCCCAGGCACATCTCGTCGGTCGTGCCCTCGCCCCAGACGACGTACTTGTCCGGCTGGCCCTGGAAGGCGGGCAGCTGGTCGCGCAGGTCCTGGGTGTGCCGGCAGGTCACCTTGATGGTGTCGCCCTTCTTGAGGTGCACCGCCGGGGTGGGCCGGCTGCCCTGGTTGTCGAAGTCCCACACCGGAATGTCGAGCAGCGTCTTCGCCCGCGGCGTCCCGGGGTTGGTCTCGACCTTGATCGTGCGGCCGAGCAGGTGCATGTGCCCGGCCACGCCGCGGATCGTCTCGGGGCTGGTCACCGTGCGGGTGCAGGACTGCACCGGGCCGGCCGGCGCGCCCCCGCAGAGCAGGTGCAGCAGGTCTGCGGTCGAGCCCGGCCCGTCGCCGAAGCGCGCCTTGACGTCGGCCAGGGCGGCGGCCCGGTCGCAGAGCTTGCCGCTGTGCCCGGGACGGCAGGGCAGCTCGACCGGCGCCGGCAGCAGCTGGGTCTCCAGCGGCGTCGTGGCCGGGTCCTCGGTCAGCCGCAGCTCGGCCGCGCTGCGGTCCGGCTCGGTCCCGGCGAGCAGGTTGTAGTGCACCTGCATCACGATCCGGGAGCCGGCGTCGAACTCCTCGCCGAGGCCCTTGCCGTAGACCTGCTCGGAACCGCCGGGCGCCCAGGCGCCCAGCCAGGGCGCGTCGTCGACGCCGCGGTCGTTGCTCAGCCCCGAGGTGCCGAAGCAGGTCCAGCCCTGTCCGGGGGTCTCGGCGTCCTTCTTCTCCGCCTCGGCGACCTTGTCCGGCGGCACCCGGAACATGATCACGTGGTGCACGACGTCGGGGTTGCCGGGCTTCACGTCGAACCCCGTGACGAAGGAGTCCGTGGTGATCTTCGGGTCGAGCAGGAAGCAGCGGTAGTCGTCGGTGCCGACGCCGGTCGGCGCGGACGGCGTGTACGACGCCGGCATCGTCAGGTCGAGCCGGTGCTCGCCGGCCCGCAGCGGCAGCGCGGTCGCCGGGCTGGCGCTCGGGCTGTGGCCGGTGTGCCCCGGAGAGTGCGCGGAGGAGGGGGCCTCCGACGGCTCCGCGGCGCTCCTGCCGCCCGTCGAGCCGCAAGCCGAGAGCAGCCCGGCACCGAGCAGCAGGGCGCCCAGGGCGCTCGTCAGGCGTGACCGGCGGCTCATCCGGGCGGCCACCCCATCGGGCGCCCGCCGAGCAGGTGCACGTGCAGGTGGAAGACGGTCTGGTGCGCGTCGGGACCGGTGTTCAGGACGAGCCGGTAGCCGCCCTCCAGGCCCTCGGCGTCCGCGATCGCGCGGGCGGCGTCGAAGAGGTGCGCCGCGGTGGCGGGCTCCCCCTCGGCGAGCGTGGCCGCGTTCGGGTAGTGGCTGCGCGGGATCACCAGGACGTGCGTCGGGGCCTGGGGCGACAGGTCGCGGAAGGCGATCACGGTCTCGGACTCGTAGACGAGGTCGGCCGGGATGTCGCCCGCGACGATCTTGCAGAACAGGCAGTCGCTGTCCTGGTGCTCGGCGGTCATGTGCCGATCCTAGGTCCCCGGCGTGTAAACCCCCGGGACGCCTCGGGCGTAGAAGTAGCGTGAACACGACCACGCTCTCCGTCACCGAGGAGCCCACCATCGACGCGGACCGCGCGCTCGCCGACCTGTACGCCGGCCACTACGCGGCGCTCGTCCGGCTCGCCGTCCTGCTGCTGCGGGACCAGGGCCTCGCCGAGGACGTCGTCCAGGACTCGTTCGTGGCGGTGCACGGGAAGTGGAACCGGATCGACCAGGGCAGCGCGCCGGCGTACCTGCGCACGACCGTGGTGAACCGGTGCCGCAGCGCCCTGCGCCACCGCACCGTGGTGGCGCGGCACCGGCCCGAACCGCTCCCCGACGAGGCGGCCGCGGACGAGCCGGTGCTGCGCCGCGAGCGCCGCGACGCCGTGCTCGACGCCCTGGCGCTGCTGCCGACCCGCCAGCGCGAGGTTCTCGTGCTGCGGCACTACCTCGACCTGACCGAGCGCGAGATCGCGGCGACGCTCGACATCAGCCCCGGCGCGGTCAAGAGCCACGCGTCCCGTGCGAGCGCCGCGCTGCGCGGCCACCTCGCCGACCTGCTGGAGGAGAACCGATGAGCACGAACACCGACCAGGGCGACGACGGCGACCTGCGCGCGCTGCTGCACGAGACCGCCGAGCAGATCGCCCCGCACGGCAGCCTGGAGGACATCCACGCCCGCACCGGCGCGAAGCGGCGCCGGGTCGTCCCGGTGCTCGCCGCCGCGGCCGCGCTGGCCCTCGTCGTCGGCGGGATCGGCTGGATGCTCCGCGACGACGGGACCGCGCGCTCGACCGGCCCCGCGGCGTCCCCCGCCGGCACGGGGTCGCCCACGAAGGAGTCACCGGTCTACTTCCTCGGCGACACCGCGGCCGGTCCCCGGCTGTTCAGCGAGACGCGGCTGCTGCAGACCGACGCCACCGACCCGACGACCGGTCTGGCGATGGACGCCGCGAACCTCGCCGTCGCGGGCGACCCGGCCGACCCCGACTACCGGACGGCGTGGCCCGCGGGCACCGAGATCCGCGGGATGGGGGGCTGCTCGTCCGACGACTGCGAGATCCAGATCACCTTCGCCGGCCGGTCGGTCGAGAACCGTCCGGCCGGGATGAGCGAGGAGGTGGCCGCGCTCTCGGTCGAGCAGCTGGTCCGCACCGTCCAGGTCGCCGAGGACTCGCACCACCGGGTGTTCTTCGCCGCCGACACCCCGGACGGCACCGTCCGGCTCGACCACGTCCTCGGCGTGGACACCACCGGCACGGTGACCGCCGGCAGCGACGACGACGTGCTCGCCCCCGTGCAGATCACCGGCCCCGCCAACGGCGAGAAGACCGGCCGCCTCGTCAAGGTCCACGGTGTCGCGGCCACCTTCGAGGCGAACGTGGTCTGGGAGGTCCTCGCCGGCGGCGACGCGGTCGTCAAGAGCGGCTACACCACTGCCCGGGAGTGCTGCACGTTGTCGGAGTACGGGTTCAACGTCGAGCTGGAGCCGGGGACCTACACGATCGTGGTGCACGACACCGACGAGTCCGGCGAGGGACGGCCGGTGAACCAGGACACCAAGGAGATCATCGTCGAGTGACGACCCAGGTGCTCTCGACCCGCACGCTCACCCGGACGCTGTGGGTGCGACAGCAGCTGGTGCCCGGCCACCGGTCGGTCACCGGGGTCCCGGCGCTGGTCGAGCACCTGCTCGGGCTGCAGGCGCAGGACAACCTGCCGCCGTACCTGTCGCTGGCCGCACGGAGCGACGGCTTCTCCCCCGCGGACCTCTCCGACCTGATCGAGGACCGCACCCTGGTGCGGTTCTTCACGATGCGCGGCACCGTGCACGTGCTGACCGGCGCCGACGCGCTCGCGCTGCGCGGCTGGGTGCAGCCGGCGCTGGACCGGGTCAGCGGCAGCAACCAGACCAGCCGCCCGGCCGCGCACCTGACCACCGCCGAGCTCGACGCCGTGGTGCGCCCGCTGCTCGCCGACGGTCCGCGCCCGCACACCGAGATCGGGCAGGCGCTCGCCGCGGTCCACCCGGACGTCCCCGAGGAGGCGCTCCGGCACGTCACCCGGGAGCGGCTGCCGCTGCTGCAGGTGCCGCCGCGCGGGCTCTGGAAGCGCAGCGGGGGCGTCGTCTACCAGTACGCCGACCGCTGGCTCGGCCGCCCGTTCGCCGAGGCGGACGTGGAGGCACTGGTGCTGCGCTACCTCGCGGCGTACGGGCCGGCGAGCGCGGCCGACATGACGAAGTGGTCGCTGGTGACCCGGCTCGGCCCGGTGTTCAGCGCGATGGCGAAGGCGGGGCGGCTCGTCGAGTACCGCAACGAGGCCGGCCGCCCGCTGTACGACGTACCGGGGGCGCCCCTGGCCGAGGAGGACCTGCCGCTGCCGGTGACGCTGCTCGGGATGTACGACAACGTCTTCCTCTCCCACGCCGACCGCGACCGGATCGCGCCGGACGAGGCCCGGAAGGGCTGGATGGGCGCCAACGGCGGCGTGGGCAACGCGCTCTTCCTCGACGGCCTGCTCAGCGGGACCTGGCGGCTGGAGGACGGCCGCGTCGCCACGACCTTGTTCCGGGACCCGACGAAGGCCGAGCAGCGCGGCCTCGACGCGGAAGTGACGCGCGTGCAGACCCTGCTCGCCTCCTGACCTCGACCCGGCGCAGAAGCGCAGCATGCATGAAGGCGCAGGTCTCGGGTCAGCGCCAGCGGGGGGTGCGGGACAGCAGGGCCGCGACCGCGGCGACGCCGGCGGTCGAGGTGCGCAGCACGGACGCACCGAGGCGCACGGTCCTCGCGCTGCCGAACGCGGCCAGCTCGTCGTCGCTGATCCCGCCCTCGGGACCGACCACGACGACGACCGAACCGACCCCGGCGAGGTCGAGGTCGGCGAACGCGTCGGTGGCGGCCTCGTGCAGCACCACGGCCAGGTCGGCCGCGGCCAGCAGGTCGGCGACCTCTGCGGTGGTCGCCATCGTCGTCACCTCCGGGAACCGGGCCCGGCGCGCCTGCTTCGCGGCCGCCTGCGCCGCCGAGCGCCACTTCGCCAGCGACTTCGCCGCACGCTCGCCGCGCCAGACGGCGACCGAGCGGGAGGCGGCCCAGGGCACGATCGTGTCGACGTCGATCTCGGTCAGCACCTCGACCGCGAGCTCGCCGCGGTCGCCCTTGGGGATCGCCTGGACCACGGTGACGTGAGGCGTGGCCGCGGGCACGACCTCGACCTCTGCGGCCTCCACGACGAGGGTGCTCTTGGTCGCCTCGACGACCGACCCGGTCAGCCGGGTGCCGTCGCCGTCGGTGAGGACGACCTGCTCGCCGACCCGGATCCGCTTCACGGTCGCCGCGTGCCGGCCCTCGTCGCCGTCGAGCAGGACCCGGTCCCCGGTCCGGGCACCGCGCACCCCCTCGGTGACGAAGACCGGGAGACTCACTGCTTGAACGCGTCCCGGATGCGGCCGAACATGCCCTTGTGGTCGGTGTTCTGGATCCGACCGTCGGGGGCTTCCTCGTTGCGCAGCTGCGCGAGCTCGCGCAGCAGCGCCTCCTGGCGGTCGTCGAGCCTGTTCGGGGTCTCGACGTCGATGGTGACCACGATGTCGCCGCGGCCCTGGCCGCGCAGGCTCGGGACGCCGCGGCCGCGGAGCACCTGCTCGGTGCCCGACTGGGTGCCCGGCTTCACGTCGAGGGTGAGCGACGTGGTGACCTCGATCTCCTCGGTGTCCAGGTCGGCCTCGAGCAGCGGGAGCTCGATCGCGGTGCCCAGCGCGGCCGCGGTCATCGGGACCGTCACGGTGCAGCGCAGGTTCAGGCCCTCGCGGTGGAAGATCCGGTGCGGGGCGACGTGCACCTCGACGTACAGGTCGCCGGGCTGGCCGCCGCCGGGGCCGACCTCGCCCTCGCCGCTGAGCTGGACCCGGGTCCCGGTGTCGACGCCCGGCGGGATCTTCACGTGCAGGGCGCGGCGCGAGCGGACCCGTCCGTCGCCGGCACACTCACGGCACGGGTCCGGGATGATCTCGCCGTAGCCGCGGCAGGCGGCGCACGGGCGCAGCGTCCGGATCTCGCCGAGGAAGGACCGCTGCACGTGCTGGACCTCACCGCGACCGTGGCAGGTCTCGCAGGTCACCGGGCGGGTGCCCTCGGCGGCGCCGGAGCCGTGGCAGGTGGTGCAGAGCACGGCGGTGTCGACCTTGAGCTCGCGGGTGGTGCCGAACGCCGCCTCGGCCAGCTCCAGGTCGAGCCGGACCAGGGCGTCCTGGCCGCGGCGCTGGCGCGGGCGCGGGCCCCGGCCGCCGGTCTGCTGGCCGCCGAAGAAGGCGTCCATGATGTCGGTGAAGGAGAACCCGGCCCCCTGGCCGAAGCCGCCGCTGGCGCTGAACGGGTCGCCGCCGAGGTCGTAGACCCGGCGCTTCTCCGGGTCGGAGAGGATCTCGTAGGCCGCGGAGACCTCCTTGAACTTCTCCGGCGCACCCGGGTCGGAGTTCACGTCCGGGTGGTACTGGCGGGCGAGGCGCCGGTAGGCCTTCTTGAGGGTGTCGGCGTCGGCGTCGCGGTCGACGCCCAGGGTGGCGTAGGGATCGGAGGTCACGGCGATCTTTCTCAGGCTTCTTCGAGGTAGGAGGACACGTAACGGGCGACCGCGCGGACGGCGGCCATCGACCCGGGATAGTCCATCCGGGTCGGGCCGACGATGCCGAGAGCGGCGAGGCTCTCGTCGGACGCGCCGTAGCCGGTGGACACGACCGAGGTGGTCGCGAGCTGGTCGTAGGGGCCTTCGTGGCCGATGCGGACGGTGATCTGGCTCGTCGAGCTGGCCTCGCCGAGGAGCTTGAGCAGCACGACGTGCTCCTCCAGCGCCTCGAGCAGCGGCTTGATGGTCTGGTCGAAGCTGTCGCCGAACCGGGCGAGGTTGGCGGTGCCGCCGACGACGACCCGCTCGTCGGAGCGGTGGTCGGACATCGCCTCGACCAGGGCGGCGACGACCGCGGTGTACGTACGCCGCGACTCGGGCACGACGTTCTCGGGCAGCGCCCCGAGCGCGGCGGCCGCGTCGGAGATCCGCTGGCCGGCGGCCGAGCCGTTCACCCGCATCCGCAGGTCGGCGAGGATCTCGTCGGTCAGCTCGACCGGCACCTCGATGACCCGCTGCTCGACCCGGCCGGTCGACATGATGAGCACGGCGAGGACGCGGGCGCTGCTCAGCGCGACCAGCTCGACGTGCCGGACCGTGGAGCGCGACAGCGACGGGTACTGCACGATCGCGACCTGCTGGGTCAGCTGGGCGAGCAGCCGGACGCTGCGCTGGACGACGTCGTCGATGTCGTGGGCGCCTTCGAGGAACCCGGCGATGGCCCGACGCTCGGCCGGCGACATCGCCTTGAGGGTGGTGAGCCGGTCGACGAAGAACCGGTAGCCCTTGTCGGTCGGGATCCGGCCGGCGCTGGTGTGCGGCTGGGCGATCAGGCCCTCGTCCTCGAGGGCGGCCATGTCGTTGCGCACGGTCGCCGGGGAGACGCCGAGGCGGTGCCGCTCGACCAAGGTCTTGCTGCCGACGGGCTCCTGGGTCGCCACGTAGTCCTCGACGATCGCGCGCAGGACTGCGAGCTTGCGGTCCTCGACCACGGCGACTCCTTCCGGACCTCGGGCACGGGCGGGATCGGCGGTATTGGCACTCGTCCGTGCGGAGTGCCAAGTCTACTAGGCGCCGGGTCGTGCCCGGGTGCGTCCTAGGGTGTGCGTCGTGACCGACTTCACCGAGGTCGGCGACCGCGTCTGGGTCGCCCGCTACGACTGGTTCGACGTGAACGTGACCGTGGTCGGCGGCGAGCGCGGGCTCGTCGTCGTCGACACGAACGCCTCCTCCGCCGCCGCCCGGGCCACCCTGGCCGACCTGCGGCGGCTCTCGACGGGGCAGGTGATCGCCGCGGTCAACACGCACGTGCACTTCGACCACACCTTCGGCAACGCCGTGCTCGCGGCCGAGGGCGCGGAGCTGGTCGCGCACGAGGAGGCCGCCGCCGCGCTGCCCGAGCACTCGGCGACCATCCGCGCCGAGGCCGCCGCCGAGACCGACCCCCGGTTCGACGACTGGACCGCGACCGAGCTCGCTGTCCCGACGCGGACGTTCTCCTCCGCGCTCACCCTCGACCTGGGCGACCGGGTGCTGGAGCTGATCCACCCGGGCCGCGGGCACACGGCCGGCGACCTGGTGGTGCGGGTCCCCGATGCGGACGTGCTGCTGGCCGGAGACCTGGTCGAGGAGTCGGCGCAGCGCACCGCCGTCCCCGGGTTCGGCGCGGACTGCTTCCCGATGGAGTGGCCGACCAGCCTGGACCTTGCGCTCACCCTCACCACGGCGAGCACCGTGGTCGTCCCCGGGCACGGCGCTCCGGTAGACCGGGACTTCGTGCACGAGCAGCGCGCCGCCATCGGCGTGGTCGCGGAGACGATCCGCGACCTGGCCGGCCGCGGGGTTCCCGTCGGTCAGGCGCTCGAGGCCGGTGACTGGCCCTACCCTCGCGAAGAGCTCGCACACGCGGTCCGGCGCGGCTACGAGCACCTGCCCCGGACGCAGAAGCGGCTCCCCCTGATCTGATCGATCCGGGAGAGCCGCTCGGGGGTGGTGGAAGGGTCAGGCGTCGCCGGACTCGGGGCCGGACTCCGGGTCGGACTCCGGGCCGGACTCGGGGTCAGACTCCGGGCCTGACTCCGGGTCGGTCTCGGCCGCGTCGGGTCCCTCGGCGAGGAGCCCGTAGAGCTGGCGGCGGGTCTCGGCCAGGATCTCGACCGCGCGGGCCTGCTGGCCCGGCGTACCGGCCGAGGCGACCTGGACGATCGCGCCGACGGTCTGCTTGATGACCAGGCGGAGGTCGTCGGCGTCGTCGGCCGGCTCCTCGTCGAAGGTCGCCCAGACCGCGGCGACCTGGTCGGCGTTGTCGGCCAGGTACGCCCGTCCGGCGTCGGTCAGCTGGAGGGTCTTGCGACCGCTCGGGGCGTCCTCGACCAGGCCCTCGTCGACGAGCTGCGCGACGGTCGGGTAGACCGATCCCGGGCTCGGCTTCCAGGCGCCCTCGGTGCGGTCGGCGATCTGCTGGATCACCTGGTACCCGTTGAGCGGCTCGGCACTGGCGCCGAGCACGTCGAGGATCGCGGAGCGGACGTCGCCGCGGCGGACCCGCGTACGGCGGCCGCCCCGACTGCCACCGGGGCCACCGAACTGCGGGCCGAACATCTGCGCGACCCACGGCGGCGGGCCGCCCAGGGGGCCGAAGCCCTCGTAGCCGCGACCGTGACGGGGGCCGCCGTGACCGCGGCGCTGGCGGCGGACGGACTCGAACTCGGCCGTCCAGGGGTTGTTGTTCTTGGTGTACATGGTGTTTCTCCTTGCTTGTCGATCGAGGTGCGGCGTCGCGCTTGGTCAGCGGCCGTCACTTCTCGATACGTTTACGATATATCGTGAACACTCACGATGCAAGAAGATATTCCAGAGTCCCTCAGCGGGACGTCCACCGCTCGCTCGGGAGCGGGAACGGGTTGAACCGGCAGCCGTGCAGGCCCTTGGACTGCTGCATCATCACCGGGGCCGGCCGCCCCTTCCCCGTGCAGCCTCGGTGCCGGTGTCCCAGCCAGTGCCCCGTCTCGTGGTCGACGACCATGTGCCGGTAGTCGCGCAGAGCCAGGTGCTGGGCGTTCCACGCCGGCGAGGCGTGCAACCAGCGGGTCTGGTTGATCACCACGTAGCGCCCCGACCGGCAGCTCCAGGTCGCGCTGCACGGCGACCCGAAGCTCGGCAGCGACCCGGCCGTCGCGAGCACCAGGGTGAAGTCGCCACCCCGGGCCACCCGGGTGAATTGGTAGCCGGCCGCGCGCCAACCCCGCGGGTCGGCGTACGTCTGCGCGGCGAGGCGGGCGAACGCGGCCAGGTCCGCCGTGACCCGGCCCCGGGTGGTGATGCTGTAGGTGAACCGCTTCCGGACCGCCACCCGGTGGCCGATCGCACCGGTGGCCGGCGAGGTGCGCGTCAGGGCGGCGTACCCGGGACGCTGCAGGAGCACCCGGAACGCGATCCGGTGACCGTAGTCGGCCACCGCGAGGGCGTACGTCCGCTTCGTGGCCCCGGCTATCGGCCGACCGTCGCGCAGCCACCGGACGGTCACCGAGGTGGGCGCGGGCGAGGTGGTGCCGACCGAGCCGGTGAGCGTCCGCCCCCAGCGCCGGACGCCCGCGATCCGCGGCACCTCCCCGGCGGTGAACCGCCCGGCGGTCACCGTGGTCGGCGGCGAGTCCGCCGGGTCGGACGGGCCGGCGGCGTTGGTGGCCACCGCCCGCACCACGAAGGTGTGCCCGAGGTCGGTCTGGCCCAGGGTGCGGGTCGGGGTCGACGACGGCGTCCCCTCGGCGACCCCGTCGCGCAGCCACTGGAACGTGTACGACGTCGCCGCCGGCGCCCACGTCCCCGGCGCGGCCGTGAGCACGGTGCCGACCCGGCCCTCGCCGGAGATCGACGGAGCGGTCTGGTTGACCGGAGCCCCGGGCGCCGCCGCATCCGCCGAGCCCCCTCCGATCACCGGCCCGCCGACGAGCCCGAGCACGACGAGGACGGAGATGACGACCCACCGAGAACTGCGCATCATGCGTTCGACCGTAACGCCTCTCACCTCTGGCGGGCCGGCCGGTGCGCCTCCGCCGTACCGGAGCGGCCGTTGCCTAGCGTGTCCCGGTGGCCACCTTCAACGACCGCTACGGATCCGACGTCCTGTCCACCGACTGGCGCAAGCCGAAGAACGGCCGCTCGGTCGAGAAGACCGCCGAGCTCGGCCTGGTCGTGGAAGAGGTGCAGAGCGACTTCTGCGGCGAGATCGTCAAGGTCGAGCGCGACCTCGGCACCCTGATCCTGGAGGACCGGCGGCAGAAACGGCGTACCTTCCCGCTCGGCCCGGGCTTCCTGCTCGACGGCGTCCCGGTGATCCTGGTCGCCCCGACGAAGGCCGGCCCCGCCGCTCCGACCCGCACCGCGTCGGGCTCGATCGCAGTCAAGAACGCTCCGGCCCGGGTCGCGCGCGCCAGCCGGATCTTCGTCGAGGGCCGGCACGACGCCGAGCTCGTCGAGAAGGTGTGGGGCGCCGACCTGCGCATCGAGGGGGTCGTGGTCGAGTACCTCGACGGCGTCGACGACCTGTCCGAGCACCTGCGCGACTTCGGCCCCGGCCCCGAGCGCAAGGTCGGCGTGCTGGTCGACCACCTGGTCCCGGGCTCGAAGGAGAGCCGGATCGCCCAGTCCGTGGCCAAGTCCCCGGTCGGCCGCCACGTCCTCATCGTCGGCCACCCCTTCGTCGACATCTGGCAGGCCGTGAAGCCCGAACGCCTCGGCAAGGACGCCTGGCCCACGGTGCCCCGGAACCTGGAGTGGAAGAAGGGTGTCTGCCAGGCGTTCGGCTGGCCGCACCGCGACCAGGCCGACATCGCCCGCGCCTGGAAGCACATCCTCGGCAAGGTGAACTCGTTCGCCGACCTCGAGCCCGCGCTGCTCGGCCGGGTCGAGGAGCTGATCGACTTCGTGACGGCCTGACGGTTTCCCCTCTCCCCTCGGGAAACCGACAGTCCAGCCCGATGCATCGGGCTGGAAGCGCCAGCAACGGGTCGGAAGCCGGGACGTCGATCGTCAGGCGAGCAGGTCCCGTACGACGGCGTCGGCGAGCAGGCGACCGCGGAGGGTGAGGACGAGACGGTCCCCGGCCACCTCGGCGAGACCGTCGGCCACGACCGGGTCGACCCGGGAGGGGTCCGGCAGCACGTCGAGTGGCAGGCCGTCGCGCAGCCGGACCTCCAGCAGCACGCGCTCGACCCGCCGGGTCTCCTCGTCCAGCACCTCCCGGGCGTGGGCCGGCGACTCCCCCGCCGCGAGCCGCTGCCCGTAGGCCGTCGGGTGCTTCACGTTCCACCAACGAACCCCGCCGACGTGCGCGTGCGCGCCGGGGCCGACGCCGAGCCAGTGCTGGGAGGTCCAGTAGAGCTCGTTGTGGCGGCAGCGCGACTCGCGGTCGCGCGACCAGTTCGAGACCTCGTACCACCCGAGGCCGGCCGCCGCCAGCAGCTCGTCGACAAGCTGATACTTGTCGGCCAGGTCGTCCTCGTCGGGAGCGGGCAGCACCCCGGAGCGGACCTGCCGGGCCAGCGCCGTCCCCTCCTCGACGATCAGCGAGTACGCCGACACGTGGTCCGGCGCGCACGCCAGCGCGGCCTCCACCGAGGTCCGCCAGTCCGCCAGGCTCTCCCCCGGCGTGCCGTAGATGAGGTCGAGGCTGACCTGCTCGAACCCGGCCTCCCGCGCCCAGGCGACCGCACGCGGCACCCGCTCCGGGTCGTGGGTCCGGTCCAGTACGGCGAGCACCGCCGGCACCGCGGACTGCATCCCGAAGGAGATCCGGGTGAAGCCGCCGGCCCGCAGCTCGGCCAGGCTCTCCGGCGTGACGCTGTCCGGGTTGGCCTCGGTCGTCACCTCGGCGTCCGGTGCCAGCCCGAACCGGTCGCGGACGGCACCGAGCATCGCGACCAGGTCGCCGCTCGGCAGCAGCGTCGGGGTGCCGCCGCCGAAGAAGACGGTCTCGACGGCGGGCGCACCGGGAAGCAGCCGGGCGAGCAGGTCGACCTCAGCGATCGCGGTCCCGGCGTACGACGCCTGCGAGGCGCCGCCGCCGAGCTCGGTCGCCGTGTAGGTGTTGAAGTCGCAGTAGCCGCAGCGCACCGAGCAGTACGGCACGTGCAGGTAGGCGCCGAGCCGGGCCCGGTCGAGCTCGGCCAGCGCAGCGGCGGGCAGGCTGCCGTCGCGGGGCGCGGGATCGCCGTCCGGCAGGGTCGAGGGCACGGGTCGAGGGTAGGCCCGCTCCCCCGCACCAGCGCCTCGAGGGTGGCGCTCCTAGGCGTAGAGCGCGTCGATCCTGCCCTTGTTGCGCTCCTCGACGACGTTCCGCTTCACCTTCATCGACGGCGTCAGCTCACCGGACTCGATCGAGAGGTCGTGATCGAGGATCTCGAACTTCTTGATCGTCTCCCAGCGGTTCAGGTGGCTGTTCAGCTCATCGACGTAGCCAGAAACCATCGCGCGGACCTCGGGGAGGTTGACCAGCTCGGTGTACGCCGTCCCCTCCTTGCCGTTCTCCAGCGCCCAGGCCGTCATCGCGTCCGGGTCGAGCGTGACCAGGGCGATGCAGTAGTTCCGCTCGTTGCCGAACACCATGAACTGGCTGGCGTAGGGGCAGACCGCCTTGAACTTCGCCTCGATCGCCGGCGGGGCGACGTACTTGCCGCCGGAGGTCTTGAAGAGCTCCTTGATCCGCCCGGTGATGGTGAGGAACCCGTCGGCGTCCAGCGAGCCCTTGTCCCCGGTGTGCAGCCAGCCGTCCTCGGTGAGCGTCTTGGCGGTCTCCTCCGGGAGGTTGTGGTAGCCGTCCATCACGTTCGGGCCCTTGATCTGGATCTCGTCGCCCTCGCCCAGGCGGACCTGGCCGCCCGGGAAGACCGGCCCGACGGTGCCGATCTTGTAGTCGTCGGGGTGGTTCACGAACGCACCGGCGGCGGTCTCGGTGAGGCCGTAGCCCTCGAGGATCAGGATGCCCGCGGCGTGGAACCACTCGGCGATGTCGCGGTTGAGCGCGGCCGAGCCGGAGATGAAGAACCGCACCCGGCCACCGAAACGGTCCCGGATCTTCGAGAAGACGAGCTTGTCGAAGAGCGCGTGCTGGACCTTCAGCGGCAGCGGGACCGGCTGGCCGGCGAGCTTCAGCGCGTCGACCTTGCGGCCGACGGTGAACGCGGTGGTGAAGATCTTCTCCTTCAGACCGCCCTCGGCCTCCTGCATCGTGATGATGCGGGCGTAGGCCTTCTCGAAGATGCGCGGGGCGGCGCCCATGAAGGTGGGCTTCACGATCGCGAGGTTGTCGATGATCCGGTCCACGCGTCCGTCGACCGCGGTCGCGAACCCGCAGGCCAGCTGCGCGGAGAGCAGCACCTTGCCGAACGAGTGCGCCATCGGCAGCCACAGGAACTGCAGGTCGGACTCGTCGAGGATCTGGTTGGACTGGATCACCGCGCCCTCGTAGGTCCACGAGGAGTGGGTGAGCCGGACGCCCTTGGGCTTGCCGGTGGTGCCGGAGGTGTAGATCAGGGTGGCGAGCTGGTTCGTCTCGATGGCGTCGGTCGCCTTCGTGACCGCGTCGGGGTGCTGGGCCAGGTAGTCCTCGCCGAGCTTGGCGAGGTCGTCGAGCCCGATGACCCAGTCACCGTCGGTGGTCCCGTCGAAGACGACGATCTTGAACAGCGCCGGCAGCTCGGCCCGGTGGTCGCGCAGCTTCTGGACCTGCTCGTCGTCCTCGGCGAACACGATCCGGGACTCGGAGTCGGCCAGGATGTAGGCGACGTCCTCGGCCATCGTGGACGGGTACACCGTCGTGGTCGCGGCGCCCGCGGAGAGGATGGCGAGGTCCGCCTCGATCCACTCGACCCGGGTGCCGGCGGCGATGCCGACCCGCTGCTCGGACTCGATGCCGAGCGCGAGCAGGCCGGCCGCGAGGCGCTCGACGCGGTCCCCGGCCTCCCTCCAGGTCAGCGACTCCCAGGGCTGTCCGTCGGCGACCGGGAAGCGGAACGCTTCACCGTTCGGGGTCTTGGCGACCCGCTCCCGGAACTGGAGCGCCATGTTGGGCGACCGGTTCTCGATGAACGACAGGTCTCGCACTACGGGCATGGAGGGCACTCGCTTCTCGTCCGAGGAAGGGGTAAAGGGCTTGGACGTAACCTAAGGGACGCACCAGGGAGGTGCCTAGGTGACTGGCCGTTAACCGGACAACGTCCCTCAGGAGCCCCGGGTTCCGGCCCGCTCGTAGATCCACGGCTTCAGCCCCGGTACGTCGCGAAGCCGGGGCAGCAGGCTCGGCTGGATCGTCACGGCCCGGAAGAGCTCGCCGACCGAGACGTCGTGGTCGGGGCGGTCCACGACCGTGATCGCGTCACCGGCGGCGACGACGCCCTCCTCGAGGACCCGGAAGTACGGGCCGGGCCGGCCGGCGAGCGCGAACCGCTTCACCCAGGCGGTGGCGTCGTACCCGGTGTGGCCCATCCAGCCCTTGAACGTCAGGCACGGCACCCGGACGTGCGCGATCTGGAGCAGCGCGGTCCCGACCCGCCAGGTCTCCCCCACCAGGGCCGCGTTGAGGTCGATCCCGCGGGTGGTGAGCTGCTCGGCGAAGTGACCGGGCCGGAGCGGGCGGCCCAGCTCGGCCTGCCACCAGGCGTAGTCCTCCACGGAGTAGGCGTAGACACGCATGAACTCGTCGCCGTGGACGCGCTTGTCGGCGACCTCGTTGCCCTCGACGCCGGCGAAGGTGATCCGGACCGGTCCGGCGACCGGGTGCTTCTCGATCCCGGTGTCCGGCAGCGAGGTCGTCTCGAACTCGACGGTGCGGGGAATTCCGACGTTCACGGACACGAGCTCGGCCATGCCCCTGATTCTCGCCGGGCGAAGCAAAAAAAATGGTCGCAGAAAATACTTGCCGATTCCCGGTCGCGGGATGTCGTACCGCCGAGCCGGTGTTCGTGGAGGGGGTGACACGACAAGATGGGGTGGCGCCGCCGCCCCCGATCAAGGAGCACCTCATGACCCAGTACCTGCTGTCCGTCATCCACGAGTGGGGCCTGCCGAAGCTCTCCGAGGAGGAGATCCAGCAGTCCTTCGCCGACACCGGCAAGTTCAACGAGGAGATCCAGGCCTCCGGCCACTGGGTGTTCGCCGGTGGCCTCGAGCCCGTCTCCAGCGCCACCGTCGTCGACAACACCGAGGGCAGGAACGTGATCACCGACGGCCCGTACGTCGAGGCCAAGGAGCAGCTCGGCGGCTTCTGGGTCATCGAAGCGGCCGACCTCGACGAGGCCCTCGCGCTGGCCGCCCGCGGCTCGCTGGCCTGCAAGAACCCGGTCGAGGTCCGTCCCTTCCAGGGCGAGTGAGCCGGGCCACGCAGATCGCCGACCGGATCTCTGTCCAGATCTCCGCGCAGATCTCTGGGATCGTCCGCGCCGAGCACGGCCGGGTGGTCGCGCAGCTGATCCGCCGCCTCGGCGACATCGACCTCGCCGAGGACGCGGTCGCCGAGGCGTGGGTCGCGGCGCTGGAGCGCTGGCCGGCCGACGGCATCCCGCCGAACCCGGGCGCCTGGCTGACCACGACCGCGGGCAACAAGGCGATCGACCGGATCCGGCGCGAGGGCAAGCGGGACGCGAAGCAGCGGGAGGCGCTGATGATCAGCGATGACACACCGCACGAGCCGACCGGCCCGGTCACCGACGACCGGCTCCGGCTGCTCTTCACCTGCTGCCACCCGGCGCTCGCCGTGGAGAACCGGGTGGCGATGACGCTGCGCCTGCTCGGCGGGCTCACCGTGCCCGAGATCGCGCACGCCTTCCTGGTGCCCGAGACGACCATGGCCCAGCGGATCACCCGGGCGAAGCAGAAGATCAAGGCGGCGAACATCCCCTACCGGGTCCCCGGCGAGGCCGACCTCGTCGAGCGGCTCACCGGTGTGCTCGCGGTCCTCTACCTGATCTTCAACGAGGGCTACCTGGCGAGCAGCGGCGAGGGGCTGCGCCCGGACCTGTCGGCCGAGGCGATCCGGCTCACCCGGCAGCTCGCGGACATGCTGCGCGCGATGCGGCGCGAGTCCCCCGAGGTGGTCGGGCTGCTCGCGCTGATGCTGCTCACCGAGGCCCGGCGCGACGCCCGGGTCGAGGACGGCACGCTGGTGACGCTCGACCAGCAGGACCGGTCCCGCTGGGACGCCGCGCTGATCGACGAGGGCCACGAGCTGGTCCGGCAGTGCCTCGCGGTCAACCGCCCCGGCCCCTACCAGCTCCAGGCGGCGATCGGCGCCGTGCACACCGACGCGCTGGACGCGTCCATGACGGACTGGACCCAGATCGTGCAGCTCTACGACCGGCTGCTGCGGCTGCAGCCGTCACCGGTGGTCGAGCTCAACCGGGCCGTCGCCGTCGCCGAGCTCGACGGACCCGAGGTCGCGCTCGCCCTGGTGGACCGGCTCGACCTCGGCGGCTACCACGCCTTCCACGTCACCCGGGCCGAGCTGCTCCGGCGGCTCGGGCGGCACGACGACGCGCGCGCGGCGTACGACGCGGCGCTGGAGCTGGTCGGGAACGAGGCCGAACGGGCCCACCTGGTCAGGCGGCGGGAGTCGCTGCCGGACTAGCCGACCCGGGCGACCGCTCTTCAGTCCTGGACGGCCTTCGCGACCGCGATGCAGAGCGTCAGCCAGTCGTCGTCCGGGATCTCGCGGGAGAACCGGTCGTCGGTGAGGCGCCAGAGCGCATTCATCACCATCCGTACGACGACCCAGTCGCGGGCCCGGTCCTCGTCGAGGCCGGCCTCGTCGACGAGGGTGTGGAAGCGGCGCCGGATCCCGTTGCGCAGGTCCCCGGCGAGCTCGGCCGAGCGGTTCCAGAGCATCGGCGCGACCTCGAAGTGCGGGTCGCCGGAGAGCGGCTTGGGGTCGATCGCCAGCCAGGTCTCGCGGTCGCCGAGGAGAACGTTCGCGTAGTGCAGGTCGGTGTGCACCAGGGTGCCGTCGGTGGCCTCGTCGCGGACGAAGTCGCCGGCCAGCGAGATCGCCTGCTCGACCATCCGCCGCGGCAGCGGCGCGTTCCGCTCCAGCGCCCGCAGCCGGGTCAGCGGCTCGATGATCGCGCCGGAGAGCCGGCGGAACTGCGCCGGGGCCGGGACGTGCAGCCGCCCGTAGAGCTCGGCGACCACCCGGCACGCCTCGAGGTCCCAGGCCTCCAGCAGGCTGACGTCGCGCAGGTGCTCCAGCAGCATCGCCCGCCGGTGCGGGTCCGCGCGCAGCAGCTGGACCGCGCCGTCGCCGTTCCACCGGGTCAGCGCCAGGTGCTCGAGCTCGGTCTCCTCGTCGGGGAACGCGACCTTGAGGGCTGCCGGCCGGCCGGACCGGGTGATCACCGGGACCACCACGGCGGTGAAGCCGTGCACCGTCTGGCCCTCGCGGGTCAGCTCCCACTCTTCGAGGAGCCCGTTGAGCAGGCCGGGCAGCCGGTCGACCCAGGCGGCCCGGTCCGGACCGCGCTCGGCCGTCGCCAGCACGCTCGGTGGGAATTTCCAGGTCGGCGGGGCGCTTACTTCTTGCCCTTTTCGGCCGGCGCGGTCGTCGAGAGCGCCGCGATGAAGGCTTCCTGGGGGACCTCGACGCGGCCGACCATCTTCATCCGCTTCTTGCCCTCCTTCTGCTTCTCCAGCAGCTTGCGCTTGCGGCTGATGTCGCCGCCGTAGCACTTGGCGAGGACGTCCTTGCGGATCGCGCGGATGGTCTCGCGCGCGATCACCCGGGAGCCGATCGCGGCCTGGATGGGCACCTCGAACTGCTGCCGCGGGATCAGCTCGCGCAGCTTGCCGGCGAGCATCACGCCGTAGCCGTAGGCGGCGTCCTTGTGCACGATCGCGGAGAACGCGTCCACGGGGTCGCCGTGCAGCAGGATGTCGACCTTCACGAGGTCCCCGGCCTGCTCGCCCGCGAACTCGTAGTTCAGCGAGGCATAGCCCTTGGTCCGCGACTTCAGCTGGTCGAAGAAGTCGAAGGCGATCTCGCCCATCGGCAGCACGTAGCGCATCTCGACCCGGTCCTCGGAGAGGTACTCCATGCCCTGGAGCTGACCGCGCTTGGTCTGGCAGAGCTCCATGATCGCGCCGATGTAGTCCGACGGTGCGAGGACGGTCGCGTTGACCACGGGCTCGAGGACCTCCCGGATCTTGCCGTCCGGGTACTCGCTCGGGTTGGTGACCTCCTGGACGGTGCCGTCCTCCATGGTCACGTGGTAGACGACGTTCGGCGCGGTGGAGATCAGGTCGAGGTTGAACTCGCGCTCCAGCCGCTCCCGGGTGATCTCCATGTGCAGCAGGCCGAGGAAGCCGCAGCGGAAGCCGAAGCCCAGCGCGCCGGAGGTCTCCGGCTCGTAGGCGAGCGCGGCGTCGTTGAGCTGGAGCTTCTCCAGGGCGTCGCGCAGCGTCGGGTAGTCGTCGCCGTCGATCGGGTAGAGCCCGGCGTAGACCATCGGGTTCGGGTGCTCGTAGCCGCCGAGCGGCTCGGACGCGCCGTGGTGCTGGCTGGTGACGGTGTCGCCGACACGGGACTGGCGGACGTCTTTCACCCCGGTGATGAGGTAGCCGACCTCGCCGACCCCGAGGTCGCCGGCCTTGACCGGCTCCGGGCTGATCACGCCGACCTCGAGCATCTCGTGGACCGCGCCGGTGGACATCATCTTGATCCGGTCGCGGTGGGTGAGCTTGCCGTCGACGACGCGGACGTAGGTGACGACGCCGCGGTAGGTGTCGTAGACGGAGTCGAAGATCAGCGCGCGCGCCGGGGCGTCGGCGTCGCCGACCGGCGGCGGGACCTGCTTGACGATCTCGTTGAGCAGCGCCTCGACACCGAGGCCGGTCTTGGCCGAGGTGAGCAGCACGTCCTCCGGCTCGCAGCCGACCAGGTTGGCCAGCTCGAGCGCGTACTTCTCGATGTTCGCTGACGGCAGGTCGATCTTGTTGAGCACCGGGATGATCTGCAGGTCGGCGCCCATCGCCAGGTACAGGTTGGCGAGCGTCTGGGCCTCGATCCCCTGCGCCGCGTCGACCAGCAGCACGGCCGCCTCGCACGCCTCCAGCGACCGGGACACCTCGTAGGTGAAGTCGACGTGGCCGGGCGTGTCGATCATGTTGAGCACGTAGGTGCCCGGCCCCGAATCGATGCCGTGCCCTGCCGCCGCTTCCTCGGTCACCGTCCACGGCATCCGGACGGCCTGGCTCTTGATGGTGATGCCGCGCTCGCGCTCGATGTCCATCCGGTCGAGGTACTGGGCCCGCGCCTCCCGGTCCCCGACGACGCCGGTGAGCTGCAGCATCCGGTCCGCCAGCGTGGACTTGCCGTGGTCGATGTGCGCGATGATGCAGAAGTTACGGATGATCGCGGGGTCGGTCTTGCCCGGCGCGGGCGCATGCTGACTGGACAAGGATCACTCTCGGGCTCGACGTACTTCCGGCCCTGCATTCTCCCACGCGCCGAAGCCGGGCAGGACCACGCATGCACCGGCGCTCTTCGGGCACCGGGAGCCCATGACCACACTCCAGGAGAAGACCGTCGCCTTCCTGACCGCCCCCGAGGGGGTGGAGCGGGTCGAGCTCACCCACCCGTGGGACGCCGTCGCCGACGCGGGAGCCCGCCCCGAGCTGCTGAGCACGCAGGACGGGGAGGTGCAGACCTACGACCACCTCGACAAGGCCGAGGCCCGGACGGTGGACCGGCTGGTCGCCGACGTGTCCGTCGACGACTACGACGCCCTCGTGCTGCCCGGCGGGGTCGCCAACCCGGACGCGCTGCGGATGGACGAGACCGCGGTCCGGTTCGTGCGCGACTTCGTGGCCAGCGGCAAGCCGGTGGCCGCCATCTGCCACGCGGGCTGGATGCTCGCCGAGGCCGAAGTGGTGGCCGACCGCCGGGTGACCTCCTGGCCGAGCCTGGAGACCGACCTGCGCAACGCCGGCGCGGACTGGGTCGACGAGCCGCTGGTCACCGACGGCAACCTGATCACCAGCCGCAAGCCCGACGACCTGCCCGGATTCACCAACGCGCTGCTGGAGTCGCTGGCCCACGGTGCCGCCGGAACCAGGTAACGGCACCCGTCAGTACCTCCCCGCGGGGCCTCGGGCTCCCCTACGCTTCCGCCATGAAGCGGATGAGCGGGGTCGACGCGGCATTCTGGTACGGCGAGACGCCGGCCTGGCACATGCACATCGGGGCGGTCGCGATCCACGACACCGTGGACGCGCCGGACTTCAGCTTCGAGGCCGTCCGCAAGATCGTGATCGAGCGCCTCCCGCAGATGCCGCAGCTGCGCTGGAAGGTCGTGGAGTCCCCGCTCGGGCTCGACCGGCCCTGGTTCGTCGAGGACGAGACCCTCGACCCCGACTTCCACATCCGCCGGATCGGTATCCCGCAGCCCGGCACCCGCAAGGAGCTCGACGAGCTGATCAGCCGGCTGATGAGCTACAAGCTCGACCGGAACCGGCCGCTCTGGGAGCTCTGGGTCATCGAGGGCCTGCAGCACGGCCGCGTCGCCACCCTGACGAAGATGCACCACTCGATCGTCGACGGTGTCTCCGGCGCCGGACTCGGCGAGATCCTGCTCGACATCACCCCGGAGCCGCGGCCGCCCTCGGACGAGGTCGTGCACGGGATCGGCAGCGCCACCCCGAACGCGGTCAAGGCGCTCGCCGGCGGCTGGGTGAACGTGGTGGTGCGCACTCCCGCCCGGATCGCCGGGATCCTCAACCAGACCGTGCGCCAGCAGCTGGCCACCCGGAAGTACGAGAACAAGCCGCCGCGGTTCTTCTCCGCCCCGGCGACCCGGTTCAACGCCACCCTGAGCCCGCACCGCCGGATCACCGGCGCGCGCGTCGAGCTCTCCCGGGTCCGTGCCCTCAAGGACGCGTACGGCGTGAAGCTGAACGACGTCGTCCTGGCGCTCGTCTCCGGCGCCCTGCGGATCTACTTCGCCGAGCGCGAGGGCATCCCGGCCAAGCCGCTGATCGCGCAGATCCCGGTCTCGACCCGGACCGAGGACACGGCCGGGCAGGTCGGCAACCAGGTCAGCTCGATGACCGTGAACATGGCCACCGACATCGCCGACCCCGCCGAGCGGATCCGGACGATCTTCGAGAGCTCCCAGGGCGCCAAGGAGATGGCCAAGGCGCTCAGCGCGCGCCAGATCATGCAGCTGCCCGACATCACCCCGCCGGGCCTGCTCACGATCGCGTCCCGCGCTTACACGATGAGCGGGCTGTCGAACTCGCTGGCGCCGATCAACCTGGTCGTCTCGAACGTGCCGGGACCGAGCTTCCCGCTCTACATGGCCACCGCGCCGCTGCGGTCGCTGCTGCCGATCGGGCCGCTGGTCCTCGACGTCGCGCTCAACATCACCGTCTTCAGCTACCTGGACTGGGTCGACTTCGGCTTCGTCACCACCCCGGAGGTGGCCCCCGACGTCGACGCGCTCGCCGACGCGGTCAAGCAGGCGCTGGCCGAGCTCGAGGAGGCGGCCCCGGGGGCCACCGACGCGACGGCCGAGGCCTAGGAACCGGCCGCAGGTCCGGTCGGCACCCAGAAGCGCAGCTTGCCGTCGCGCTCGCCCGCCGGCACTCCCCCGTTGCGCTCGATCACGACCCGGGAGCCGACGTTGCCGACGTCGCAGGTGACCAGGGCACGGTCGATCCCGAGAGCCCGGGCGACCGGCAGCGCCGCGGCGAGCATCGCGGTCGCGTGGCCCTCGCGGCGCCGCGACCGGCGGACGTCGTACCCGATGTGGCCGCCGACCTCGCGCAGCCACGCGTTGAGCTCGTGGCGGACCGACATCCGGCCGATGTAGCCCTTCTCGTCGACCCACCACAGGTTCGTGTTGAGGACCCAGTCCTCGTCGACGACGGTGTCCCGCTCGGCCACCCGGGCGGCGACGTACTCCGCGAAGCCCTCGTCGCTCTCCCACCGGCCGGTCCACTCGTCCAGGTCGCGACCGAGCCCGGACCCGTCTCCCGTGCGCCCCTCGGCGGCGAACTCCGCCATCGCGGCGAGGAAGGAGTCCTTGAGGGAGACGTCCGGGACGACGAAGCGGGCCATGCCCCGAGTCTCGCGGTCACCGCGGCAGGGGTCACCGGGTTTTCGGCACGCTTCTGTGAGACTGCGGCGCATGCCGTACGACAGCCCGACCCCGCTCGACGAGGCGGTCCCCGTGCCGCGCGGCGCCACGGCGCGGCGGCTGACCTGGCCGTACCTGCCGCCGGAGCTGCGCCACGAGATCGAGCGCCGGCTCGGTGCCGAGGTGGTGGACGCGACCTCGCAGGACGGCGGCTTCACCCCCGGGTTCGCCTCGGTCCTCACCGGTGCCGACGGCAGCAGCCTGTTCGTGAAGGCGGCCAGCCGCGTGGCCCAGGCGCCGACGGCGGCGTCGTACGCCGAGGAGGCCCGCAAGCACCAGATCCTCGGGGGCGCGATCCCGGCACCGAGGCTGGAATGGGTCCGCGACGACGACGGCTGGGTGGTGCTCGCCTTCGAGGCGGTCCGGGCGCAGGCGCCACGACGGCCGTGGCGGCCCGACGAGCTGACCCGGGCGCTCGACCTGGCCGTCGCGGTCGCCGCCAGCACCGAGACCGTCCCCGACGGGCTCGACCTGAACCCGCTGGTGGAGGACCTGCCGCCGCTGCTCACCGGTTGGGCGACGGTGCCCGAGACCTGGCCGCACCGCGACGAGGCGGTCGCGCTCACCGCGCTCTTCGGCTCGCTCCCGGCGGACCGGTTCGTGCACTCGGACCTGCGCGACGACAACATCCTGCTCACCGACGACGGCCGCGCCCTGGCCTGCGACTGGAACTGGCCCGCCCTCGGCCCGGTCTGGCTGGACGCGGTCGTGCTGCTTGCCTCGGCGCACGGCGACGGACTGGACGCCGAGGCGTTCCTGGGCGGGTGCGCGCTCACCCGGGAGGCCGATCCCGAGCAGGTGGACGCCTGGCTCGCCGCGCTGTGTGGTTTCATGCTGGGCGCGCGCACGCGCCCTGTGCCGACGAACTCGCCCCACCTCCGCACGCACGCGGAGTGGTACGCCGCGGCCACCTGGTCGTGGCTGGCGCAGAGACGGAAGTGGGACTGACGCGATGACCCGGACCGCAGTGATCGCCGGAGGATCCGGCCTCGTCGGAGGACACCTGCTGGCGCTCCTCCTCGAGGACCCGACCTGGGACCACGTCGTCAGCGTCGGGCGGCGCGAGCTCGACCTGGAGCACCCGAAGCTCGCCCAGCTCCTGGTGCCGTTCCCGGCGATCGGCGAGCTGCCGCACTCCGACGACGTCTTCTGCTGCCTCGGCACCACCCTGAAGAAGGCGGGGGGCCGGAACGCCTTCCGGGTGATCGACCACGACTCGGTGATCGCCCTGGCCGGCTCGGCGTTCCGCAACGGCGCCAGCCAGTTCCTGCACGTGACCGCCCTCGGCGCCTCGCCGCGGTCGAAGATCTTCTACAACAAGGTCAAGGGCGACACCGAGTACTTCGTCGAGGCGATGGGGATCCCGACCACGGTCGCGTTCCGGCCCTCGATGATCGACGGCCAACGGGCCGACCGGCGTACGGCCGAGGAGCTCGGCCTGCGCGCCATGCGGGCGCTGGGCCCGGTCCTCGGCAAGTACCGGCCGACCCGCGTCGAGGACATCGCCCGGGCGATGGTCGCCGAGGCGAAGCGCCGCGAACCGGGGAACCGGGTCGTCGAGGCCGACGAGATCACCCGCCTGGGCGCCGAGCACTGACTCCACGATTTGGGCGCCCCGTCGGTGCGCTGGTATCGTTTCTCCTCGTGTCTGGGCACCAGGTGTCCACACCCCAGAACTCACACCCGTAACGAAGCACGAAGAGACAGGCGAGCCCCCGTGGCAAACATCAAGTCCCAGATCAAGCGCAACCGACAGAGCCTTGCCGCGCACGAGCGCAACAAGTCCGTGAAGTCGTCGCTGAAGACCGCCGTGCGCAAGTTCCGTGAGGCTGCCGCCAACGGGAGCGAGGACGCCAAGACCCTCGCCGCCGACGCTGCCAAGCAGCTCGACAAGGCCGCGTCGAAGGGCGTCATCCACAAGAACCAGGCCGCGAACCGCAAGTCGGCCATCCAGAAGAAGGCCGCGTCGCTCTGACGCTCCCCTGATCTGCCAGGAAGGCGCCGATCCCCTCGGGGGTCGGCGCCTTCTTGCCGTCCCGAGCGCGCCGGGATCCGTTGTGACCTGGTTCACACCGATTTGGCCCAGGCGCAAGGTCCTGCCTAGGGTGCTCGGATGTCTTCACGCCTCCTGTCCAGACTGATCGCCCTCTGCGCCGTCGCCGGCGTGGGTCTCTCGCTGGCCCTCGTCCCCTCCGCCCAGGCCCAGCCCGGTGCCTGCGGACGGGCCTCCGGCTGCACCGCGTTCGAGCTGCAGCACGCCGGGTCCACCTACGGCTGGTACCCGACCGCGAGCCGGTACGAGTTCAAGGGCGGCGTCCCGTCGGCGTTCAAGAAGTCCGGCAAGGGCGGCTACAAGACCCACAGCGGCATGCTCCTGCTCAAGGCCACCCGCAATGCCGGGCTCAGCACCACCTGGACGCTGTCGAAGCGCACCGGCCGTTGGGAGACCCGGTTCAAGGTCAGCAAGATGCGCAGCGCGGTGGAGAGCGCCGAGGCGTACACCCTGAAGATCGGCCTGATCCCGCCGCGCTCGTCCGCGCACTGCGGCGGCCAGGGCATCACCATGCTCAAGTACCACCCGTCGCAGTCGCGCACCGCGGGCATGGAGGTCAACACGCTCCCGGCCAACCAGTTCGTGAAGTCCGTCAAGAGCGGTCGCAGCATCGGCCAGGACCAGTGGCACACCGTCGCGGTCGAGGTCGGCAAGAACCGGATCTCGTTCTACCTCGACGCCCGTGTGGTGGCGAAGGAGACCCGTCCGGCCGCGCTTCTCGACGTGCCCCTGCGGATGCGGTTCGCGCTCATCCCGGTCGCGGGCAAGCCGATGCGGGACACCGTGCTGAGCCTGGACTGGGCGCGCTACTGGACCATGAAGAAGGTCGGCAAGCACCAGGACCAGGTCCGGCGCGCCCCGCTGATGAAGCTCCAGCCCAACCCGAAGGCCTGCTGACCGGCCGTCGTCAGCGCCGCGGCGCCATCGCCCAGCGGATCGTCCCGGTCGCCAGCCGGCCGCTCCCGGTGACCAGCGTCGCCTCGGTCACCGGCAGTCGCGGCAGCCGGAGCTCGCGCCGCGCCCACCCCGGCAGCAGCGAGACCGCCGACGCGGCCAGGACGCCGTACGGCAGCCGCGCGGGCAACGGCAGCGGCGGGCGCAGCAGCAGGAACCGGGCGGTCTCCCGGGCCGCCGCGGTCGCGCGCAGCTCCGGCCGGTACGCCGCCAGGCAGTCGGCCAGCTCCGCGGTCGAGCGCGGGACGTCGGTGGCGCCGAGCTCCTCGGCGACCCGGGCCGCGCCGGCCACGTAGGCATCGGCCTCGGCCGGAGCGAGCCGGCCCGCCCCGAATCGCTGGTAGGCGGCGAGGAAGCTGTCGATCTCGGCGACGTGGACCCAGCGCAGCAGGTGCGGGTCGCCGGCCGCGTACGGCGTGCCGTCGTCGGTCGTGCCGGTCACGGTCTCGTGGATCCGACGGACCGCGGCCACCATCGACTCCGCGTCCGCGGCGGTGCCGAAGGTCGTCACGGCCAGGAAGTGGCTGGTGCGCTGGAGGCGGCCCCACGGATCGCCCTGGTAGCCGGAGTGCTGCGCGACCCCCGCCATCGCCGCCGGGTGCAGTGACTGCAGCAGCAGCGCCCGGATCCCGCCGACGAACATCGACGCGTCCCCGTGGACGGTGCGGACCGGGCTGTCCTCGGCGTGCCAGCGCGGGCCGGGCGTGCCGTGGATGCGGTCGCGGCGGCGCGGCCCCTCCGGTCCGGCGACCCGCTCGAAGAGCAGGTCACCGAGGCCGCGGCGGACGGTCTCGAGCACGGGCACGGACATGCCGTCGACCCTAGTCCCCCGGTTCAACGCGACGGACGGGCCCGGGTGATCTCGAGGACCATCTTCTCCAGCGAGTACGACGCGTCGTGGGCCATGCCCTTGATCTCCGCGTCCGCGGTGGCGACCAGCCGGATCGCCTTCGCGATCCCCTCGTCGTCCCAGCCGCGGGCCTGGTCGCGGAGGATGTCGAGCTTCCAGCCGGGCACTCCGACCTCGCGCATCAGGTCCGCGTTGCGCATCCCGCGCGGGGCCGACTTGTACTTGGCGAGGCTGCGGAGGCTGCCGGCGACGGCGCTGGTGACGAGCACGGGTGCAGTGCCGCGGTCGAGCGCCCAGCGGAGCTCCTCGAGCGCTTTGGCGGTGCGGCCGAAGATCGCGTGGTCGGCGACCGCGAACGACTTCGCCTCGGCACGGCCGCCGAAGTAGGTCTTCACCATCTCGATGGTGATCGGCTGGCCCTCGAAGTCGCCGGCGAGCTGGCTGGCCGCGGCCGCCAGGGAGCGGAGGTCCTGCCCGACGGCCTGGACCAGGAACGCCGCGGCGTCGGGGTCGATCTTGACCTTGAGGGTGCGCAGCTCGCCGACGACGAAGCTCGGGTACTCCCGCGCCGTGAGCGCCGCGGACTTCACCTCGGTCACGCTGGCGACCTTGCGGAGCTTGGTGAGCACCCCGCTGCCCTTGGGACCACCACCGTGGACCAGGACCAGGGCGACGTCGTCGGCCGGGGCACCGGCGTAGTCGAGCAGACCGGAGACCGACTCCTCCGGGAGGTCTTCGAAGGACCGCACCACGACGCACCGGGTCGAGGAGAACAGCGACGGCGCCGCCAGCTCGCCGAGGGTCGCCATCGTGAGCTCGCCCGCGGCGGTCTCGCTGAACTCGGCCTCCGGGTCCGCCTTCCGCACCGCGGCCCGCACCTGCTGGACCGCACGCTCGGAGAGGAGCTCCTCGGGACCGGTGACCAGGGTGATCCGGCCGAGCACCTGGGAAGGGTCCGGAGTTGCCATGCGCGCAGCCTATGCGGCCGCACCCCCGCTGGACGCCCCCTGGGTCACCGGCGGGTCACCACCGCGAGCTCCCCCTCCCGTACGACGACCGCGACGTCGCCGTCCCGGTCGGTCCGCCGCACCTCCGCCCCCGCCCGGCCGAGCAGGTCGAGCGTCGTCCGGGCCGGGTGGCCGTAGTCGTTGTCCCGGCCGACCGAGATCACCGCCAGCCGGGCACCGGTGCCCGCGACCAGGTCGTCGTCCTGGTTGCCGCTGCCGTGGTGGGCCACCTTCAGCACGTCGGCGCGCAGCCCCGGCCAGGCCCGGCGCAGGTCCCGCTGGCTCGGCCGCTCCTCGTCCCCCATCAGCAGCAGGCGGATCCCACCGGCCTCCACGAGCAGGACCACGCTGGCGTCGTTGGGCGGCGAGTCCGAGTCGGGGACCGGTACCCGGACCGGGCCGAGGACCTGCCAGCGGACCGGGCCGATCTCCGTGGTCTCGGCGTACCGGACCTCGCGCACCGGCACGTCCCGGCGCCGGGCGAGCGCGCGTACCTGTTCCTCCCCCGCGGCCGGGTCGTCCAGGGGCGAGGTGTCGATCCGGCCGACCGTGCGCCCGCGCAGCACCCCGGCGAGGCCGTCGACGTGGTCGGCGTGGAAGTGGGTGAGCACGACGACCGGGACCGCCCGCACCCGCAGCCGTCGCAGGCACCGGTCCACCGCTCGCGGATCCGGGCCCGCGTCGACCACCACCGCGGTGCCCGGTCCGACCCGCAGGGCGAGCGCGTCTCCCTGCCCGACGTCGCAGGCGACGAGGACCCACCCGGCCGGCGGCCAGCCGGGCTCCGGGACCGGGACGAGCACGAGCGTCGTGACCACCCCCGCGGCGAGCAGGCTCCGACCGGGACGCGCGAGCACCCGTCCGAGGACCGCGGCCGCGACCAGGCAGAGGCAGGTCAGGGCGAGGATCGCGCCGGAGCCCGACGACCAGCCGATCGCCGGGACGGGCAGCGCTGCCGCGCGTTCGGCGACCTCGATGATGCCCGCCGCCGCCCAGCCGGCCGGTGCGGCGACCCACCGGCCCGCCGTCGTCGAGAGCAGGGCTACCGCGCCGCCGGCGAGCCCGAGGACGGTCGCCGGACCGACGAGCGGTGCACAGACCAGGTTCGCCGCCACCGCGACCAGGCTGACCTGCCCGGAGATCGCGGCCCCGACCGGCGTGCAGGCGAGCTGCGCGGCCAGCGGCACCGCGACCGCCTCGGCGGCAGCCCGGGGCATCCAGCCCCGGAGGGCGGCGACCCAGCGCGGGCCGAGCAGCAGGATCCCGCCGGTCGCGACGACCGAGAGGGCGAACCCGACTGACCGCGCCAGCCACGGGTCGAGCAGGACGAGGAAGAGCACGCCGGCACCGAGGGCCCGCAGCCCGCGTCCCGGGCCCGCGCGTCCCGTCCCGAGGAGCGCCACCGTCCCCATCGCGGCGGCCCGCAGCACGCTGGGCTCCGGGCCGGCGAGCAGGACGAACCCGGCGACGCCGAGCAGGCCCACCAGGAGCAGGCCGCGGGCGCGCACCCCGCACCAGCGGGCCAGCAGCAGAAGGGCTCCGACGATGAGGGTCAGGTTGGTCCCGCTGACGGCGAGCAGATGGGTCATCCCGGCCACCTGGAAGTCCGGCGCGATGGACCCGGTGCCGCCGTGCGCGCTCTCGTCACCGTCGACCAGCGCCGGCACGAGGGCGGCCGGTCCGTCCGCCAGCCCGGCGCTGGCGGACCGGACCGCCGTCCGCATCCGCGCGGACGCCGCGGCGAGCGGCCCCGGGCTCTCCACGACCTGGACCCGGCCACGCACGTGCAGGGTGGCGGCCAGCTCAGGCTCCCGGGCGGGCTGCAGCCGGCCGACCAGCCGCACCCGCGCGCCGGTTCGCGGGACCGGGCCGTCGGGGTCGTCGACCGTGACCAGGACGCGAGCCCGCAGTCGCTGCCGCGTGCCCCGGGCGGTCACGTCCCGTGCCGTCGCCTCGAACCGGAGGACCTCGCCGTACCGGCCCGTGCGACGCACCGGGTCGGTCGCGACCTGAGCGACCGCGGAGACGACGGCTCGCTGGGTCGCGAGCGCGCGCACCGGCGAGCCCCGGATCGTCTGCTGGTGGACCTGCACGCTGACCAGGACCGCAGCGCCGACCAGCACCGCACCGAGGACGGTCGGTGACCGCGCCCGCCACGCGCTGCCGAGTCCGGCGACCACCACCACCCACGGCCAGGTCCCCGCCCCCGCGAACGCCACCAGTGCCGTCCCCCACGCCACCACGGCCAGCAGGACGATCCGGAGGTCCGGGGCGCGGGGCGTCACAGGGTCACGCACGGCGCGAGCTCCGCGAGCGTCTTCGCCCCGATCCCGTCGACCTCCAGGAGCTCGTCGACGGCGGAGAACGGCCCGTTCTCCGTGCGCCAGTCCACGATCTTGCGGGCGGTCACCGGGCCCACACCCGGGAGCGCGTCGAGCTCGGTGAGGTCGGCGGTGTTGAGGTTGACCAGCCCTCGGTCCCCCGCGCCGGTCCCGGTCCCGGCGCCGGTACCGGCAGCGGCCGCCGCGGTCCCGCCGACGGGCTTCGTCCCGACGAGGACCTGCTCCCCGTCGGTCAGGACCCGGGCGAGATTCAGCCCGGACAGGTCGACACCGGGTCGTGCGCCGCCGGCACGACGCAGGGCGTCGACCACCCGGGACCCGGACGGCAACGTGGCGATGCCGGGCCGCCGGACCTTGCCGGCCACGTCGACGACGACCACCGCGGGTGAGGACGACCGCGCGTCGGCCGGGGCCGCCGCGGAGGACGGCCCAGAAAAGGGCCCAGAAGAAGGCCCGGAGGAAGGCCCCGAAGACGACACCGCGGGGGCGGTCCTGGCGACCGGGACCGGATCCGGGTCCCCGCGCACGGCGAACCAGCCGACCGCGGCGAGCGCCGCCGCCGCCAGGCAGCCGAGCAGAGGCAGGTGCGCGCGGCGAAGCCGGGTGTCGGGAACGGGGCGGCCGCGGGAGTGCCGGCCGGGTGCGGGCACGACCTCCGGCCGGACGAGGTCCTCCTCCGGCCGACCGAGGTCACGACCCAGCTGTTCGAGCCGCCGGCGCACCGCCGCGGCCATCTCCTCCGAGGACTCCCGTCGCATGCCGCGACGCTAGGGGCGGCGTACCGGTGCCCGGGGCGTCGTGCGCAGGGCTGTGGACGAGCGGCCGGCAGCGGCGGGTGTGCGCCGGCCGACCCGCTCAGCCGGCGTTCTCCTCCGACGACTCCGGGGCCGCTCCCTCGACCGGGACCGACCGGGCACCGCGCTGCGCGACGCAGACGGCGACCATCCCGGGACCGACGTGCGCGCCGAGGACGGCGCCGATCTCGCCCACGGCGACCTCGCGGCCCTCCAGGCCGTCGGCGAGCCGGACGCCCAGCTTCTCGGCCAGGGTGGTGGCGCGGTCAGGGCTGGCCAGGTGCGCGACCGCGACCTCGACCGCGGCGTCGCCGGCCGCCTCGACCGCGAGCTCCTCGAGCCGCCCGAGCGCCTTGCCGGAGGTCCGGACCCGTTCGAACGGCCCGATCCGGCCCGCCTCGACGCGCAGGATCGGCTTCACCGCCAGCGCGGAGCCGAGGAGCGCCGCCGCGGCACCCATCCGGCCGCCGCGCCGCAGGTACTCCAGGGTGTCGACGTAGAACAGCGAGGTGGTCGCCCGGGCACGCGTCCTCGCCGCCTCGGCGATCTCGGCGCCGGTGCCGCCGGCGTCCCGGGCGTCCGCGGCGGCGAGCACCGCGAAACCGGTCCCGAGCCCGACCTGCCGGCTGTCGAGCGCGTGCACCGGCACCGGAGCGCGCCGCGCCGCGAGCTGCGCCGACTCGAAGGTGCCGCTCAGGTCCGCGGACAGGTGCACCGAGACGATCTCGGTGGCTCCCTCGACCGCGAGCCGTTCGTAGACCTCGAGCATCTCCTCGGGGTTCGGGCGCGAGGTGCTCACCGGCGTCCACTCCCGCAGCGCCTCGGCGAGCATCTCCGGCGTGGCGCCGCCCTCGACGCCCTCGTCGTAGGAGGTCGCGCCGATCACCACCTGCAGCGGAACCACCGTGATCGCGCGGGCCTCGGCGACGGCCCCGGGCAGTGAGGCCGTCGAGTCGGTGACCAGGGCGACGGGCATGCGAGAACCCTAGTAGGAGGGACCTCAGACGACGATGTTGACGAGCTTCGGCGCGCGCACGATGACCTTCTTCACCACGGCGTCACCGATCGCCCGCTGCACGGCCTCGTCGGCCAGGGCCGCGGCCTCCAGGTCGGCCTCGGAGATGTCCGGGGACACCTCGAGCCGGCCACGGACCTTGCCCTGCACCTGGACCACCGCGGTGACCGAGTCCTCGACCAGCAGCGCCGGGTCGACGACCGGCCAGGAGACCCGGGCGACCGTGGGCTCGTGGCCCAGCCGCTCCCACATCTCCTCGGCCGTGTACGGCGCCACCAGCGACAGCAGGATCGCGACCGTCTCGGCGGCCTCGCGGACGGCCGGGTCGGCCGGACCGCAGCCGGAGTCGATCGCCTTGCGGGTCGCGTTCACCAGCTCCATCACCTTGGCGATCATCACGTTGAAGCGGTGCGAGTCCAGCAGGGCCTCGGCCTCGTGGATCGTCTTGTGGGTCACCTTGCGCAGCCCGACGTCGCCGCCGGCGACGTCCGCGCCGACCGGCGAGGCGACATCACCGGACAACCGCCAGGCACGCTGCAGGAACCGCAGCGAACCGGCCGGCGACACGTCGGCCCAGTCGATGTTGTCCTCCGGCGGACCGGCGAACACCAGGGTCAGCCGGACCGCGTCGACGCCGAACTCGGACAGCTGCTCGCCCAGGTTGACGCCGTTGCCCAGGGACTTGCTCATCTTCTTGCCCTGGTTGATGACGACGCCCTGGTTCATCAGCGCGGTGAACGGCTCGACGAAGTCGACCAGACCCATGTCGTGCAGCACCTTGGTGAAGAACCGGCTGTACAGCAGGTGCAGCACCGCGTGCTCGACGCCGCCGACGTACTGGTCCACCGGCCCCCAGCGGCGGACGGACTCGACGTCGAACGCCGCCGTCTCGTCGTTCGGCGAGCAGTAGCGCAGGAAGTACCAGGACGAGTCGACGAAGGTGTCCATGGTGTCGGAGTCCCGCTTGGCCGGGCCGCCGCACTGCGGGCAGTCGACGTTGACCCAGTCCTCGGCGGCGGCCAGCGGGGAGACGCCCTTCGGCTTCAGGTCCGCCCCCTTCAGCTCGGGCAGCACCACCGGCAGCTGGTCCTCGGGGACCGCGACCTCGCCGCAGCCGGGGCAGTGGATGATCGGGATCGGGCAGCCCCAGAAGCGCTGCCGCGACAGCAGCCAGTCGCGGAGCCGGTAGTTGACCGTGCCGGAGCCGAAGCCCTTGTCCTGCAGCCAGGCGATGATCGTGCTCTTCGCCTCGGCGACGGCCAGGCCGTTCAGCGAGATCTCGTCGTTGGCGGAGTTGATCGCCGGGCCGGCGCCGGTGAAGGCGTCGCCGTCGAAGCCCTCGGTGGGCTGCACCGTCCGGACGATCGGCAGGTCGAACGCCTTCGCGAAGTCCCAGTCGCGCTGGTCCTGGCCGGGGACGGCCATGATCGCGCCGGTGCCGTAGTCGGCCAGCACGTAGTCCGAGGCCCAGACCGGGATCTGCTCGCCGTTGACGGGGTTGGTCGCGGTGACCCCCAGGAAGACACCGGTCTTGGACCGGTCGCTGGCCAGCCGCTCGATGTCGGTGGCCCTGCGCACCTCGTCCAGGTAGGCCTCGTACGCCGCCCGCTGCTCCGGCGCGACGATCTCGGCGGCCAGCGCGGCGTCCGCGGCGACCACCATGAAGGTGGCGCCGAACAGGGTGTCCGGCCGGGTGGTGTACACCGTCAGCGGACGCGTGGAGCCGTCGGCCAGGTGCACCACGAAGTCGACGTGCGCGCCCTCGGAGCGGCCGATCCAGTTCTTCTGCGCGGTCAGCACCCGCTCGGGCCAGGTGCCCTCCAGCGGCGCCATGTCGTCCAGCAGCCGCTGGGCGTACTCGGTGACCTTGAAGTACCACTGGGTCAGCTCGCGCTTGGTGACCTCGGCGCCGCAGCGCTCGCACATGCCGTCGACGACCTGCTCGTTGGCCAGCACGGTCTGGTCGTTGGGGCACCAGTTCACCGGCGAGTTCTTCCGGTAGGCCAGGCCGCGCTCGCGGAACTTCAGGAACAGCCACTGGGTCCAGCGGTAGTACTCCGGGTCCGAGGTGTGCAGCCGGCGCGACCAGTCGAAGCTGATCCCGTACTTCTTGAACGACGCCGCCTGGGTCTCGATGTTGGCGTAGGTGTACGTCGCCGGGTGCTCGTTGTTCCGGATCGCGGCGTTCTCCGCGGGCAGGCCGAAGGAGTCCCAGCCCATCGGGTTCATGACCTCGTACCCGCGCAGCCACCAGTACCGCGCGATCACGTCGTGCAGCGCGGTCACCTCGGCGTGACCCATGTGCAGGTCGCCGCTCGGGTAGGGGAACATCGTGAGCGCGTAGCGCTTCTCCCGCGGCGAGTCGTCGTCCGCGCGGAAGGGGTCGAGCTTCTCCCAGACCGGCAGCCACTTGGCCTCGGTCGCGTGGACGTCGTATCCGACCTGCTCGTCTCGCTCGCTCATCTGTCCTTCTCCGGGTTCGTGGGAGGTTCGTCCTGACACAGAAAAGCCCCTCGGGAACGAGGGGCAGCCGCATCACCTGTCGGGGATGCGGCTAGGCAAGAAGCAGGTCGGACCTCATGTCCGTGATGATACCGCCGCGGCCCGCTGGGTAGGGTCTGGGCCATGTCTTGGCTTGTCACCGGCGGCGCCGGGTACATCGGTTCGCACATCGTCCGCGCTTTCGAGGCCGTCGGCATCCGTGCCGTCGTGCTCGACGACCTCTCCAGCGGGCACCGCGAGTTCGTCGGACCGGACACCCCGTTCGTCGAGGGCTCGATCCTGGACACCGACCTGGTCACCCAGGTGCTCAAGGACCACGACATCGTCGGCGTCGTGCACCTGGCCGGCTTCAAGTACGCCGGCGTCTCGGTCGAGCGGCCGCTGCACACCTACACCCAGAACGTCACCGGCACCGTCACGCTGCTGGAGGCGATGGCGGCGGCCGGCGTGAACAACATCGTCTTCTCCTCCAGCGCGGCCACGTTCGGCACCCCGGACGTCGACGTCGTCACCGAGGAGACCGCGACCGGCCCGGAGTCGCCGTACGGCGAGTCCAAGCTGATCGGCGAGTGGCTGATCCGCGACCAGGCGAAGGCCACCGGACTGCGCGGGACCTCGCTGCGCTACTTCAACGTGGTCGGCTCGGGCGCGGACGACCTCTACGACTCCAGCCCGTACAACCTGTTCCCGCGGGTCTTCGAGGACCTCATCGCGGGGAAGACGCCGAAGCTCTTCGGTGACGACTACCCGACCCCGGACGGCACCACGGTGCGCGACTACATCCACGTCCAGGACCTGGCCGAGGGCCACGTCGCGGCGGCGCGGAAGCTGGAGTCGGGCGAGCCGATCGCGCCGGTCTACAACATCGCCAGCGGCACCGGCTCCTCGGTGCGCCAGATCATGGACACGATGCGCGAGGTCACCGGCATCGACTTCACCCCCGAGATCGCGCCCCGCCGGGCGGGCGACCCGGCCCGGATCGTCGCGACCGGCGACCTGGCCCGCACCGAGCTCGGCTGGAGCGCGAAGCGGGACCTGCACGACATGGTCGAGAGCGCCTGGCGCGCACGCCGCGCTTCGGCCGCGCGGTAGGGGACGCCGTGCTGGAGCTCCGCCCGAGCTGCGAGTGCTGCGACCGCGACCTGCCCGCCGACGCGGCGGAGGCCCGGATCTGCACCTACGAGTGCACGTTCTGCGCCGACTGCGTCGAGCGCTGCCTGGACGGGCGCTGCCCGAACTGCGGGGGCAACTTCGTCCCCCGGCCGGTCCGGCCGAGCGCCCTTCTGGCGAAGGACCCGGCGAGCACCGTCCGGGTGTTCCAGGAGGGCCTGCACCGGCCCTGATCACCGGTCCGGCATGATCGGGCGCATGTCCTCCTCCAGCGAAGCCTCCCCCGTCACCGACCTGTTCCGCCTCGACGGCAAGGTCGCGATCGTCACCGGCGCCTCCTCCGGACTCGGGGTCGCGTTCGCGCAGGCCCTGGCCGAGGCCGGCGCCGACGTCGTCCTGGGCGCCCGCCGCGTCGAACGGCTCGCCGACACCGCCGCCCTCGTCGAGGCCGCCGGCAGGCGCGCTCTCTCGGTGGCCACCGACGTCGCCGACCCGGACTCGTGCAAGGCGCTGGTGAAGGCCGCGATGGAGGAGTTCGGCCGGGTCGACGTCCTGGTCAACAACGCCGGCATCGGCACCGCCGTCCCGGCGACCGCCGAGAAGCCCGCGCAGTTCCGCGAGGTCATCGACATCAACCTCAACGGCTGCTACTGGATGGCGCAGGCGTGCGGCCGGGTGATGAACCCCGGCTCGTCGATCATCAACATCTCCTCGGTCCTCGGCATCACCACCGCGGGCCTCCCGCAGGCGGCGTACGCCGCGTCGAAGGCGGGCCTGATCGGCCTGACCCGCGACCTGGCCCAGCAGTGGACCGGCCGCAAGGGCATCCGGGTGAACGCGATCGCGCCGGGCTTCTTCGCCTCCGAGATGACCGACCAGTACCCGCCGGGCTACCTGGAGAAGCAGCAGGAGCGGATCCCGATGGGCCGCAAGGGCGACCCGCGCGAGCTCGCCGCGAGCGTCGTCTTCCTGGCCTCGGACGCGGCCGGCTACATCACCGGCCAGACCCTGCCGGTCGACGGCGGGATGACCATCACCTGATCCCCGTCAGCCGAGTGCCCAGATCCCGAGGCAGATCAGGGACAGCGCCGGGAACAACCCCTGCACCACCGCTCCGCGGGCCTTGCCCGGGTCCGAGGAGACCAGGATCAGCGCCGCGGTCACCATGCACGCGGTGGTGAAGGTGATCAGGGTGATTCCGGCGTCGTGGTTCGGCCCGTACAGGCCGAGCCCGGCGGCGGTCCCGATGGCGAGGAACAGGTTGTAGAACCCCTGGTTGTAGGCCCACGGCTTCATGACCGCGGCGTCCGCGGCCGAGATCCCGAAGGCCTTCCGCCCGGCGGTGTCGAAGGCGATCGCCTCCAGCCAGAAGATGTAGACGTGCACGAGCGCGGCCAGACCCGCGAGGACGAGCGCAGCGATCAGCATGCTGGGCAGCCTAGAGGCTCGCAGGCGCCTTGGGCGTGCGGCCGTGCCAGCGCTTGTAGGCGTGGATGAAGCTGGCCGCCTCGGCGTACCCCAGCCGGTGCGCGACCTCGGCGACGGTGAGCGAACCGGTGGCCAGCAGCTTCTCGGCCAACGACGTGCGCACCTCGTCCAGCAGCACCTGGAACCCGGTGCCGTCCTCGGCGAGCCGCCGGCGCAGGGTGCGCTCGCTCATCGCGAGCCCGGCCGCGACGCCGGCGACCGAGGCGTCGAAGGCGAGCCGCTGCGCGAGCAGCACCCGGACCTGCTGGGCCAGCGGGCTCCCGTCCCGGCGCTCGGAGGCCAGGTCGGCGCAGAGCTGCTCGCAGAGGGTCAGCGTCGCCGGGTTCGCGTGCGGCAGCACCCGGGCGAGATCGGCGGCCGCGAACCTGATCGTGCGCGCCTCCAGATCGACCGTGGTGCGGAGGTCGCCGGCGAGCAGCTCGCGCATCACCGCGTCCATGGCGACCATGTCGCGCTGGAGCAGGAAGCCCCGGACGTCGGCGGGCAGCGCCGAGTCGTCGAGCTCGACGACCACCTCGTCCGCGCCGATCCGCGCCTGCGGGAGCGCGAAGATGAAGGTCAGGTCGAGGAAGCGCAGCGCGAAGGTCATCGCGTCCAGCAGGGTCCGGCTGCTCAGCAGCGCGTACCCGGCGATGCCGAACGAGCTCGCCCGGTAGCGTCGCCCGACCGCGGCCCCGTCGGCGAGGCCCGCGGCCCTCAGGTTGCGGACCACCCGGAGCTCCTGGTCGGCGGTGACGGCGCGCTCCGGGTCCTCCAGGTCGCGCGGCCCCAGATCGGTGCCGGCCAGGGCTCCGGAGACCGGGAGCCCGTGCTCGCGGGCGTGGTCGACCAGGATGGCCAGGCCGGTGACGCTGCGCGGGAACCCGGCATCGCTGACGGCGGGATCGAGGACCTGGACCACGCCCCGATGATAGGCCGGAATTGTCAATTCGGTGGCCGCGGAAGACAGCCCGCCCCGGGAGCACGGAACGTAGCCTTGCGGCCATGACCTCACCCGTCCGCTCCCCCAGGATCGTCATCGTCGGCGCCGGCTTCGGTGGCCTCGGCACCGCGATCGAGCTCCGCCACCACGGCTTCGACGACATCACGATCCTCGAGCGGGCCGACGAGATCGGCGGCGTCTGGCGCGACAACACCTACCCGAACGCCGCCTGCGACGTGCCGTCGTCGCTCTACTCGTGGTCGTTCGCGCCGAACCCCGGCTGGGCCCGGCGCTACTCCGGCCAGGCCGACATCCTGCAGTACATCGAGCGGGTCTCCGCCGAGCAGGGCGTGCGCGACCTGGTCCGGACCGGCACCGAGGTCACCGGGGCGTCGTACGACGAGGAGAGCGCGACCTGGGCCGTCTCGACGGCGGCCGGCGAGACCTTCACCGCCGACTTCCTGGTCACCGCGGTCGGCCAGCTCTCCCGGCCGGTGATCCCGCGCCTGCCCGGCGTCGACTCCTTCGCCGGCCCGGCGTTCCACTCCGCCGAGTGGGACCACGGCGTCGACCTGCGCGGCAAGCGGATCGCCGTGCTCGGCACCGGCGCCAGTGCCATCCAGTTCGTCCCCGGCATCCAACCCGAGGCCGGCCACGTCACCGTCTTCCAGCGCTCGGCGCCGTACGTCGTCCCGAAGCCGGACCGTGCCTACACCCGGATCCACCACAAGGCCTTCGCCCGCTTCCCCCGGACGCAGGCGTTCGGCCGCAACCTGACCTGGACGATGTCGGAGCAGCTCAACAAGTCGCTGACCGGCACCAACCCGATGAAGAAGCTCCTCGAGCAGGCCTGGCGGGTGCACCTGCGCCACCAGGTGAAGGACCCGGTGCTGCGGGCCAAGCTGCGCCCCGACTACCCGATCGGCTGCAAGCGGCTGCTGTTCTCCAACGACTGGTACCCGGCGATCGTGCAGCCCAACGTCGACGTGGTCACCGAGCCCGTCGTCGAGGTGCTGCCGAACGGCGTCCGCAGCGCCGACGGGACCGTGCACGAGGTCGACGTGATCATCTACGGGACCGGCTTCGCGGCCACCGAGTTCCTGGCCCCGATGACGATCACCGGCGTCGGTGGGCTGGCACTGGAGGACGCCTGGAAGGAGGGCGCCCGCGCCTACCTCGGCGTCTGCGTGCCCGGCTTCCCGAACCTCGGCATCGTCTACGGCCCGAACACCAACCTCGGCGGCTCCTCGATCATCAACATGATGGAGTCGCAGTCGGGACTCATCCGCCAGCTCGTCGAGACGGTCGCCGACGGCGGCAGCGTCACGGTCAAGGAGAACGCCGAGGAGACCTTCGACGCCGAGGTGCAACGCCGGCTCACCGAGAGCGTCTGGGGCGGCTGCGACAGCTGGTACCGCGACGAGGGCGGCCGGGTGACCACGAACTGGCCGGGCACGGTCATCGAGTACAAGGACCGCACCCGGCACCTGGATCGCAGCGCGTTCGAGATCACTGCCTAGGCTGAGGCGCATGACCGAGGACCAGACCGACCAGCGCAGTGCCCGCGAGCGGATGCTCGCCGGAGAGCCGTACTTCGCCGACGACCCCGAGCTCGTGGCCGCCGCGGAGCGCGCCCGCCAGCTGATGAGCGAGTACACCGACGCGCGGGAACGCTCCGTCGAGGACGCCCAGTACGTGCTCCGGCAGCTGATCGGCTCGGTCGGCGACGACGCCTCGGTCCGCCCGCCGCTGTACGTCGACTACGGCAGCAACATCACGATCGGCGACCGGGTCTTCGCGAACTACGGCCTGACCGCGCTCGACTGCGCGCCGATCACCATCGGCGCCGACACCCAGATCGGCCCGCACGTCCAGCTCCTCACCCCGACCCACCCGCTCGACGCCGACGAGCGCCGCTCGAAGGTCGAGGCCGCCGCCCCGATCGCCATCGGCTCGAACGTCTGGCTCGGCGGCGGCGTCATCGTGCTCGCCGGTGTCACCATCGGCGACAACGCGGTCATCGGCGCCGGCTCGGTCGTCGTCCGCGACATCCCGGCGAACGTGGTCGCGGTCGGCAACCCGGCGCGGGTCATCCGGCAGCTCTAGTCAGCCGTCGAGCGCGGTCTCCGCGGGCTCGTAGGCGAACCAGCCGCGTTGCGCGGCCATCGCCCGCGTCCGGGCGATCAGGAAGAGCGGGAAGGCGACGCTGGCGGCGATCAGGAAGACGATCAGCACGTAGGCCCAGAGGAAGCGCACGCCGACGCGTCGGCCCTCGACCACGATGAAGATCGTCGCCGCGAGCGCGAGGGCGAGCAGGTCGATGCTGAGGAAGGTGGCGGCGTGGCTCTCGACGGTGGCGTCGAGGAAGTCCTGCATCGTGCCGCTGCCGGCCAGGTAGTCGGCCAGGACCCACTGGGTGCCGACCAGGGCCACCACGGCGATCAGGGCGTAGACGACGCAGAGGGTCTTCTCGGTGCGGGTCATCGGTCCGCGTTCTCCTTCTCCAGGGGCTCCAGCACGTCGGCGGCGAACCGCTCGATGCCGTCGATCTTCTGCTCCAGGCTGCACTCGAGCCCGTGGTAGTACGCCCAGGGCATCGTCCAGACGTCGGTGACGCCGGCCTCCTCGGCCTCGGAGAACTGCTCGGGCAGGAAAGCGTCGGTGAGTGCGGTGATCATCCGGAAGTCCCCCTCGGCGCCGATCTCCTCGCGGATCTCGGCGAGCCGGCGGGCGTGCTTGCCGGCCTCCTCGGTCGTGTACAGGTCGCCGATCCAGCCGTCGTGGCGGGCGGCGCGCCGCATCCCGACCTCGGAGAGCCCGCCGACGTAGATCGGGATCCGCGCGGTCGGCGTCGGCTCCATCACCAGCCGCGGCGTCGGGTAGAACGCGCCCTCGTGAGAGTTCCAGCCCGGGGTCCAGAGCTCGGCGAGCAGGTCGAGGGCCTCGTCGGTGCGCTTGCCGCGGGTGCCGAAGTCCTCCCCCATCAGCTCGAACTCCTCGCGGCACCAGCCGACCCCGACTCCGAGCGCGACCCGGTTGCCGGAGAGCACGGCGGCGGTGCCGACGGACTTGGCGACCTGGTACGGGCTGCGCAGCGCGGCCACGTAGACGGAGGTGTAGAAGTGCAGGTTCGTGGTGACCGCGGAGAGCGCCCCGGCGAGCACCCACGGGTCCGGCCACTCGGCAGCATGGTCCCAGCGGCGCTGGCCGTCCGGCGTGTACGGGTACGGCGTCGCGAGCCGCTCGAGGTCGACGACGTGGTCGGGGATCGAGAGGGCGTCGTACCCGCAGGCGTCGGCCGCCTTGGCGATGGCGGTGAGCTGGTCGACCGGCTGGAACGCGACGCTGATGGAGAACCGCATGCCGAGCAGACTAGAACACGTTCTATCCGAGTGGGGATGATCGGCCTCCTGGATTTCCTTCGCATGTGTAGCAATTTCCTGCAGTGATGTAGCAAACTGACCGGGTGACCACCGCGACCCACGCCCGCGCCGCCCACCTCGGGCCCGAGCGCCGCCGGCCCCAGGTGCTCGACGCCGCGCTCGACATCGCGGCCGCCGAGGGCGTCGGTGCGATCTCGGTCGCCGCCGTCGCCCAGCGGCTCGGGGTGACCCGGCCGGTGGTCTACGCCTGCTACCCCGACCGGGTCGCGATGATCCGGGCGCTCGTCGACCGCGAGCAGGACCGGATGCTGACGGGCACCCTCGCCGCGCTCCCCCCGCGCGACGTGACCGCGCCCGAAGCGGTCTTCGTGGCCGGCTTCCAGGCCCTGCTCACGACCGTCGCGGCGCACCCGACGACCTGGCGGGTCGTCTTCGACTCGGCGCCCGACGCCGCCGTCGCGGCGTACTTCGCCCAGGCCCGGCGCCTGGTCGCAGCGCAGTTCGAGCGCCTGATCGTCCCCACCCTGCGGGCCTGGGGCACCACCGACGTCGAGGCCAAGCTCCCCGTCCTGGTGGAGCTGTTCATGTCCTCCGGCGAGGCGGCCGTCCGGTCGCTCCTCGCCGGCGGGTCCACCTGGACCCCCGAGACGCTCGGCGAATTCGTCGGCAAGGCCGTGCACCGCGCGATGCGGGACGCCTGAGAGAAGGAATCACATGTCGAAGCTGACCCGCCTGTTCACCGTCCCCGACGCCGGCGACGTCGAGCCGCTGGAGGACTACGGGTTCTTCGGGCCGGACTCGGTCACCTGGAAGGTCTGGGGCCACGTCGCCACCCCCGTCCTCGGGCTCCAGCGCGCCGTCGTGGTCGAGGAGCTGGACCCCGCCCTGATCGCCGCGGTCGACGCGACCGGCGCCAACTACGCCAGGCCGGCGACCCGCTACGACCGGACCGTCCGTTACTTCGCCACCGTCGCGATCGGCGACAGCAGGACCGTCTCGAAGGCCGCCGACGTGCTCGTGAAGGTGCACTCCAAGGCGATCGGGACCGAGCCGCTCTCCGGCAACAGGTACGACGCCAACGACCCGCAGTCGCAGCTCTGGATCCTGCTGACCGGCTGGCACTCGGTCCTCAAGGTCTACGAGCTCTACGGCGGCGCCCGGCTCACCGAGGCCGAGGAGCGCCGCTACTGGGAGGAGTGCTCGATCGCGGCGGAGCTCCAGACCTGCGACGCCGCCGACGTCCCGCTCACCCGCGACGGGATCCGCGCCTACTTCGAGGAGATGCGTCCGCACCTCGCGGTCAGCGAGGCCGCGATCGCGATGATGGACCACCTGCTGAACGCCAAGGTCATCCTTCCCGACCCGCCGTTCTTTCTGCGCCCGGGCCTCGAGGTCGTCAACTGGTTCCTGCGGGCCGGGACCATCGCGACGATGCCGCGCTGGATGCGCCGGCTCAGCGGCTTCGACCAGCCCCGTGCCGTCGACCTGTTCGTCCGCCCGTTCCTCCGGGCCGCGTTCGGCGTGGTCGAGCACAACCCCCGGCTCAAGCTCGCCCTGACGCGTTTCCTGACGCCGGGCATCGAGCCGATGGTGACGCCGTACCTGCTCGGGGTGACGCCCGAGCACCCCGAGGTGCTCACCCCCGCCGAGGCCCGCGAGCGCTACGGGTTCGCGAAGCCGTCCGAGGCGCACCTGGAGCTGCGCGCCCGGCAGCACGACCGGGTCTTCGGACGCGGCGAGGCGCCGAGCGACGACGGCCTGGTCGAGTCCCAGGCTCTTCTCGGCAGCCTGGCTCAGCCGACCAGGGCCGGGTAGTCGGTGTAGCCCTCGGCGCCGCCGCCGTAGAAGGTCGCCGGCACCGGGTCGTTGAGCTCCGCGCCGGTCCGCAGCCGCTGCGGCAGGTCCGGGTTCGCGATGAACGCCCGGCCGAACGCCGCAGCGTCGATCAGGTCGGCCTCGAGCAGCCGGACGGCCTTCTCGACGGTGTAGTTGCCGGCGCCGACGATCGGGCCTGCGAACGCCGCCCGCAGCGCCTTGCGGAACTCGTCGTCGAGCGCCGGTCCCCCGGCCCAGTCCGGCTCGGAGAGGTGCAGGAACGCCAGGTCCCGCTTCGCGAGCTCGGCGGCCAGGTGCAGGCCCATCGGCTGGCCGGCGGCGTCTTCGAGGCCGTTGAACGAGCCGAGCGGCGAGATCCGGATGCCGACGTACCGGGGGTCGGAGGCGGCGACCACGGCGTCGACGACCTCGAGGGCCAGCCGGGCGCGGTTCTCCAGCGACCCGCCGTACTCGTCGGTGCGGTGGTTGCTCTCGGCGCTGAGGAACTGGTGGATCAGGTAGCCGTGGGCGCCGTGGATCTCGACGAGGTCGAACCCGGCCGCGCGTGCGTTCGCGGTCGCGGTGGCGTAGTCCTCGACGGTCGCGGCGATCTCCTCGACGGTCAGCGCCCGGGGGGTCGGGCAGTCGACCCGGGTCGGCCGGCCGTCCCCGCCGCGCACGGTGGTGCGGTTGCGGTACGGCAGCGCGGAGGCCGAGACCGGCAGCGCGCCGTCGTGCAGGGAGTCGTGCGAGACCCGGCCGACGTGCCACAGCTGAGCGGCGATCTTCCCGCCCTCGGCGTGCACCGCGTCGGTGACCCGGCGCCAGCCCTCGACCTGCTCGTCGCTGTAGATGCCCGGGGTGTCCATGTAGCCCTTGCCGATCGGCGAGACCTGGGTGCCCTCGGAGATGATCAGGCCGGCCCCGGCGCGCTGCCGGTAGTAGTCGACCATCAGGTCGTTCGGGACGTCGCCGGGCGCGGTCGCCCGCATCCGGGTCAGCGGCGCCATCAGGACGCGGTTGCTCAGCGTGGTGCCGCCGACGGTCAGGGGCTCGAAGAGAGTGCTCACGGGTTCTGCAACACCCGGTTCCGCCCGATATTTCCGAACGTGATCTTCCCGACTCAGGACGCCGCCGGGACCAGTCGCACCACGACCGACTTGTACGCCGGGGTGTTGCTGCCGGCCGCGGTCGCGTCCAGCGGCACCAGCGCGTTCGTCTCCGGGTAGTACGCCGCCGCGGTCCCCCGCGGGGTGTCGTACTCGACGACACGGAACGACCGAGCGATCCTCTCGACGCCGTCGCCGGACTCGCCGTCCGGCCAGGAGGCGACCAGGTCGACGAGGTCGCCGTCGCGGAGCCCGAAGGTGTCGATGTCCTCCTTGTGCGCGAACACCACCCGCCGACCGCCCTCGATCCCCCGGTACCGGTCGGAGAGCCCGTAGATCGTGGTGTTGAACTGGTCGTGGCTGCGCAACGTCTGCAGCAGCAGGTGGCCCGGCGGCACCTGCAGGACCTCGATCGGCGACACCACGAACTCGGCCAGGCCCGAGAGCGTCGGGAAGGTCCGGGTGTCGCGGGGCGGGTGCGGCATCAGGAACCCGTCGCGCTGGTGCGCCCGGGCGTCGTAGTCGTGGCAGCCGGGCACCACCCGGGAGATGTGCATCCGGATCCGGGCGTAGTCGCCGCGCATCGCCGCCCAGGCGATGCCGTGGCGCTCGCCCAGGGTCGCCTCGGCGATGCCGGTCACGATCGCGACCTCCGAGCGCAGGTGCTCGCCGGCCGGCTCCAGCGGGCCGCGCGAGGCGTGCACCGCGCAGACCGAGTCCTCGACCGTCACCGACTGCGGGCCGGTCTCCTGGACGTCCTGCTCGGTCCGGCCGAGCGTGGGCAGGATCAGCGCGGTCCCGCCGCAGACCAGGTGCGAGCGGTTGAGCTTCGTCGAGACCTGCACGGTCAGCCGGGTACGCCGCAGCGCCGCGGCGGTCACCTCGGTGTCCGGAGAGGCCTGCACGAAGTTGCCGCCGAGCCCGACGAAGACCTTCACCCGGCCGTCGCGCATCGCCCGGATCGAGTCGACGACGTCGAACCCGTGCTCCCGCGGCGGCTCGAACCCGAACTCCTCGCCGAGCGCGTCGAGGAACCAGGCGGGCGGGCGCTCCCAGATCCCCATCGACCGGTCCCCCTGGACGTTGGAGTGCCCGCGGACCGGGAGCAGGCCGGCGCCGCGGCGGCCGATGTTGCCCTGGGCCAGGGCGAGGTTGACCAGCTCCTTGATCGTCGCGACCCCGTTGCGGTGCTGGGTCAGGCCCATCGCCCAGCAGAACACGGTCCTGGTCGAGTCGCGCAGCAGGGCCGCGGCCTCGGTGATCTGCTCCCGGGTCAGGCCGGTCGCCGTGGTGACGACGTCCCAGTCCAGCGCCTCCACGTGCGCCCGCCAGGCGTCGAAGCCGGTGGTGTGCTCGGCGATGAAGTCGTGGTCGAGCGCGTCCCACCCGACGAGGAGGTGGCCGAACGCCTGGAACAGCGCCAGGTCGCCGTTGTTGCGGACCGGCAGGTGCAGGTCGGAGAGGACGGTCCCCGTGCCGACGACACCGCGCGGCACCTGCGGGTTCTTGAACCGGACCATGCCGGCTTCGCGGAGCGGGTTGATCGTCAGGATGGTGGCGCCGTTGCGCTTGGCGATCTCCAGCGCGGAGAGCATCCGGGGGTGGTTGGTGCCCGGGTTCTGCCCGGCGACGACGATCAGGTCGGCGTCGTACACGTCGGGCAGGGTGACGCTGGCCTTCCCGATCCCGATGGACTCCTGGAGCGCGACGCTGGTCGACTCGTGGCACATGTTCGAGCAGTCCGGCAGGTTGTTGGTGCCGAAGGCGCGCACGAAGAGCTGGTAGGCGAACGCGGCCTCGTTGGAGGTGCGTCCGGAGGTGTAGAACGTGGCCTCGTCCGGGCTGTCGAGCGCGTCGAGCTCGGCGGCGATCACGGAGAAGGCGTCCTCCCAGGTGATCGGCTCGTAGTGGGTGCCGCCGGGCCACTTCACCATCGGCTCGGTGATCCGGCCCTGCTGGCCGAGCCAGTGCTCGCTGTGACCGTCGAGGTCCGCGATGCTGTACGCCGCGAAGAACTCGGGCGTCGCGCGCTCCCGGGTGGCCTCCTCCGCGACCGCCTTCGCGCCGTTCTCGCAGAACTCGGCGGTGTGCCGGTGCGACGGGTCGGGCCAGGCGCACGACATGCAGTCGAATCCGTCGGCCTGGTTGAGCCGGGCCAGGGTCTTCGCCGTCCGGGCCGGGCCCATGCTGTCGAGGGCCCGCTTCATCGAGATCGCGACCGCCTTGGGCCCGGCCGCGAACTCCTTCTGCGGGTGCACCTCGAGCGCGGACTCGTCGTAGTCCCGGGACTTGTCGGCCATGGGTCCAGCAAACCACCGACCCGGCCCCGCTGTGCGCCATGATCACACGAACGACGAAGGCCGCCCGGAGGGCGGCCTTCGTCGTTCGGTGGAGCTGAGGGGACTCGAACCCCTGACCCCCTGCATGCCATGCAGGTGCGCTACCAGCTGCGCCACAGCCCCGCTGCCGTCTCGGACTCCCTCGCGGGCGTCACTGTCAGGCAACTCGGAGAATGTTAGCCAAAGGGTGCCTCGGATGCGAAATCGGGTCCGTGGAAGTCCGGGTGCGCCGTCTCGTTGTACGACGCCAGCCGCAGGCCGCGCCCGTGCGGATCCGCCTCCAGGACGACCCAGCCGCAGTTGTCGAGGCCCCGCAACGTGGCCGAAGTCTCCTCGGGCCAGCCGAGGAATTCGACCAGCGAGACCTTCAGGCAGGCGCCGTGGGAGACCACGACGGTGGTCTCGCCGGCCGGGGTGGCGGCGAGGATCTCGCGGAGCGCCGGGACGACCCGTCCGGTCACCTGCGCGACGGTCTCGGCGCCGGGGACGTGGCCGGTCACGTGGCCGTCGCGCCAGGCGGCGTGCTCGACGGGGAACCGGGCCGCGAATTCGGCGACGTCGAGTCCGGCCCGCTCCCCCACGTCGAACTCGCGCAGACGGGCGTCGTAGGCGATCTCCAGGCCCGCCGGGGCGACGATCTCGGCCGTCTGCCGCGCCCGGGCCAGGTCGCTGCTCCAGAGCGCCGTCGGCGCGAACGCGGCGATGTAGGGGGCCGCCGCGGCGGCCTGGGCGCGCCCGGTGTCGTCGAGGCCGACGTCGGTGTGGCCCTGGGCGCGGCCCTCGAGGTTCCAGGCCGTCTGCCCGTGGCGGAGCAGGACCAGCCGGGTCACGACGCCGGCGGGGAGAAGTCCGGGAGGTCGATGGACGGGCAGTCGCGCCAGAGCCGCTCCAGGGCGTAGAACGAGCGCTCCTCGCTGTGCTGGACGTGCACGACGATCTCGGCGTAGTCCAGGAGCACCCAGCGGCCGTCCCGCTCGCCCTCGCGGCGTACCGGCTTGGCGCCCAGGACCCGCAGCCGGTCCTCGATCTCGTCGACGACGGCCTTGACCTGGCGCTCGTTGGACGCGGAGGCCAGCAGGAAGGCGTCGGTGATGACGAGCTGGTCGGAGACGTCGAAGGCGACGATGTCGGTGGCGAGCTTGTCGGAGGCGGCCGTGGCCGCCTCGCGGATGAGCTCGAGGGCGTGCGGGGTGGCGGTCATGGGTTGGACTCCTGGGTCCTCAGGTGCGGTCTCGGTAGAGGTCGTGCTTGGCGATGTACTGGACGACGCCGTCCGGCACCAGGTACCAGACCGGCTGCCCGGCGGCCGTGCGGGCGCGGCAGTCGGTGGAGGAGATCGCCAGCGCCGGGATCTCCAGGATGGTGACCCGGTCCGCGGGGATCCCCTCCAGCGTGGAGGCGTCCATGTCGTAGCCGGGCCGGGTGCACCCGACGAAGTGCGCCCTCGCGAAGAGCTCGGCGGCGTCGCGCCAGGTGAAGATCTCGGCGAGCGCGTCCGCGCCGGTGATGAAGTAGAGGTCCGCGTCGGGCATCTGCGCGGACAGGTCGCGCAGCGTGTCGATCGTGTACGTCGGACCTTCCCGGTCGATGTCGACCCGCGACACCCAGAAGCGCGGGTTGGACGCCGTGGCGATCACCGTCATCAGGTAGCGGTGCTCGGCGGAGGTGACCTCGCGCTCGGACTTCTGCCAGGGCTGGCCGGTCGGGACGAAGACGACCTCGTCGAGGCCGAACCACGCCTGGACCTCGCTCGCGGCGACGAGGTGGCCGTGGTGCACGGGATCGAACGTCCCGCCCATCACCCCGACCCGGCGCCGGGTACTTCCGGGGCTGGTCGACGCGGTGGGTCCCGCCACGGCCGTGGGCGTGCTCAGGAGTGCTCGCGGCCCTTGCCGAAGGCGAGGAGCAGGGCGAGCATCGCCAGGAGCAGGAGCAGGATGCCCCCGCCGATCCAGTACGGCTCGGTGAACGTGCCCTCGTTGGCAACCTCGGAGCCGCCGGAGTGCAGCAGGGCGAACAGAAGCGTCATGGGCGGTACCTTACCGGCCGCTCAGCCGGGCGCGGCCGCAGGTCCGGGTGACGGCGCCCACGGCGGTCCGGCCCGGGCTCAGCGGTGGAAGACCCACTCCACGGCGCCGACCCCTTCGAGGACCAGCCAGAAGCGGATCGTGCGGCCGGCCAGCACGGTGGTGAAGAAGACGACGAAGTTCATCCGCAGCGCCCCGGCCAGCACCGAGATCACCGCGAGCGGCGGGAAGCCGGTCACCGCGGAGGCGAAGCTGATCAGGCCCGCGGTGACCGGGCGGCCGACGATCCGCTCGTGCCACTTCTCGTAGGAGGCCTGCCACTTCTCGGTCTCCATCTTCTTCTGCATCCACGCCATCTTCAGCGAGTGGACGCCTGCGTAGTACCAGACCACCTTGCCCAGGCCCTGCCCGAGCGCGGCGATCAGCGCCAGCCAGAAGTGCGGGAGGGTGTCGGCCTTGGCGGCGACGACGGCGAGGTAGGCCTCGACGTTGAGCACGGGGATGAGCGCGGACCCGAACGAGAACAGGAACGTGCCGAGGATCAGCCCCACGCGCGGTCGGCCCTACGCCTCGACGCTGCGCTGCTGCGAGGGGGGCTTGGGCCCGGTGGCGTCCGGGATCGGCAGGCCGATCCGCGCCAGGCGCACCAGCATCACCGTCTTGAAGACCAGCAGACCGGCGGCGATGACCGCGCCGAGCCACCAGGCCTGGGTGACGAGCAGCATCACCGCGAAGAGCGCCGAGTTGACGGCCTTCGCGGGGTGCGACCAGTTGAGCCGGTAGATCGTCTGGTCGATCACGTAGAAGTAGTTCGGGCTGCGGACCTTCCAGTGCAGGAACGCGATCGACAGGAAGCAGTCGATCACCATGAACTCGGCCAGGTAGAGCAGCACCGGCAGGACGAAGACCGGGTGCAGCCAGGCGAGCCCGAAGTAGAAGGCGGCCGCGCACATCCGGTCGCTCATGATGTCGAGGACGGCGCCGATCCGGGTCTCGTGGTGCATCCGCCGTGCCACCTGACCGTCGAGGCTGTCCCCGGCCCAGTAGACGACGAGGGCGACGGTGAGGAGCTTGAGGGCCGGGCTCCAGAACTCGTCGGAGTCCGGGACGCCCTTGCTGATCGCGAAGCCGATGATCACCACGGTCGCGATGGTCCGGACGAACGTGATGATCGTGGCCGGGGTCAGGAAGCGCTCGGTGGACGGGTCGGCCCACACGTCCAGCTCGGCGGCGGTGACCTTCCCGTCGCGGAGCGCGTCGGCGTCAGCGGACATGACCGTCCCCAGTCACGACGTACTTGGTGGAGGTCATCTCGGGCAGACCGAGCGGACCGCGGGCGTGCAGCTTCTGGGTGGAGATGCCGATCTCCGCGCCGAAGCCGAACTCGCCGCCGTCGGTGAACCGGGTGGAGGCGTTCACCATCACCGCGGCCGAGTCGACGGCGGCGGTGAACCGGCGGGCCGCGGCGACGGCCCCGGTCACGATCGCCTCGGTGTGGCCCGAGGAGTGCGCCCGGATGTGGTCGATGGCCGCCTCGAGGTCGGGGACGACCGCGGCCGAGATGTCGAGGGAGAGGTACTCGGTGTCCCAGTCCTCGTCGGTGGCCGGGAGCACCCCGTCGTACGCGGCGAAGGCCGCGTCGCCGTGGATCGTGACGCCGGCGTCCTGGAGGGCCGAGACGACCCGGGGCAGGAACTCACCGGCGACGTCGGCGTGCACCAGCAGGGACTCGGCGGAGTTGCAGACCGAGGTGCGGTGGGTCTTGGAGTTGAGGACGATCCGCAGCGCCATGTCGAGGTCGGCGGCGGCGTCGACGTACACGTGGCAGTTGCCGACGCCGGTCTCGATCACCGGCACGGTGGACTCCTCGACCACGGTGCGGATCAGGTTCGCTCCCCCGCGCGGGATGAGCAGGTCGACCAGGCCGCGGGCGCGCATCAGCTCCTTGACGGCGTCGTGGCCCTCGCCCGGGGCGAGCTGGACCACGTCGGCGGGCAGCCCGGCGGCCGCGACCGCGTCGCGCAGGACCGCGACCACGGCGGTGTTGGAGCGCAGGGCGCTCGAGGAGCCGCGGAGCAGGACGGCGTTGCCACTCTTGAGGCAGATGCCGGCCGCGTCGGCGGTCACGTTGGGACGGGCCTCGTAGATCACGCCGACCACGCCGAACGGCACCGCGACCTGGCGCAGCTCCAGCCCGTTCGCCAGCGTCGAGCCGCGGTGCACCTCGCCCACCGGGTCGGGCAGGCCGGCGACGTCGCGCAGACCCTGCGCCATCCCGGCGACCCGCGCCGCGTCGAGCCGCAGCCGGTCGATCATGTGGGTGGGCGTCCCGGCGGACTCGGCCGCCGCCACGTCCTCGGCGTTCGCCGCGAGAACCTGGTCGGTGTGGTCGAGGAGCGCCTGGGCCATCGCCTCGAGGGCGGCGTCCTTGACGGCCCGGCTCGCGACCGCGAGCTCGCTGGCCGCGACGCGCGCACGGCGCGCGGCAGCGGCGATCTGGTCAGACATGCATTCAGTTTAGGGACGGGTCCCGCTCAGAGCGGGAACGGGTGTGCGGTCGAGGAGGACGGGCCGCCCCCACGGCCGTGCGCACGGGCGTCGTGGACGCTCTTCTCGACGACCTCCAGGCCGACGACCTCCCACGACGGGAGGCCGGCCGACTCGCGGTGCTCGGCCCAGAGCCGGAGCGCCAGCGAGGCCACGTCGAGCACCGAGCTGCCCTCGTCCCAGTACGAGAGCTCGGCGCTGGTGTGGGTGAACTCGACCGAGTCGATGAACGGCCGTTCCTCGGACAGGCGCGCGAGCGCCGACCGCACCAGGAGAGGCTCCACCTCGTCGCCGGCGACCGTGACGGCCACGTACCAGAGCCGTCCGCCAATCTCTGGGCGCACGTCCTACCTCCCCCGCTCTCTCCCGAGGCCCGCTCGGGAGGTTCCAGTGTGCTGGAACGACGGCCCGCGCGCGGGGAGAATCGCGGAACTGCCGGTCAGTCGGTGCGTGCGGAGATCAGCGTCAGGTCGTCGCGGTGCACGACCTCCCGCTCGTACGACGCCCCGAGCTCGTGGGCCAATTCCCGCGTGGAACGGCCCATCAAAGCGGGCAATTCGCCCGAGTCGTAGTTCACCAGGCCGCGCGCGACGATCAGCCCGTCGGGACCGACCAGGTCCACCGGGTCGCCGTCGGCGAAGGACCCGCCGACCGCGGTGATCCCGGCGGGCAGCAGCGACGCCCGGCGCTCGGTGAGCGCCTTGACCGCGCCCGCGTCGAGCGTGATGGTGCCCTTGCCCTCGGTCGCGTGCGCGAGCCAGAGGAGCCGGGTGGGCCGCCGGCGGCCGGTGGCGTGGAACAGCGTGCCGACCGGGTGGCCGGAGACCGCCTCCGCGGCCCTGTCGGCACTGGTGAGCACGACCGGGATCCCGGCGCCGGTCGCGATCCGGGCCGCCTCCAGCTTGGTCTGCATGCCGCCGGTACCGACACCCGCGGCGCCGGCCTTGCCGATCCTGACGCCGTCGAGGTCGTCCTCGCCGCGCACCTCGGTCAGCAGCCGGGTTCCCTCGGCCGTCGGCGGGCCGTCGTACAGGCCGTCGACGTCGGAGAGCAGCACCAGCAGGTCGGCGTGGACCAGGTGCGCGACGAGCGCCGCCAGCCGGTCGTTGTCGCCGAAGCGGATCTCGCTGGTGGCCACGGTGTCGTTCTCGTTGACGATCGGGACGACACCCATCTCCAGCAGCGAGGCGAAGGTCCGCTGGGCGTTGCGGTAGTGGCCGCGCCGGGTCACGTCGTCGAGGGTGAGGAGGACCTGGCCGACCACCTGGCCGTGCCGGGCGAACTCCTCGGTGTAGCGGTGCACGAGGATGCCCTGACCCACCGACGCCGCGGCCTGCTGGCGGGCGAGGTCGCGCGGGCGCCGCTTGAGCGCGAGCGGGGCCAGCCCGGCGGCGATCGCGCCGGAGGAGACCAGCACCACCTCGGTGCCGCGGGCGTGCGCGTCGGCAAGCGTGTCCACCAGCGACGAGACCCGCTCCGGGTCGATCCCGCCCTCGGCGGTGGTCAGGGAGGAGGAGCCGACCTTCACGACGATGCGGCGGGCGTCGAGCACCGCCTGCCGCGTGGTCACTCCTCGTCCTCCGCGTAGCGCTCGTCGAAGGAGTCGTTCTCGAAGGCGGGCGCCGCGGTCTCGTCGTCCTCGGCGAACCCGTCCACCCGGCGGGCCACGTCGGCGCGGGCCTCGGTCTCGCCGCGCTCGTCGTAGGCCTCGTCGATGGCGCGACGGCGGCCGGCGGCGGGACGGGACTCGTTGAACCGCTGGTCCTCGCCACGGCGACCGAGCATCTCGGCACCCGCGTCCAGACCGGGCTTGAAGTCGAAGACGACCGCGTTGTCGGGGTGGCCGATGAGCACGGTGTCGCCCTCGACCGCGCCGAGCTGGACGAGCCGGGCCTCGACGCCGAGCCGGTTGAGCCGGTCGGCGAGGAAGCCCACCGCCTCGTCGTTGCTGAAGTCGGTCTGCCGGATCCAGCGCTCGGGCTTCACGCCTCGCACGCGCCAGCCCTCGCCGGTCTCCTTGACGGTGAACTCGGCACCGGAGTCCTTGGGCTTCGGGCGCAGCACGATCCGCTCCGCCGTCTCCACGACCCGCTCGCGGCGCGCCTGCTGGACCACCTCGGCCATCGCGAAGGTGAGCTCGCGGAGCCCCGCGTGGGTGACCGCGCTGATCGCGAAGACCGGCCAGCCGCGCTGCTTGATCTCCTCGGTGACCATGTCGGCCATGTCGCGACCGTCGGGCAGGTCGGCCTTGTTGAGCGCGACCAGCCGCGGCCGGTCCTCCAGGCCGCCGTACTTGGCGAGCTCGCGCTCCATGGTGTCCAGATCCTCGACCGGGTTCCGGCCGGGCTCCAGCGTCGCCAGGTCGACGACGTGGAGCAGCGCCGCGCACCGCTCGATGTGCCGCAGGAAGTCGTGACCCAGGCCGCGGCCCTCGCTGGCGCCCTCGATCAGGCCGGGCACGTCGGCCACGGTGAAGATGGTGTCGCCGGCCTTCACCACGCCCAGGTTCGGGACCAGCGTGGTGAACGGGTAGTCGGCGATCTTCGGCCGGGCGCGGCTGATCGCCGCGATCAGGCTGGACTTGCCGGCGCTCGGGAAGCCGACCAGGCCGACGTCGGCGACGACCTTGAGCTCGAGGCCGATCTGGCGCTCCTCGCCGGGCTCGCCGAGGAGGGCGAAGCCGGGCGCCTTCCGCTTGGCCGAGGCGAGCGCCGCGTTGCCGAGGCCGCCGCGGCCGCCCTCGGCGATGACCAGCTCGGCGCCGGCACCGACCAGGTCCGCGATCACCTCGCCGTCCTCGGTGACGACGGTCCCGTCCGGGACGCCGAGGACCAGGTCCTCGCCGTGCCCGCCGTTGCGGTGCGCGCCCGCACCGTGACCGCCGTGGCCGGCCTGGCGCCTGGCGCTGTGGTGGTAGTCGATGAGCGTGGTGACGTCCGGGTCCACCCGCAGGATCACGGATCCGCCGGGACCGCCGTTGCCGCCGTCAGGACCGCCGAGCGGCTTGAACTTCTCGCGGTGCACCGAGGCGACACCGTTGCCGCCGCGCCCGGCACTGACGTGCAGCGTCACGCGGTCCACGAAGGTGGGGACGGCCATCGGTTCTCCTTGGTCTGCGGCGGAACACCGCTAGGGGCGAGTCTCGCAGGCGCGGAACTCGCTGGGAACGGCGAAGGGCGCCCCTGGCAGATCAGGGACGCCCAACGCGGAAAGCTGGAGAGTGGTCGCTCGCCCGGTCACTCCGACGGGACGATGTTCACCACGCGACGACCACGCCGCGTGCCGAACTCGACGTTGCCCGCGGTGAGCGCGAACAGGGTGTCGTCGCCACCACGGCCCACACCGGTGCCCGGGTGGAAGTGGGTGCCACGCTGGCGGACGATGATCTCGCCGGCGTTGACGAGCTGACCGCCGAAGCGCTTCACGCCGAGGCGCTGGGCGTTGGAGTCGCGGCCGTTCTTGGTGGACGCCGCGCCCTTCTTGTGTGCCATGTTTCAGTCCTTGAAGTGTGTTGGTGACAGAGCGCTGACCGGGGGTCAGAGCTTGATGTCGGTGACCTTGACCTGGGTGTACTTCTGGCGGTGACCCTGGCGCTTCTTGTAGCCGGTCTTGTTCTTGTACTTCTGGATGATGATCTTCGGGCCCTTGGTGGCGCCGAGGACCTCCACGGTCACGGCGGCCTTGTCCAGCCCGGAGGCGGTGACCTTCTCGCCGTCGACGACCATGAGGACCGGCAGGCTCAGGGAAGCGCCCACGGCGTCGTTGGTCTTGTCGATCTCGATGACATCGCCCACAGCAACCTTCTGCTGCTTGCTGCCACTGCGCACGATCGCGTACACGGCGGACTCACTCTCCTCGTCGGTTCACATCTCGGGTTCCGGCGGCACACCACGTCCCAGCGATTTCGCAGGGAGGAGTGCCACACGGAAAGGGTGCGCACGAGCACACCGAGGGACAACATTACGGGTTCGCCGTCCAGAGGGCAAAACGAGCGGCCCGGGGAAGGCTCCGAGCGACGCAGGTCACATCCTCGCCCCCGATTTACTTACCCGATGTGAACTATTGTCGGCGGGGTGACAGAGTCCACGACCCGAGACCCCGCCGTACGCCGCCCGCGCTTCGACAAGGACCACCCGCACTACCGCTGGGTGGCGCTGTCGAACACCACGCTCGGCATGCTGATGGCGACGATCAACTCCTCGATCGTGATCATCTCCCTCCCGGCGATCTTCCGCGGGATCGGCCTCGACCCGCTCGAGCCCGGGAACGTCGGCTACCTGCTCTGGATCATCATGAGCTTCCTGGTGGTCTCCGCCGTGCTCGTGGTCACGCTCGGCAGGCTCGGCGACATCTACGGCCGCGTGAAGATCTACAACCTCGGCTTCGCCGTCTTCTCGGTCTTCTCGGTGCTGCTGTCGGTGGACCCGTTCCAGGGCGGCGCCGGCGCCTGGTGGCTGATCCTGATGCGCGTCGGACAGGGGGTCGGTGGCGCGATGCTGTTCGCGAACTCGACCGCGATCCTCACCGACGCGTTCCCCGCCCACCAGCGCGGCATGGCCCTCGGCATCAACCAGGTCTCGGCGATCGCCGGTTCGTTCCTCGGTCTGGTGATCGGCGGCGTGCTCTCGGAGTGGCACTGGCGCGCGGTCTTCTGGGTCAGCGTCCCGATCGGCATCATCGGCACCGTCTGGGGCTACCGCTCGCTGGTCGAGCTCGGCGAACGCCGCAAGGCGAGGCTGGACGTTCCCGGCAACCTCACCTTCGGTCTCGGCCTGACCTCGCTGCTCGTCGCGATCACCTACGGGATCCAGCCGTACGGCGACCACTCCACCGGCTGGAGCAGCCCCTGGGTCCTCGGCGGCATCCTGCTCGGCATCTTCCTGCTCGCGGCGTTCGTGATCGTCGAGCAGCGGGTCGAGCACCCGATGGTCTCGATCGGCCTGTTCCGGATCCGCACCTTCGCGCTGGCCAACCTGGCCGGGCTGATGGCCGCGATCGGCCGCGGCGGGCTGCAGTTCATGCTGATCATCTGGCTGCAGGGCATCTGGCTCCCGCTGCACGGCTTCAGCTACGAGTCCACTCCCCTGTGGGCCGGCATCTACATGCTGCCGCTGACCGTCGGCTTCCTCGTCGCCGGACCGGTCTCCGGCTACCTCTCCGACCGGTACGGCGCCCGCTACTTCGCCACCGGCGGCTCGCTGCTGGTGGCTGTCACCTTCGTGCTGCTGCTCGTCATCCCGGTCAACTTCAGCTACTGGGCGTTCGCGACGATCCTGCTGCTCAACGGCATCGGCTCGGGCCTGTTCACCGCCCCGAACACGACCGCGGTGATGAACTCGGTCCCGGCGCACGAGCGCGGTGCCGCGTCCGGCATCCGCGGCACCGTCTTCAACTCCGGGAACTCGCTCTCGATCGGTGTCTTCTTCTCGCTGATGGTCGTCGGCCTGGCCAACGTGCTCCCTCGGACGCTCACCGACGGGCTCACCGGCCAGGGCGTCTCGCACCGGGTGGCGGCCGAGATCGGCAACCTGCCGCCGGTCGGGTCGCTGTTCGCCTCGTTCCTCGGCTACAACCCGATCGAGTCCCTGCTCGGCCCGACCGGCGAGCTGGAGAAGCTCCCCGCCGGGAACGCCGACACCCTGACCGGCAAGGAGTTCTTCCCGCACCTGATGTCCGGGCCCTTCCACGACGGTCTCGTCGTCGTCTTCCTCGCCGCCGCCGGGATGATGGTCGTCGCGGCGGTCGCCTCCTGGGCCGCGGGCGGCAAGTACGTCCACGACGACTCGTCGGGCGAGGCTCTCGGGAGGGAGGAGTGAGCGCGACGAACGCGGACACCTCCCGCCTCTACCTGGCCGTCGGCCGGCTCAACCGGGCGCTGCGCCGCGACGCCCGCGAGGCCGCGATCGGCCACGGCGGCCTGAGCGCCCTGGCCACGCTGCTCCAGGACGGCCCGCAGCGGGCGGGGACGCTGGCCGAGACCGAGGGCGTCAGCGCCCCGGCGATGACCCGGATCGTGAACTCCCTGGAGGGACTCGGGTACGTCGAACGCCGTCCCGACCCGGCCGACGGACGCGCCAGTCTGGTCGCCGCCACCGCCGAGGGCGAGGAGCTGGTCCGGCACGGCCGGGCGGCGCGACTGGGTGCCCTGCAGGAGCGGTTGGACCGACTGCCCGACGCCGACCGCACCACCCTGCTGGCGGCGCTCGACGCGTTCGAGCAGCTCACCGAGGGGCCCAACCCGGCCTGAGATCCGGTGCCATGATGCGGGCATGACCCCGGCACCCGTCGAGAAGCCCGAGCGGCACGAGGAGCGGATCGTCGAGCTCCGCCGCGAGGGCTACACGATGGCGCTCTACGTCGCGATCTGCCTGCTCGCAGCAGGAGCGGCGGCACCCGAGGACCATCCCCCGCAGACGCTCGGGATCATCTGGGGCGTCACCCTCGGGCTCGCGCTCGCGCACTGGTTCGCGTTCCGGGTCTCGACCCGGCTGGTCGGATCAGGCGCCGTCGACCGCAGCGACCTGGAGCTCGGCGGGGCCCAGCTCGGCGGCGCGATCGCGGTCGCGGTGCTCGCGACGATCCCGGTCCTGCTCTGCCCCGAGTCGTACGAGTTCGAGGCGGCCGGCCTGCTGCTCGCCCTGTTCGTCGGCGGCGTCGCGTACGTCGCCAAGCGCAGCGGCGGTTCCACGCGCGGCTCGGCGCTGTTCTACGCGCTGGTCGTGCTGGCCGTCGCCGTGGTGGTGGTGGAGGTCAAGAACCGGCTCGCCGGTCACTGACCTCCACTCCTCCTCAACGCTTGCGCGAGCCCTTCTTCTTGACCGGCACGTGGAAGACGGAAGCCCCGTCCTCGCCCACGGCGCCCTCGCCGGCCTCGACGTCGGTCTCGGAAACCCCGGGGACCTCCGCCTGAGCCTCGTCCGTCGCCTCAGGCGCGGTCGCCTCCACCGCCGGGGCGGCCGCGGGACCGGCCGCACGACCGGCGCGGCGACGGCGCGTGGTGGTCACCACGACCGGCGCGGGGGCCTCGATGACCTGCTCGGGCTCGGCGGCAGGGATCTCCGGCTCCTCGACGACCTCCGGGGCCGTCTCCGGGGCCGTCTCAGGGGCCGTCTCGGGGGCCGTCTCGGGCGCCTGCTCCTCCGCTGCCTTGGCACTGCCGGCGGGCCGGGCGGCACGACGGCGACGGGTGCTGGTCACAACGACCGGCGCGGCCGGGGCCTCGACGGTCTCAGTGGTCTCGGTGGTCTCCGGCGCCTCGGTGACGGTCCCGGTGGTCTCGGTGACGCTCTCCGGGGCCTCGGCGACCTCGCCGCCCTCGACGTCGTCGGTCGAGGGGTGCGGCTTGGTCCCGGCCAGCGCCATCGGCGACGGCTTGGAATCGGACGCCGCCTCGGCAGGCGCCGCGTTGTCGGCGCGGCCACGGCCACGACCGCTCCGGCTGCGGCGGCCGGCGCGCGACTCCTCGCCGACGCCCCCGCCCATGCCGACGCTCTTGGAGCTCGGCTCGACCGGGTGCTCGTGGACGATCACGCCGCGGCCCTTGCAGTGGTCGCAGTCCTCGCTGAACGCCTCCAGCAGGCCGGTGCCGATCCGCTTGCGGGTCATCTGGACCAGGCCGAGCGAGGTGACCTCGGCGACCTGGTGGCGGGTCCGGTCGCGGCCGAGGCACTCGACCAGGCGACGCAGCACCAGGTCACGGTTCGACTCGAGCACCATGTCGATGAAGTCGATGACGATGATGCCGCCGATGTCGCGCAGCCGGAGCTGGCGGACCATCTCCTCGGCCGCCTCCAGGTTGTTCTTGGTGACGGTCTCCTCGAGGTTGCCGCCGGACCCGGTGAACTTGCCGGTGTTGACGTCGACGACCGTCATCGCCTCGGTGCGGTCGATGATCAGCGAGCCGCCGGAGGGCAGCCAGACCTTCCGGTCCAGGCCCTTGGCGATCTGCTCGTCGACCCGGTACGCCGCGAAGACGTCCTTGCCGTTGTTCTTGCCGGCGTCGTAGCGCTCGAGGCGCTCGTGGAGATCGGGCGCCACGTGCGAGACGTAGCCCTCCACCAGGTCCCAGGCCTGGTCGCCGTCGACGACCAGCTTGGAGAAGTCCTCGGTGAACAGGTCACGGACGACCTTGAGGGTGAGGTCGGGCTCGCCGTACAGCAGCTCGGGCGACCGGCCGATCTTGACCTTGCTCTCGATGTCGGCCCAGCGCGCGGTGAGGCGCTCGACGTCCTGGGTGAGCTCCTCCTCGCTGGCACCCTCGGCCGCGGTGCGGACGATCACGCCGGCGGTGTCCGGGACGATCTCCTTGAGCAGCGTCTTGAGGCGGTTGCGCTCGGTGTCCGGGAGCTTGCGGGAGATGCCGCTGGTGTTGCCGTCCGGCACGTACACCAGGAACCGGCCCGGCAGGCTGATCTGGCCGGTGAGGCGGGCGCCCTTGTGCCCGACAGGGTCCTTGGTGACCTGCACCAGGATGGTCTGGCCGGACTTCAGCACGGACTCGACCTTGCGCTGCTGGCCGTCCTTGTGGCCGAGCGCGGACCAGTTGATCTCGCCGGCGTACAGGACCGCGTTGCGGCCCTTGCCGATGTCGATGAACGCCGCCTCCATCGAGGGCAGCACGTTCTGGACCCGGCCCAGGTAGATGTTCCCGATCAACGAGGTCTGGGACTCGCGCGCGACGTAGTGCTCGACGAGGACCTTGTCCTCGATGACGCCGATCTGGGTCAGCTCGTCGCGCTGGCGGATCACCATGACGCGGTCGACCGCCTCGCGGCGGGCCAGGAACTCGGCCTCGCTGACGATCGGGGCGCGGCGGCGGCCGGCTTCACGGCCCTCGCGGCGGCGCTGCTTCTTGGCCTCGAGGCGGGTCGAGCCGCCGATGCTGGTGATCTCGTCCTCGGGGTTGCGCGGCTGGCGCACCCGGGTACGACGGCGGCGCGAGGTGGTGGACTCGTCGTCGGAGTCGCCGGCGTCACCCTCGGTGGCCTCGGCGGAATCGCCGGCCTCCTCGGACTCGGCACTGTCGTCGCCCCCGGCGCCCCGGCGGCGACGGCGGCCGCCACGACGGCGACGGCGCTTGGGGCCACCTTCGCCCTCGGAATCGGCGGTCTCGTCGGACTCGGCGCCCTCGGTGGCCTCGGCGGCCTCCTCGTCGGGGGTCTCCTCGTCCTCGGCCGGGGCCTCGGCGGTCTTCTTGGTGGTCTTCTTGGCGGCGCGCTTGGCGGTCTTCTTCGCCGGCTTCGCGGGGGCTTCCTCGGCAGCTTCGGCAGCGTCGGCAACGGCGTCGGCCTCAGCGGCGGGCTCGCCCTCGACCGGTGCCTCGACCGCCTTGGCGGCCTTCTTCGTGGTGCGCTTGCGCGGCGCGGCGGTCTTCTCCGGCGCCTGGAACAGCACCATCGGGGCACCGCTGGCGGCTGCCTCAGCAGCCTCGCTGGCCTCGGCGCTCTCCGCGCTCCCGGCCGGCTCCGCGCTCTCGGCCTGCTTCTTCGGCTTCGCGGCGGCCTTCTTGGTCGCCCGGCGCTTCGGGGCCGGGGCCTCGTCGGCAGCGGCGGGCGCCTCGTCGGCGGCGGGCTCGCTCGCGGCGGCCTTGGCCGTCTTCTTCGCGGCCGCCTTCGTGGTCTTCTTCGCGGCCGCCTTCTTGGTGGCCTTCTTCGCCGTCTTCTTGGCGGGAGCCGGCGCGCTCTCGGCGGCGGCGTCGGAGGCGCTCTCGGCCGGAACCGGTGCTGCCTCGTTGTTCTCTTCGTTGCTGGTCGGGATGTCTGTGTCGAGCAAGGTGCTCTCCTCGTGCACGACCACGGCGCGGTGCGCTGTGTGACCGTGCGGGTCACGCCGCGGAGACGAGCGCCGCGGCAAAAGCCTTCAGTCGGCGACGGCGATCTCCGTTTTCACGTCGCCAGGAAGAGCCGCTCGCGCCAGCCGCGGTCGCTCGCCGGGAAAGGAGAGCTGTCACCTGCTCCTCAGCCGGCCGCGTCGCGGTCGGGTGCCAACGGGTCCCCCACCGTGCCGTTCGCGGGATCCAGGGGGCCCTGCGCCAGCCGCTGCGCCAGGGCAGCAGAACCGGAACCGGTTCCCGAGATCTCGCGGAGTGCGGCGAGAACGTCGTCGGGTCTCACGGACGGGGTTCCGTGTCGCAAGACCACTCGGAGTATCGCACACGAACCCTGCAGGTCGTGCTTCGTGTCACACGCCCGCGCGTCGAGGGAGACGATCGCGGCACGCGCGTCGAAGGTGCGCAACCCCTTCTTCGTCATCCGCTCGACCATCACCTCCTCGGTCGCGAGCAGGCGTTCCACGCCGGCCGCCAGCTCCTCGACCGTGACGTCCTGGACGGTGATCTCCCACTCCGAGGCCCCCAGCCGGTCGGCGAGCGAGCCGCCCGCGCTGACCACGACCTCGAGCACGTCGAGCCCGTCCGGCAGCGAGGAGTCGAGCGCCGCGGCGACGGCGGCCGGGTCCTGCACGTCGGCGAGGCCGATCTCGAGGAACTCGGCCTCGCTGGCCGCGCCGGTCGGGCTGGCGCCGGCGTACGAGATCCGCGGGTGCGGGTTGAACCCCGAGGAGTAGGCCATCGGGATGCCGGCCCGGAACACCGCGCGCTCGAAGGCGCGGCTGAAGTCGCGGTGACTGGTGAAGCGGAGCCGGCCGCGCTTGGCGTACCGGATCCTCAGTCGCTGGACCGGAGGGGCCTGCTGCTCGGGCTGTTCACGCACCCGTGAAGGCTATCCGGGGTTTCGGGACGGTCGCCGCGCGACCTCCTCAACCAGCGGTCGCGGCCCGGGCCAGCGGCGACTGGTAGATCGACCGGACCACGTCACCGTCCAGCCAGGCGGTCAGCTCGGCGGCCTTCTTCGCGAGCGCCCGCGTGGCGTCGCGACCCAGGGGCTCGGCCGGGACGACGACCACGGTCCCGTCGTCGGTCTGGCGCCAGCCGCCCACGATCCTGCCCTCCCACCACGCCGTCGGGCCGCCGTTGCCGTTGCGGTCGAAGATCGCCTCCGCGTGCGGTCCGAGGTGGAAGGACCGATCCTTCCAGCCCATCGTGGTCGGGTCGAGCGCCGGCAGCAGCGCGGCCCACGGTGCCGGCTCCTCGACCGGCGCGACGTCGTCGGCGTGCACGAACCCGACGGCACCCGACTCCAGGTCGACCTCGACCAGGTCGAGCTCGCCGAGCGCGCGGCGTACGGCGGCCTTGGTGGCGCCGAGCCACCAGACCAGGTCGGCCTCGGTGCCCGGGCCGAAAGTGCGCAGCCAGGACGAGACCAACGCGCGGTAGCCCTCCGCCTCCGGCAGGGCCGGAGCGGCGTCGGGGAGCCAGTCCTCGGTCGCGGTCCAGCGCGGTCGGGAGGTCTTCCAGCCACCGTCGTTCTCGCCCCGGACGATCACCCCGGAGGCGGCCAGCGTGGTGAGCACCCGCGGCGCGATCGGCAGCTCGCCCCCGTACGCCTTGCCCTCGGCGTACCGGAGCCGCGCCTCCAGGGCCGGAAGAGTCGCCCGGAGCTGCATCGTCGTCATCGGGCCGCGCTCGCGGAGCAGGTCGTGGACCGCCGCGGTCTGTTCCTCCACCCACGCAGGCCCGTCGGCGGCGATCCCGCCCTTGACCACGTCGCGGGCGAGCTGGCCGCGCTGCTGCGTCGCCACCCGTGCGGCCGCACTCCCCCACACCGCGGGCAGCTGGTCGGCGGGGAAGGCGAAGACCGTACGGCGCATCGCGAGCTGCTTGACAACCGAACGTTCCTGATAGAGCGCCGCGTCGATCTCGTCGCGAGACGCACCGGTCCGGGCGAACACGGCCAGGTGGACCGACGCCGGCTCGGTGGCGTGCCAGCACGTCATCGCCCTGGTGGCGGATTCGACATCCCCGCAAGGCTTTTCGAGGCCGTGCCGGAGGGCGAGGCGGGCACGGCGCTGAGCGTCGGTGATCATCGGGCGAGCCATGAGCCCATTCCACCGGAAACGACCGACAGGACCGGACGTGACGCCACCCGACCGTGAGGTGCGTCTCCCCCGCCTGCGACCGGGATCCGCGGGCTAGACCAATCAATCCGAAATGTCGGATAGCGGAACCGCGATCCACCGGATCGCCCTTAACTTCTGGCACCACCTAACGCAGCGCTCTAGCTGCATCGGTCCTATTTTGGGGAGATAGACACATGCTTAGCAGCGCTATGAACCGGGCCCGGGGGGCCCGCAAGAACGAGTCTGGCTTCACGCTCATCGAGCTCCTGATCGTCATCGTGATCCTCGGCATCCTCGCCGGCATCGTCGTGTTCTCGGTCCGCGGTATCACCGACCGCGGTGAGAAGAGCGCGTGCAACGCGAACCTGAAGACGGTGCAGACCGCCTCCGAGGCGTACTACGCGAAGAACGGCTCGTACGCGGCCGACGGCGCCGCCCTCGTGTCGGGCGGGTTCCTGCAGAGCGACCCGACCGCGCTCACCGACGCCAAGACCAAGGTCACCTACACCACGGGCACCCCGCCGACCATCACCGGCGGCACCTCCTGCTGATCGACTAGTTCGCGGGAGGGCCGTCGCTCCGGCGGCGGCCCTCTCCCGTCCTCTACCGGCACCACAACCTGGGGGATCCCGTGTTCCACCACCCGCACCGCATCGGTGCCCGCATCGACCGCCTGCTCGAAGTCCTGTGGAACATCCGGGGCACCGACCTGCTCCTGACCGTCGGCCTGCCGCCGATGACCCGGGTCGACGGCGCCCTCTGGCCGGTCCCCGGCGAGGTCCCGCTGACCGCAGCCGACACCAACGCGCTGCTCGCCGAGGTCCTCACCCCGGAGCAGGCCGACGCCTGGGCCTCGGAACACGAGTACGACTTCTCCTTCAGCTGGCGCGACGAGGCCCGGATCCGCGGCAACGCGTTCACCCAGCGTGGCCAGACCGCCGTCGCGTTCCGGATGATCCCGCGGGAGATCCCGAGCCCGGACGACCTCGGGCTACCCGCCGTGCTCCGCGAGCTCGCGATGAAGCACCAGGGACTGATCCTGATGACCGGGCCGACCGGGTCCGGCAAGTCGACGACGCTGGCGTCGCTGGTCGACCTCATCAACACCAACCGCGCCTGCCACATCATCACCGTCGAGGACCCGATCGAGTACGTCCACGACCACAAGCAGTCCGCGGTCAACCAGCGCGAGGTGGGCACCGACACCGGCTCCTTCAAGCAGGCGCTGCGCTCGGTCCTGCGCGAGGACCCCGACGTCCTGCTCGTCGGTGAGATGCGTGACCTGGAGTCGATCCAGTTCGCCCTCACCGTCGCCGAGACCGGCCACCTGGTCTTCGCCACCCTGCACACCAACGACACCGCGCAGTCCATCGGCCGGATGATCGACGTCTTCCCGGCCGAGCAGCAGGCGCAGATCCGGGTCCAGCTCGCGACCGCGCTGAGCTGCGTGGTCTACCAGCGGCTGGTCCCGAAGACCGGCGGCGGCATGACCGCGGCGTACGAGGTGCTGGTGGCCAATTCGGCCGTCCGCAACCTGATCAAGGAAGGCAAGACCCATCAGCTGCGCAACTCGCTGATCACCGGCGCCCGGGAGGGCATGGTGACCCTGGAGCAGTCGTTGTCGGCGCTGATCCAGGCCGGTGTCGTCTCCGAGGAGGACGCCGCCGCGCGAAGCCTGTACCCCAAGGACATCGAGACCCGACCGCGCCTGACCGCCGGCTTGAGCCGTTGACCGTGAACCGATGAGCCAGGACGGCATCCGATGAAGATGGGCCGACGCAAGCGCGTCGAAGCAGTACCCACCGGCCCGACCCGGGCCGAGACCGACGAGCGCCTCGCACGGGCGCTGGTCCTGAGCGACAAGATCGATCAGGAGCAGATCGACGCCGCCCAGGCCGAGGCCGGGGCGGGCGGTCTGGCCGAGTCGTTGATCGCGCGCGGCACGATCACCGACGCCGACCTCACCGCGACCGTCGCGCACCACTACGGCGTGCAGGTCCTCGACTTCCGGGAGCTGACACCGGATCCGGTTGCGCTCGCGAAGCTGCCCGCGGACCGGGCCCGCGCCCTGGACGCGCTGCCGGTCTCGGTCGACGGCGAGACCGTCACGGTCGCGGTCCTGGATCCGTCCCCTGAACACCTCGACGCGATCTCCTCGGCGATGGGCACTCCGGTGCAGGCCGTCGCCGCGACGCGGCGCGACCTGCGGCGAATCCTGGGGACGGCCTACAGCGCGACCAAGGAGGTCGGCTCCCAGATCCAGGAGTTCGAGGCCCGTGACGCGCTGCGGTTGGAGGCCTCCCGCCTGGAGAGCGCCGGTGTCAACGAGGAAGCCCCGGTCGTCCGCGTCGTGCAGATGATCATCACCCAGGGCCTGCGCGACCGCGCCTCGGACATCCACATCGAGCCGTACGGCGAGCGAGTCCGCGTGCGCTACCGGATCGACGGCGCCCTGAGCGAGGTGCTCGACCTGCCCGGCTCGATCGGTCCGGCTCTGGTCAGCCGCGTGAAGATCCTCGCCGAGCTCAACATCGTCGAGCGGCGGCGGTCCCAGGACGGCCAGATCTCCATGGAGGTCGAGGGCCGCGCCGTCGACATCCGGGTCGCGACCACCGCGGTGGTCGGCGGCGAGAAGGTCGTGCTGCGGCTGCTCGACAAGAGCCGGCCCCTCTTCAAGCTCGCCCAGCTCGGCATGCCGGCCGAGACCGCCGAGCGCTACAGCGCGCTGATCCGCTCCCCCTACGGGATGGTCATCTGCGCCGGCCCGACCGGTGGCGGCAAGACAACGACGCTGTACGCCTCGCTCGGTGAGCTCAACAACGTCGACCGCAACATCATGACGATCGAGGACCCGGTCGAGTACACCTTCGACTCGATCAACCAGATCCAGATCAACGAGCAGGCCGGCGTCACCTTCGCCGACGGACTCAAGGCGATCCTGCGCCAGGACCCGGACGTCATCCTGGTCGGCGAGGTCCGCGACGTCGACACCGCCCGGATCGCGGTGCAGTCCGCGCTCACCGGCCACTTCGTGCTCTCCTCGCTGCACGCCACCGAGGCGGTCTCGGCGCTCTACCGGCTGCTGGACATGGGGATCGAGCCGTTCCTGATCGCCTCGTCGGTCACCGCGGTCGTCGCCCAGCGCCTGGTCCGGCGCAGCTGCACGTCCTGCCTGGAGCCCTACCACCCCTCGCCGGACGAGATGGACTTCCTGCGCACCTTCGGAGGGCGCGAGCCGGCCGGAGGGTTCCAGCACGGCGCCGGCTGCAACTTCTGCGCGCACACCGGCTACCTGGAGCGGATCGGCGTCTACGAGCTTCTCACCGTCACCGACGAGGTCCGCGAGATGGTCGTGAACCGGGCGCCGCACGACGAGATGCGCAAGCTCGCGGTCAGCCAGGGCATGACCACCTTGCAGGAGCAGGCCGTCCGCCTGGTCATGGACGGCACCACCACGGCCTCCGAGGCCATGCGTTCCATCTACGTGGCAGGAGTCTGAGATGCCGAAGTACGCCTACGTCGGAACTGACGTCACCGGCGCCCAGGTCAAGGGCACCGAGAAGGCCCCCAGCCGGACCGATGCCGAGCTCGCGCTCTACGAGCGGGAGCTGCGCGACCTCAAGGTCACCGAGAAGACCAGCATCCTGCAGTTCGAGATCACCGGGCCGCGCATCACCAAGGCCGAGGTCATGCACATGTCGCGCCAGATGGCGGCGTTCCTCCGAGCCGGCCTGCCGATCCTGGACGCGGTGCACTCGATCGGGGCCGAGGCCGAGAACTCCTCGGTCCGCCGGATGATGCAGGACATCGAGGACGGTCTGCGCACCGGTGAGAAGTTCTCCGACTGCCTGGAACGGCACGCGAAGGTCTTCCCGAGCTTCTACCGCGGCATCGTCCGCTCGGCCGAGCTCACCGGTGAGCTCGACGTCGTGCTCGCCCAACTTGCTCGCTACCTGGAGCGCGATCTCGAGGCGAGCCGCAAGATCAAATCCGCCACGATCTACCCGGCCGTGATCGCCCTGATGTCGGTCGTCACGGTCGGCGTGCTCGCGATCTACGTTCTGCCGAAGTTCAAGGAGTTCTTCTCCAGCCTCGACGCGACCTTGCCGCTGCCGACGAGGATGCTGCTGGCGGTCACCGACTTCCTCCAGGAGTACTGGTGGGCACTGCTCGGCGGCGCGGCGCTGCTCGCGCTGATCGGCTGGATCATCCTGCGCTTCGAGGGTGGCCGCTACGCACGCGACGCGTTCTTCCTCAAGATCCCGGTCGTGGGCGAGACGATCCAGTACGCGCTGGTCGAGCGGTTCTGCCGGGTCCTCTCTTCGATGGTGGGTGCCGGCGTAAACCTGCCGGAGGCTCTGTCCGTGGCGACGGAGTCGCTGCGCAACCGGGTGTTCCTGCGCCGGCTCGGCGAGGTCCGCGAGTCGATGCTGGAGGGTCAGGGCATCGCCACCCCGCTGGCGCGCACCCAACTGTTCCCCGGAGCGGCGACGCAGATGCTGCGCGTCGGCGAGGAGACCGGCTCGCTGGACACCCAGCTCCAAGTCACCGCCGAGTACTACGAGGCCGAGCTCGAGTACAAGATCAACAAGCTGACCGCGCTCTTCGAGCCGATGATCATCATCTTCATGGGGGTGATCGTCGGTTTCGTGGCGATCGCGCTCGTCTCCGCGATGTACGGCATCTTCAACCAGGTGGACGTCTGATGCAGGATCCCAGAGCCGCTGCACGGGGCGACCGGGGCGAGACCCTGGTCGAGGTCCTCGTCGCGGTCGTCATCCTCGGAATCGCCGGGGCCGCCGTGATGGCGGGGTTGCAGCTCTCGGTCAAGGCATCGGACATCCACCGCAAGGAGACCACCGGCGGCGCCTACGTCCGCAGCCTCGCCGAAGCGATCGAGCAGTACGTCGGCAAGACGGGAACGACGAACTACAAGCCGTGCGCCGCGGCCAACGCCTACCTGGTCGGTTCGGTGACGAGCACGCTCGACCTGCCGTCCGGCTACACCGCGACCCAGGACGCGGCCAAGAGCGTGAACACAGCGGGCGCAGCGTCCACCTGCAACAGCGACACGGGCGTCCAGCAGGTCACGCTCCGGATCGCGAGCTCCGACTCACGGGCCACGGAGAAGCTGGTCGTCATCCTCCGCAAGCCGTGCGATCCGAGTGTGGCCGCATGCACGTGAACACGCGGAAGCTCACGCAAGAGCGCGGCGACGAGGGGGTGACCCTGGTCGAGCTGGTGATCACGGTCGCGATCGTCGGCATCATCGTGGCCGCCCTCACCGGGGTCATCGTCGGCTTCCTCAAGACGAGTACCGCCACCGCCTCCCGGATCACCGAATCCCACGACGTGCAGTTCGCCGCGGCGTACTGGCAGCGCGACGTCGCCAGCACCGGGATCCGCTCCACGACCTACGACAGCAGCCCCTCGGTGCACATGTACCCGCTGCAGCAGTCCGTCGCGGCCAACGGGAACACCGGGATCACGCCGGGTTGCTCGATGCCGGCGGGCACCACGACGTTCGTGACCCTGGGCTGGAGCAACTACACCACGAGCTCGGCGACCGACACCCCGACGACCGTGACGGTCGCCTACGCGACCAAGCCGTCCGGAACCCGGTACGAGCTCGTCCGCGTCCGCTGCACGGGATCGGCGCAGGACTCGGTGGTCACCGTGGCGAGGAACCTCACCGGTACACCGACGGTGTCGTGCCCGGGCGGCTGCAACGGCTCCGCCTCCTCCGTCCCAGACATCGTGACCATGACCATCACCACCAACGACCCGGACGACCCGGGCGCGGTGAACTACAGCGCAACCCTCACGGGTGAGCGGAGGAACACATGACCAGGCTCCTCAGGCAGCGGATCGCCGCAGCCCGCGGCGACGACGGCGCGGTCCTGATCTTCGCTCTGCTCATCACCACCACGATCGCCCTGGTGGTCACGGCACTACTCACCCGCGGCAACGGGAGCCTGCGCGCGACCGTGGAGCTGCGGTCGGCCGCAGGAACGTCCTATGCCGCCGATGCTGCGGCCAAGATCGCCATCAACAACCTCCGCACCGGTGCCGGCTTCGCCTCGAACCCGAACGAGAGCGGCTTCAACAACAGCCTCGACGGAGTCGGGTGCTTCGGCAACACCGTCGGCAACAACGGCACCGACACCCTGGCGCTGAACAACTTCTACCCGGCCACCGGATCGCAGCAGAACCCGACCTCGGCGGTCGTCGAGTGCACCGGGGTCAGTGGGACCGGCCAGCAGGGCTCGCCGGTCCCGATCAACAACAGCAACAAGCCGGGCTACGCCATCATCACGCTCAACGGCCCGCTCACCACCTCGGACAACCTGAAGGTCCACGGCGGCATCTACTCCAACAGCACCATCGCCGGGCAGGTGACCCTGGACGCCGGTGATGCGTGGGCCTACGGCGCCTGCACGAACACGACGGTGACGGCACCGGCGACCAAGCACTGCAACGCGGGCGTCAAGATCAGCGACCCGAACTACAGCGACGATCTCGGTGGCACGGTCCCGACACTCCAGACGCCCCCGACCTCTTGCACCGGCGGCATCGCGATCTTCCAGCCGGGCTACTACGACAACGCCTCCACATTGTCCGCCGCGACCAGCCTGTGCTCGGTCGCCTGGTTCAAGCCCGGTACGTACTACTTCGACTTCCACAACGACAGCTGCGCGAACGTCTGCCCCAGCAACCTCTACGGGACGAGCGGGAACGTGTGGCGCACGGGCGGCAACGCGATCATCGGCGGGACTCCCGTGAACGCCAGTGGGACCGTGATCTCGCAACCTTCGAGCAACCCCACGCTCCCGGGTTCGTGCCAGAGCCCGATCACGGACACGAGCGCTGTCGGCGTGCAGTTCGTCTTCGGCGGCAGCAGCCAGATGTACGTCGACAAGAACGCTCAGGTCGAGCTCTGCGGGAGCTACCACTCGAACCGGCCGCCGATCGTTGTCTACGGACTGAAGACCGGGAACACGCCGACAGCGACGACCGACACCGCGCGGACCGCCTCCTCGGTCCCTGCCCCCGGCCTCTTCACCGGGGCGACGACGGCGAATCTGGCCGCTGCTGACGGAGCGCCGAAGGTCGCGACCTGGACGACGACCTCGGCGAGTGCGCAGAGCACGTCGCTGACCGCCCAGGGCTTCGCACCCAGCGCCACAGTGCCCCAGGGCGCGGTCCTCACTGCGGCCACGCTGCACGTGCGCCACCAGGATGCCGATGCGACCTCGAACTCGAACGCGTCCGCGAAGGTGACCATCGGGACCGCCACGACCGCGGCCCTTCCCCTGACCGCCTCGGCATCCATGGTGACGACCGATCTGGCGATCACCGGCGCCAACCTCAACACTCTGCAGACGGCCGTGCACGACAACGGGTACACCAGTGCCTCGGTCGCCTACACCGCGAACGCGAAGAAGAACAACGCGACGACCACCGTCGACATGATCACGCTCGACCTGACCTATTACGTCCCGGTCCTGCGTGGCGAGACCGGGACCTGTGTCGACGGCACCGCGCCGAGCTGCAAGTTCTTGTCGATGCCCGGCGGCAACAACAAGATCCTGCTCTACCTGCAAGGCACGACCTACGTGCCGCTCGCCGACGTCGACGTCCAGCTCGGCAACTTCAGCGCCGAAGTGGCCAAGTTCGGCATCGTCGCGCGCCAGGTGGAGTTCGCGATCACGAACGGCAACCCGAGCTGGACCGGCCCGATCTTCGAGATCCCCGACAATTCGCCGGGCTACGGGTACTCGAACTCGAGCGTCGACCTCAAGGTCCATCTCTGCCCCGGACAGGCGACCTGCAGCACCAGTGCCGCCACGGCGCTGACTTCCCGCGTGCAGATCTGGGACCCGAGCGGGGCGCCCGCTCCGCCCGGTCGCCAGGTCAGCATCCTGAGCTGGAGCCACAACCGCTGAGCGAGCACGTCCAGGCGGTCCTCACGACCGCCTATGCCGGCCTGCTCGGCCTGATGGTCGGCTCCTTCCTCAACGTCGTCGTCCACCGTGTCCCACGCGGCGAGTCCGTCGTAAGCCCGCCGTCGCACTGCCCTGCTTGCGACTCCCCCATCCGCAAGCGGCACAACATCCCGGTCCTCGGGTGGCTGCTGCTGCGCGGGAAGTGCTTCGACTGCGCGGAGCCGATCAGCCTGCGGTACCCGGTGGTCGAGGCGGGGACCGGGGTCGCGTTCGCGTTGACCGGGCTCCGGTTCGCCGACCACCCGGCGCTGCTGCCGGCGTACCTGACGTTCGTGGCGATCGCGATCGCGCTCGCGTTGATCGACCTCGACGTACGCCGGCTGCCGGACGTGATCGTGCTGCCGGCGTACCCGGTGCTGGCGGCGCTGCTGCTGATCGACTGGGACCTGCACGCGTTCGTCCGGGGGCTGATCGCCGCAGCGGTGCTGTTCGCCTTCTACTTCGTGATCGCGATGATCTCGCCGCGCAGCATGGGCTTCGGCGACGTGAAGCTCTCCGGAGTGATCGGGATGGTGCTCGGGTACCTGTCGTGGGGCGTGCTGCTGACCGGCGCCTTCGGCGGGTTCCTGCTCGGCGCCCTGGTCGGCGTCGTGCTCCTGATCGGCACCCAGGCCGACCGGAAGACCGCAGTGCCGTTCGGCCCGTTCATGCTGCTGGGCGCGTGGATCTCGATCCTCGGGGCAGGCGGTCTCGGCGAGGCCTACCTGCGGTCGATCGGGGTGTAGCGCTTCAGCGCTGCTCGAAGCAGAGCACGCAGGAGTGCGGGTTGTGCTCGATGTTGGCCTGGTGCAGGCGGCCGGCGTAGCCGAACAGGTCCGCGAGCTCGCGTTCGGCGCGGGCGATGGCGGTCATAGCGGCCGGAGCCTCGCTCTGCGACTGGCTGATGGATCGTGCTACTGCGCTCATCGGGTTCCCTCCCGCTTTGGCCGAACTCAGGTGCGCCGTGTCGTCCTGACTGCGCTCCTCCAGTGTGGCATAAAACGGACAAAGGGTATAGATCAAACACCTCAGGTTTCTGGCGGGCTGCCCGACGGACGTTCTCTCCCCCGAACGCCCCGAGGTCGGCGTACCGGTCCCCTCGGTGGTTGGATCGGCAGGTGAGCTCCGAACCTGCGCACCAGGACACCCGCTTCGAGCGGATCCTGGTGGTCGTCGGGATCGTCGTCCTCGCCTTCAACCTCCGCCCGGCCGCGGTCAGCGTCGGACCGATCCTGGACGAGGTCTCCGCCGGGCTCGGGATGAGCGCGGCCGCGACCAGCCTGCTCACCTCGCTGCCGGTTCTGAGCTTCGCGACGGTGGGTGCGCTGGCGCCCCGGGTGGCGCGCACCCTCGGCCTGCACCGCAGCACCCTGTTCTCGCTGCTGCTGGTCGTCGTCGGGCTGTGGGCGCGGGCCCAGGTCGACGGCTCGGCGGCGTTCCTGGTGCTGTCGTTCGTCGCGCTCGCCGGAATGGCGGTGGCGAACGTGCTGCTCCCCTCCCTGGTGAAGCTGCACTTCCCGAACCGCATCGGGCTGATGACTTCGCTGTACTCGACGGCGCTGGCGATCGGCCTGACCAGCGCCTCGGTGCTCACCGTGCCGATCTCCGAGCACGGCGGCGGCGAGCTCGACTGGCGACGCGGCCTGGTCACCTGGGCGTTCACCGCGGCGATCGCCGCGATCCCGTGGATCGCACTGGTCCGGCACGACTCCCGGATGGAGACCCCCGAACGCACCATCGGCACCGCCGACGTCGCCCGGACCCGGATCGGCTGGGTGATGGCGGTCTTCTTCGGTCTGCAGTCGCTACAGGCGTACTCGATCTTCGGCTGGATGGCGAAGGTCTACCGCGACGCCGGGTTCAGCGCTCACGACGCCGGGCTGCTGCTCGGGGTCATCACCGGGATCAGCATCCCGCTGTCCTTCCTGATCCCGTGGCTGACCGCCCGGGTCCCGGACCAGCGGGTGCTTCTGACCGTGATCATGGCGTTCTACCCGATCGGCTACCTCGGCCTGCTGGTCGCGCCGACGGGCGGTGCGCTGATCTGGGCGCTGGCGATCGGCACCGGCACGTGCACCTTCCCGTTCATCCTCACGCTGATCGGCCTGCGGGCGCGCACGCCCGCGGGCACGGCCGCGCTCTCGGCCTTCACGCAGTCGGTCGGCTACCTGATCGCGGTCGTCGGGCCTTTCGGGGTCGGGGCGCTGCACGCGGCGACCGGCGGCTGGACGGTGCCGCTCACGGTGCTCCTGCTGCTCTGCATCCCCCAGTACGCCGTCGGCCTGGTCGCCTCGCGGCCGGCGTACGTGGAGGACCAGCTGGCACGACGGTGACTCACCTCACCTTGGGTCTCGACACCCTGTCGATAAGATGTCGACGTAGTGTCGCCAAGACTGGGAGGTCAGGATGTACGTCGCTCTGCGGGACCTGCGGGCCGCGCGCGGGAGATTCGCACTCGTCGGGGTGGTGATCGCGCTCGTCGCACTGATGACCACGCTGCTGAGCGGCCTCGCCGCCGGCCTGGTCGACGACGGTATCTCCGGCCTGCGCCGCCTCCCCCTCACCCACCTCGCGATGGAACCGGACTCGGGCGGCACCTTCAGCCGATCGGTGCTCACCGAGAAGAACCTCGCCCCCTGGCAGCAGGTCGACGGCGTCGACGCCTCCCCCGTCGGCGTCTCCTTCGCGAACGCCCAGGGCCCCGACGGGCAGAAGGTCAGCCTGGCGCTCTTCGGCGTCGCCCACGACAGCTTCCTCGCCCCGCGCGCCGAGGCCCGCGCCGCTCTCGACGGACCGCCCGGGCTGGTGCTCAGCCACGACCTGAAGGACCAGGGCATCGAGGTGGGCGACGAGCTCACCGTGGCCGGTAGCGACGTCCGGCTGCCCGTCCTCGGTTTCACCTACACCGGGTCCTACGGCCACGTGGACATCGCGTTCACCCAGCTCGCCACCTGGCAGAAGCTCTTCTACGGCGAGAGCGCCCACGGCCGGTTCTCCGCCGTCGCGCTGCGGGCCGGCGGCCCGGCGGCGGACTCCGCCGCGTTCGCCGACGCGAACCGTGCCGCCGGGACCGAGACGCTCACCAAGACCGCCTCGTACGCCGGGTCGCCCGGCTACTCCGGAGAGACCCAGACGATGACGCTGATCCGTGGCTTCCTGCTGGTCATCTCCGCGCTCATCGTCGGCGCCTTCTTCACCGTCTGGACGATCCAGCGGACCCGCCAGATCGCCCTGCTCAAGGCGCTCGGCGCCTCGACGACGTACGTGCTGCGCGACGCGCTCGGCCAGATGGCGCTGGTCCTGCTCGCCGCGACCACCCTCGGGGCCGGGCTCGCCGCCCTCCTCGGGTTCGCGATCGCCGGCACCGACGTGCCGTTCCGGCTCGAACCCGGATCCGTGCTCGGCGCCGTCGGCCTGCTGGTCGCCCTCGGGCTGGCCGGCTGCCTGGTCGCCGTACGCCGCATCACCCGGGTCGACCCCGCCGGCGCGCTGCGCCAGGTGGACTGAGAAAGGAACGCACGTGTCCCTCGTCCTCGAGAACATCACCGTGACCGTCCCGGACGGCCGCGACACCCTGACCATCCTCGACGCCGTCGACCTCGAGGTCGCGGCCGGCGAGACCGTCGCCCTCACCGGCCCGTCCGGCTCCGGCAAGTCGACCCTGCTCGCCGTCGCCGGCCTGCTGCTCCGACCGGGGTCTGGCCGCGTGCACGTCGCCGGGGTGGAGGCGGGTGCGCTCCCGGACCGGGAGCGCACCCGGCTGCGCGGCGGGACGATCGGCATCGTCTACCAGTCCGCCAACCTGCTCCCCTCGCTCACCGCGCGCGAGCAGGTCGAGGTGGTGGCGCACGCCAACGGCCGGCTCGACCGGGCCGCGCGCGACCGCGCCGAGGAGCTGTTGGTCCGGGTCGGGCTCGCCGACCGGCTGTCCGCGCAGCCCGGCCAGCTCTCCGGCGGTGAGCGCCAGCGGGTGGCGCTGGCACGGGCGCTGATGATGGAGCCGGCGGTGCTGCTCGCCGACGAGCCGACGGCTTCCCTGGACCCGGTGCGCGGGGCCGAGGTGATGCGGCTGCTGCTGGAGGAGACGACCCGGCTCGGAGCCGCGACCCTGCTGGTCACCCACGACGGCGACCAGGCCGCCGGGGCAGGTCGCGAGGTCCGGTTGGAGCGTGCGGCCAGTACCGTGGGCTGACCATGCCCCGGATCAACGCAGCGACCATCTCCGAGCACGTGGCCCAGCAGGAGGCCGCGGTGATCGCGGCCGCGCGCCGGCTCTTCGACGCCCGCGGCTACCGGCACGTCACCCTCGGCGACATCGCCGAGGAGGCCGGCCTGCGGCGGACCTCGCTGTACCGCTACTTCCCCACCAAGGCGCACCTGCTCCCCGGCTGGTTCGAGGCGACGATGACCCCGCTGGTCGAGGCCAGCCGGGCGGCGATCGACGCGCCCGGAGCCGCGCGCGAGCGGCTCGACCGCTGGCTCGACGTCCAGCTGGACTTCCTCCTCGACGACGAGCACGCGGCGCTGGTGTCCGCGTCGCTGGAGTCCGAGGACCTCCCCGCGGAGGTGCGCGAGCAGATCGGCGCCCGCCACCGCGAGCTCTACGCGACGCTGGCCCCGCTGCTGCGCGAACCGGCCGGCGGCGACCACGTCGTCATGCGGGTGCGGGCCAACCTCGTCGCCGGCCTGGTGCGCTCCTCGGCCGACCTGGTCCGCGCGGGCGCCGACCGGGACGTCGTACGCGCCGAGCTGAGCCGGACCGCGGCGGCGGTGACCGCGGGCTGACGCATCAGGTCGTTCCACCTCGCATCCACCCGCCGAGGCGCGTAATCGCGCTGCCCGCCACCACGTCTACCTTTCGTCCGCTGATTCCAGCATTTCGGAGGTAGGAATGAAGAAGAGGCATCTCGGCACCGGGGCCGCAAGCTTGTTGATCGTGCTCGGGTGTGCCGGAGCAGCACAGGCGTTCTCGTACGGCACGTTGTCGGTGTCGTACGACGGCCACACCGCCGGTCAGGGATACGGGAGCTTCTACGGCTCTGGGTGGAACGGCGCGAAGCTCGCATCGACGCTGCGTGACACCCGAACCGGCGATGGGCAGATCTACGCCGAGGGCAACGCCAGCGGGAACAACGACTACGTCAAGGTCCAGTCGTCCCGGCGGGCCGACGGCGGATCGACCTTCGCCACGATGGCCACCAAGTCGACCACGGCGGCGAGTGGGACCGCAGGCTGGGTCGGCTACGCGAAGGTCTGCCTCGACCGCTCCTGGGCCAAGGATCCCTGTTCCGGCCAGACCAAGGGTGTCTTCTGAACGCCGCACCGCACCTGCGCGTCGCCGGCGTCTCGCACTCCTACGGCGACAGGAAGGTGCTCGACGGGGTCACCTTCGATCTCGCCCCCGAGGAGACGACTGCGCTGATCGGGGTGAACGGGGCCGGCAAGTCGACGCTGCTCTCGGTCCTGTCCGGGTGCTTGCGCCCGCAGCGCGGCAGCGTCGAGGTCGTCGGTTCCTCTCCCTACCGTCGACGCGAGCGCAATGAAGCCCTGCGCGGGGTGGCGTTCATGCCGCAGACGATGACGTTCCCACCGAACCTGACGGCCTTGGAGGCGGTCACGTACCTGGCTTGGATGCGCGGGCTGTCGCGCAGTCGTGCCGAGTCCCGGGCACGCGACTGCCTCGCGCAGGTCCGGCTGGAGGACCGCGAGCACGACAGGCTCGGTGCACTCTCCGGAGGGATGAAGCGACGGGTGGCACTGGCCCAGGCCCTGGCGAGCGAACCGGAGGTGCTCCTGCTCGACGAACCGAGCACCGGGCTCGATCCCGAGCAGCGCCGCCAGATGGTCGAGCTGCTCCGGGGCCTGCGGGCGACCACCCTGGTCAGCAGTCACCTGATGGAGGACGTCGCCGAAGTCGCCGCGCGGGTCCTCGTCCTGGACGAGGGCCGACTCCGGTACGACGGCTCGATCAGTGGTCTGGCCGCGCACGCGCCCGACGGCACCGCACCAGAGCGTGCCCCCGAGGCGGGCTTCCTCTCGATCCTCGCCACGACCCGAGTCGACCGCTGATGGTGTCGCTCTGGCTCCGCCGCTCGCTGGCCGCGTGCGCGTTTCCGGGGATGGTCGCCCTGGCGCTCATCGTGACCTTCAGCCGCAACGGCTGGCAGTACGAGTGGGACTGGTCCTTCGACATCGTCGGGTCGTGCACGATGTTGCTGGCGCCGTTCGTCGCCGGGATCGTCGCGCACGACCGTGCCAACCGGATCGGGCCGTTCGTGAGCGCCGTCGAGATCGGGAGCGTGCGCGCCGCCGCTGCTGCGCTCGTGCTCCCGGTCGCCGCGATCGTGCTGGCGTGCGGAGCATGGCTGCTCGTCCTGCTGGCCGCGACCGTCCGGGTGCTGTTCCACCATCCTGTCGGCACGCCGTCGCTCGTGTCGCCGATCCAGGTGTTCGTCGTGCTCGTCGCTGCGGCGCTGATCGGTGCAGCGATCGGGTGCACCCTCGCGAACCGGGCCGCGGGGCCGGTAGCCGCCGTGCTCGTCTACCTCGCCGGCTCCTTCGGCTACCTGTTCGAGGTCGACGGGCTCTTCCTGGGCGGACGCTCGACCGGGACGATGGTGGGCCTCGAGCACGATCCGCGCTGGACCGCCGGGCTGCTGGCGGCTCACGGCGGGCTCGGGCTCGCGGCGGCCGCGGTCGTCTACCTCCGCGCGCGCGGTAGGTCCGTCCTCGTCGCGACCGTCCCCGCACTCGTTGTCGCCCTTGCCGCTCTCGTCGCCTTCGCGACCCTGTCGGCCGGAGCGAGTCCGCTACGGACCGTCTCCGGATCGCCGCAGACCTGTCTCGGCAGCGCCCCCCGCGTCTGCGGCCCTCCGGAGGCGTCCCACCTCCTGGCTGTGGCCCAGCACGGTCTGGCCCGGGAATATGGTCGGCTCTCGGCCTCTGGCCTCGACCTCCGCGACCGGTACGCGATGCCGCGGGGACTGCCCAGCCACAGGTTCCCGGCCGACACCGGGATCCTCAACCTGCAACCGGAACAGTTCGAGGGCGGACGGTACGACCTCGACAGCGCGGTTCTCACCTTGGCGAGCCCGACGTACTGCCGCGACCTCGCGGGCGAGGCGCTGCCTCCCCGCGACCTGATCGACGCCCAGGCACTCGTCACCCGTTGGCTGAGCGCCACGCTGCACAGCAAGGAGACGGTTCGTCCGGTGACCCCTGAGGTCCGCACGGCGTACGACACGCTGCGCGACTGCGCACCGTACGAGGGAGCACCGTGAACCGGCGAGGGGACCTCACCACGGCGATCGTCCGAACCGGACGCTGGCCGTTCGTCGTGACGACGCTGGTGGCGATGGTCGTGCTCGGTGCCTTGCGGCCGGCAGTTGAAGTCGCCCTTCCGCTCGTCGGCCAGCCACTTCCCCTGCCCTTCCTCGTCGCAGTGGCAATCCCGTCCCTGGTGGTCGTTCCGCTCTACGCGGCGTTTCCCTGGGTCGAAGCGACCCTGCCGCGGTCCGCGGCAGTCCGCGCCGCCACTGTCACCCTGACGCTGACAGGAACCGCGATCGCCCTCCTCGTGCTCTCCGGGTTCCACGACCACGGAACCGATCTCCCGCTGAAGGTCGCATTCCTCCTGGTCACGTCTGGGCCGGTTGCCGTCGTGGGGATGGGTGAGCTCGCGTGGATCGTGCCGATGCTTCTGGGGTTCTGCTCGCTGCTTGTCGGTCACGGCTACGCCGCGGCGCAGTTGAGCAGCCACGTCCCCTGGCCTCTGATCGTTGTGGGGATCGCAGCCTCCGCGGTCCTCTACTGGCGGTTCGGGGCGCGGGAGATCCGGACGAGCGGCTGACCCGCGGAAGGGTTCTTCAGCCCATCGGCATCATGCCGTCCGTCGGGATGGTCAGCCCCGGCAGCAGGTCGGGCGCGACCAGGACGATGACGCCGAGGCCCACCAGCAGCGCCGCGGTCACGACCGGGACGTGCCGCCAGGCGAACAGCTTCTCCGCCGCGATGATCGCCGCCACCAGCGCCATCCAGGACACGCTCATCACCCCGAGCGCGAACAGGGACGCCATCAGCGCCCAGCAGCAGCCGAGGCACCAGGCACCGTTGCGGATCCCCATCCGGAGCGCTCCCCCGGGCCCGTCGCGCCAGGAGCCGAGGAGCGAGCCGAGCGGACTGCGGCACTTGGCCAGGCACACCCGTTTCAGCGGGGTCAGCTCGTAGCCGGCGGCGACGAGCAGCGTGAGCCCCGCCAGGACGTGGCCCGCGTTCGGCCAGGTGAGCCGGTCGCCGAAGACGGCGCTCACGACCGCCCCGACGGCGTACGCGACCAGGCCGGCGGCCGCCCACACCAGCAGGTACCCGCCGACGAAGATCCACGGCGACGCCGGCGACCGGGTCCGGGTCATCTTCGTGTAGAGCGCGACGGTCGGTGCGACCGACGGGAACATCATCGCGACCATCATCACGACCCAGACGCCGAGGAACCAGGCCAGGCCGCCCAGGCTGGTCCACGGCCCCGCATCCATGCCGTCCATCTCGTGGATCGTCCAGATCCACCCGACGACGGCGATCGCGACCAGGGCGAGGACCAGCCCCCAGCGCGCCCGCGCGGCGGCGTACGCCGGTGCCAGTCCGGTGTCCGCGGCGGGCCCACCGGTGGTCGTCATGACACGGTGCGGGATCTGGGGCAGACCTCAGGCGGCCCAGGAGAACGACGACTTCGACAGGCCGGTCCTGCCCTCGTAGGCGATCCCGTAGGCGTTGATCGAGGTGCGCTTCGCCTCCGCCATCGTCAGGTCGTCGCCGACCGGGTGGAACATGCCCTGGAAGCGGATCGGCTCCCCGGTCTCGACGCCGAACGGGACGATGTCCTCGATCTCGAAGTCGATCACGTCCCCGACCTTCAGGGTGTGCCGCAGGCCGTCCTCGCCGACCTCGATCGTCGCGCGCTCCACCCCGAGGATCTCGCCGACGAGCGGGGCCAACGCTGCCATCGGTCCGCCGAGCTGCCCCGAGAAGACGCCGGCGAGCTTGTCGAACTGGTCCTGGTCCGCGCCCTCGTCGATGTACAGGCCGAGCCGCCAGTTGCCGTCCGTCATCACCTTCGGGGTGTCCGCGATGATCACCACCTTGCGCCCGGAGATGTCGGTCCCGTCCACGTCCCCCGCACGGATGTCGAACGCGAGCGTCACCCGGCAGTAGTCGTAGGTGGCGCCGTGGTCGAACGAGAGGTTGCACGGACACATCAGCTCGCACGAGCAGGTCTCCACGTAGCTGCCGGTCAGGTTCCAGGACATCGCAGTCCCCTTCCACTCGACCTTTTCAGTCTCCGACCGGGGTTTCGTGAGGTCAATGGAGCATCCGGGTCATTCGCGACCCAGGGGCCGCCGGCCCCCTGATCCGTGACCTTCGGCCCGTGCGGGAAGGGAGCAGGCAGGGGGTACTGGAGCCATGGACCGCATGAGCGCGCTGGACTCAGCGTTCCTCCACCTCGAGGACGGGCACTCCTCCCTGCACATCGGGAGCCTCGCCCTGTTCGAGGGGCCGACGCCGCCGCAGGAACAGATCCTCGGCGCCCTCGACCGGCGCATCAGCGCGATCCCCCGCCTGCGGCAGCGCCCCCACCACGTGCCGCTCTCCGTGGGACGCCCGGCCTGGGTCGACGACCCGTACTTCCGCCTGGGCGACCACGTGCGTCGGCTCGCCGCACCCGAGCCCGGCGGGACGGCGGAGCTCCACGAAGTGGTGGACGCCGCGATGGCAGAGCTGCTGCCGCACGACCGCCCGCTGTGGGACGACCTCCTGGTCGAAGGACTGGCCGACGGCCGCTGGGCGCTGATCACCCGGGTGCACCACTCGATGGCAGACGGCATCGCGGGGACCGACCTGCTCACCGCCATGCTCGACTCCGGACCGGGCGGTCCGGAGACCGAGAGCGCACGGATCCCCCCGCCGCGCACCGCCCCGGTTTCCGCCCCGGCTTCCGGCCCGGTTTCCGGCCCGGCTTCCGGGACGCCGACGGAACTGGTCGCCGACGCGGTCGCCGACCAGGCCCGGCTGCGAGGCGCCGAGGTACGCCGCCTGGCCGGACGACTCCGCGCCACCGTGGAGCACCCCGTCGCAGCCGCTCGCACCAGCTACGACGTCGCCCGCGGGCTGGCCGAGTTCTCGCGGGCGCTGGTCCCGACCACCGTGAGCAGCCTGGTCGGTCCGCTGGACCGGGAGCGTCGCTTCCTGTGGACCGAGATCGACCTCACCGCGGCCCTCGCCGTGCGCCACGAGCTCGGCGGCACCCTGAACGACGTGGTGCTCACGATCGTCACCCGCGGCTTCCGCGACCTCGAGCGCTTCCGCGGCGAGCACACGTCCCCGCGGAGCGTGCGGTGCCTGGTGCCGGTCTCGGTCCGGGCGCCGGGGAGCGCGACCCTGGACAACGAGGTCTCGGCCTTGCTCGTCACGCTTCCGGTCGAGCTGGAGGATCCCCGGGACCGGCTCAACGAGGTCTCGATCCGGATGCGTCGGGCCAAGGCGTCCCACGAGGCCGTGGCCGGGACCTGGGCGACCTCGGTGGCCGGCGCGTTGCCCCCGACGGCGCTGGCGGGCTTCCTGCACGTGGCGTTCCGGCTGCCGCAGCGGGCGCTCACCACCGTGGTCACGAACGTGCCGGGACCGAGCACGACGCTCTACCTCGCCGGCCGGCGGATGACCGCGACCTACCCCTATGTCCCGATCGCCGACCGGCTCCGCACCGGCGTCGCGGTGACGTCGTACGACGGCCGGCTGCTCTTCGGCATCACGGCCGACCGGGCCTCGACCCCGGATGCCGCCGTCCTCGTGTCCGGTATCGAGGCCGGGTTCGCCGAGCTGGAAGAGCTCGCCCGCCCACGGAAGGCACGCCGATGAGCCGCCACCCGATGACGCCGGTCGACGCCGCCTGGCTGCGGATGGACCGCCCGACGAACCTGATGGTGGTCACGACGGTGATGTGGTTCGACGAGCCGGTCGACCGGCCGAGGCTCCGGGCCCTGATCGACGAACGTCTGGTGGCACGCTTCCCGCGCTTCCGGCAGCGCGTCGTCGAGGACGGCGGCCTGTTCTGGGAGGACGTCGAGGACTTCGATCTCGACGACCACCTCCACGACGTCCGGCTCCCCGCACCCGCGGGGCGCGCCGAGCTCGAGGACTTCGCCAGCGGGCTGGTCAGCGTCCCGCCGGAGCCCGGCCGACCCTTGTGGGACCTCCACCTCGTCGCGGAGTACGGGACTGGCTGCGCCGCCGTGTTCCGGATGCACCACGCGATCGCGGACGGCATCGCGCTGACCCGGTTGCTGCTCTCCCTGACCGACGACCCCGAGGCCGGAGCGGTACCGGTGTCGGCCCCGGTGAGCGGCGCCGCCGAGACCGTCGGCTCGATCACCGGGAGCGCCGTTCACGCCCTCGCCGACCTGGCGGCGCACCCCCTCCGGCTGACCGCGCAGCTCCGCCCCGGGAATCTGGTCGACCTGACCAGGACGCTCGCCGCGCAGGGCGTGGCCCTCGCCGAGCTCACGCTCCTGCCCGCCGACCGGGAGACCGCCCTGCGGGGCACGGCCGGCGTGAGCAAGAGGGTGCTGTGGTCCGACCCGCTGCCGCTCGCCGAGGTCCGCGAGGCCGGCCACCGCACCGGGACCACCGTCAACGACCTGCTCCTGACCGCCGTCGCCGGAGCGCTCCGCACCCACCTGGTGCGCCGGCGCAGCCCGGTCCACGACGTCCGCGCGATCGTCCCGTTCAACCTGCGCTCCCTCGAGCAGCCGCTGCCCGCGGAGCTGGGCAACAGGTTCGGCCTGGTCTACCTGCAGCTGCCGTTGACGGTCGCCCGGCGTGACGACCGGCTCCGCGCGCTGGCGAGCCGGACCCGCCGGATCAAGCACTCCGCGCAGGGGCTGGTGTCGTACGGGATCCTCGAGGTCATCGGTCGCACGCCGCGGGCGGTCGAGCAGGTCGCGATCGACGTCTTCACCGCCAAGGGGACCGGCGTGATGACCAACGTGCCCGGACCACGCCGCCCGGTCACCCTCGCCGGGACGCCGCTGGCCGGGAGCATCGGCTGGGGCCCGACCTCCGGCGAGCTCGGCCTCGGGGTCGCACTCTTCAGCTACGCCGGATCCGTGGTCGTCGGCCTGTGCGTCGACGAGGGTCTGGTCCCGGAGCCGGACGTCCTGCTGAGCGACATCCTCGCCGAGCTGGACGCCCTGCTCGCCGCCGAGCCGGTTGCCGGGGCATGACAAGGACGGCCACTTGCTGCCATGTTGGTCCCGAACCGACCCCGGAACGTCACGCGCACTGAAGGGACGACCACCATGCCGCCAAGTGCGCCTCCGGAAGCAACGGGCACCCGCACCTCGACGAACTGGCTGCCGCTCGTCGCCCTCGCGCTCGCCCAGTTCGTGATGGTCCTGGACCAGTCGGCGATGAACGTCTCGATCAGCACGCTGGTGGACGACTTCGACACCACCGTCACCACGATCCAGGCGGTGATCACGCTCTACTGCCTGGTGATGGCGATGTTCATGCTGACCGGCGGCAAGATCGGGGACATCCTCGGGCGGCGGCGCACGTTCGTGATCGGCCTGGTCATCTACGCGGTCGGCTCGGCGATCACAGCGCTGGCCCCGACCGTGGCGGTGCTGACCCTGGGCTGGTCGATCCTCGAAGGTCTCGGCGCGGCCCTGGTCCTGCCGGCGATGGTGGCGCTGATCGCCGGCAACTTCGAGGGCCCGTCCCGCAAGGTCGCGTACGCCGTGATCGGCGGCGTCGCGGGCGCCGGGATCGCCGTGGGGCCGATCCTCGGCGGCTGGGCCACCACCGAGTACTCGTGGCGGATCATCTTCGCCGGCGAGGTGGTGCTGGTCGGAATCATCCTGGCGATGACCCCGAAGGTGGTCGACGCCGCCCCGACCGGTCGGGCACCGCGGCTCGACGCCGTCGGCACTGTGCTGTCCGCCGCGGGCCTCGGTCTCGTCGTCCTCGGCGTGCTCCAGTCCAGCGCCTGGGGCTGGGTGAAGCCGAAGGAGGACTCGCCGATCACGCCCTTCGGCTTCTCCCTGACGCCGTTCGTCATCGCCCTGGGTGCCGGCCTGCTGTGGGCGTTCACCGCGTGGCAGGCCCGCCGCGAGGAGACCGGACGCGACCCGCTGGTGCACCTGGCCCTGCTGAAGATCGCTCCTCTGCGCGCCGGACTGATCGGCCTGTTCAGCCAGAACCTCATCCTGATGGGCGTCTTCTTCACCATCCCGCTGTACCTGCAGCTGGTGATCGGGCTCGACGCGCTGGAGACCGGCGTGAAGATGCTCCCGGTCTCGATCACGATGTTCCTGGCGTCCGCGGCGGGATCACGGTTGTCGGGGCGTTTCCCGGTCCGGACCATCGTCCGCGCCGGTCTGGCCACGACCACCGTCGCGACGGTCCTGCTGCTGGCCACCATCGACCCCGAGCTCGACCATGGCGGGTTCGCCTGGTCGATGGCGGTGCTCGGCATCGGGATGGGCCTGATCGCCTCCCAGCTCGGCAACGTCGTGCAGTCCTCGGTGGAGGTCTCCGGACGCGGCGAGGCAGGCGGCCTGCAGTTCACCGGGCAGCAGCTCGGGTCCTCGCTCGGCGTCGCCCTGCTCGGCGCGATCGTGCTGTCCGGCCTCACCTCGGCCTTCGTCGACAACGTCTCCTCCGACGACCGGATCAGCAGCGAGGTCGCCGACCAGGTCGGCGTCGCCACCGGATCCGGGGTCGACTTCGTGCACCGCTCCCAGATCGAGACCGCCGCCCAGGACGCCGGCCTCGACGAGGCCACCACCGACGCGATCGTGGAGGACTACCTCGACGCGCAGCTCCAGGCACTCAAGACCGGGCTCCTGGCAGCGGGCTTCCTGTCGGTCATCTGCCTGGCGTTCACCCGGGACCTGCCCCGGGAAGTCTGAGCGAGCGCGGTCGTGTGCCTGAGGACGCGCCGGAGCGCGTCGTGGGGCACACGACTCGGCTACACCACGCTGAGCGGGAGAAGCTTCTGTCCCGTCGGGCCGATCTGGATGTCGGTGCCCATCTCGGGGCAGACGCCGCAGTCGTAGCAGGGGGTCCAGCGGCAGTCCTCGACGTCGATCGAGTCGGCGTCCAGGGCGTCCTCCCAGTCCTCCCAGAGCCAGTCCTTGTCCAGGCCGGAGTCCAGGTGGTCCCAGGGCAGCACCTCGGCGTAGGTGCGCTCGCGGGTGGTGAACCAGTCGACGTCGACGCCGGTCCCGGCCAGGCCGGTCTCGGCCGCGGCCATCCAGCGGTCGTAGGAGAAGTGCTCGCTCCAGCCGTCGAAGCGGCCGCCGTCGCGCCAGGCCTGCTCGATGACCTTCCCGACCCGGCGGTCGCCCCGGGACAGCAGGCCTTCGACGATGCCCGGCTTGCCGTCGTGGTAGCGGAACCCGATCGCGCGGCCGTACTTCTTGTCGTTGCGCACCGCCTCGCGGAGCTTGTACAGCCGCGCGTCGGTGGTCTCGTGGTCGAGGTGCGCGGCCCACTGGAACGGGGTGTGCGGCTTCGGCACGAACCCGCCGATCGAGACGGTGCAGCGGATGTCGTTGTGGCCCGAGACCTCGCGGCCCTTCTGGATGACCTTGCGCGCCAGGTCGGCGATCTCCAGCACGTCCTCGTCGGTCTCGGTGGGCAGCCCGACCATGAAGTAGAGCTTCACCTGTCGCCAGCCGTGCGAGTACGCCGCCGCGACCGTGGCGATCAGGTCCTCCTCGGTGACCATCTTGTTGATCACCTTGCGCATCCGCTCCGAGCCGCCCTCGGGGGCGAAGGTCAGACCGGACCGGCGGCCGTTGCGGGAGAACTCGTTGGCCAGGGTGATGTTGAAGGCGTCGACCCGCGTGCTCGGCAGCGACAGCGACACGTTGGTGCCGTCGTACCGGTCGGCGAGGCCGGTGGCGACCTCGGCGATCTCGGTGTGGTCCGCGCTGGAGAGGGAGAGCAGCCCGACCTCGTCGAAGCCGGACTTCCGGATCCCGTTCTCGACCATCTCGCCGATCGTGGTGATCGAGCGCTCCCGCACCGGGCGGGTGATCATGCCGGCCTGGCAGAAGCGGCAGCCGCGGGTGCAGCCGCGGAAGATCTCCACCGAGAAGCGCTCGTGCACGGTCTCGGCCAGCGGCACCAGCGGGTTGCGCGGGTACGGCCAGGAGTCCAGGTCCATCAGGGTGTGCTTCGCGACCCGGGCCGGCACGCCGGGCACGTTCGGGACCGCGGGCTGCAGCGCGCCGTCCTCGCCGTAGCCGACGTCGTAGAACTTCGGCACGTAGACGCCGCCGCTGACGGCGAGCCGGCGGAGCAGCTCGTCGCGCGGGGTGGCCATCGCGCCCGCGGGGCAGCCCTCGGCCTTCCACTCGCGGATGACGGCGCTGATCTTGAGGACGACCTCCTCGCCGTCGCCGAGCACGGCGGCGTCGATGAAGTCGGCGATCGGCTCGGGGTTGAACGCCGAGTGGCCGCCGGCCAGCACGACCGGGTCGTCCTCGGTGCGGTCGACCGCGTGCAGCGGGATGCCCGCCAGGTCGAGCGCGGTGAGCATGTTCGTGTAGCCGAGCTCGGTGGAGAACGACAGCCCGAGCACGTCGAAGGCGCGCACCGGCCGGTGGCTGTCGACGGTGAACTGCGGGATGCCCTCGGCACGCATCACGGCCTCGAGGTCCGGCCAGACGGCGTAGGTGCGCTCGGCGAGGGTGTCCTCGGCCTCGTTGAGCACTTCGTAGAGGATCTGGACGCCCTGGTTGGGCAGGCCGACCTCGTAGGCGTCGGGGTACATCAGCGCCCACCGGACCGTGGTCGCGTCCTCGCCCCACTCCTTGGTCACCGAGTTGAGCTCGCCGCCGACGTACTGGATCGGCTTCTGGACCCGCGGCAGGTGCGGCTCCAGCCGGGGGAAGACCGACTCGGGAGTCCGGGATCGATCGGTGGTGACGGGCACAGCGAACCTCTTCGGGGAAGGCGGGGGAACCGTCCCAGGGTACGCGGAACCCCCACCGCGATCGAGTCGGTCAGGCGCGGCCGGCGAGCGCGCCCAGGATGTGCGCCGCCGGCGCCGCCCGTACGCCGCGGTGCCCGGCGCCGGCCCACAGGTTCACCAGGCTCGGGTCCTCGTTCGCCGCCGCGGCCCGCCGGATCGGCGAGGTGAGGTGGTGCACCGCGGGGTAGCCGAGCGGAGCCGCGGCGTCGTGCGCCCGCAGGAACGCGTTCGGCAGGCCACGGGCCGGGCGCCCGGAGAAGGCGCGGGTGACGACCGGGTCGGCGCGCTCCGGGTCCGCCAGCCCGGCCCGGTACGCCGCCGAGGTGCCCGCCTCGTCGGCGAGGAGCAGGAGCGTGCCGATCGCGACGAGATCGGCCCCGGCAGCCAGTGCCGCCACCACGTCCTCGGCTCCCCCGACGCCACCGCCGGCGATCACGGGCAGATCGGTGACCGCGCGGACCGCGGCGACGAGCTCGGGCAGCGGCCGGGTCGGCTCGGGCGCGGCCGGAGTGAAGGTGCCGTGGTGGCCGCCGGCGGCGCCGCTCTGCACCACCAGCAGGTCGGCCACACCGTCGGCGGCCCGCGCCTCGGCGGCGGAGGTGACCGTCTGGGCGAGCAGGCTGCCGGCCCGGCGCAGCCTCCGGACGGTGCCGTGGTCGGGGAGCCCGAAGGTGAAGGACACCACCGGCGGAGCGGCGTCCTCGAGCACGGCGACCTTGTCCTGCCAGCCGTCGTCGTCCTCGACCGGGACGGACGGCAGCTCGACGCCGAGCCGGTCGGCCCACGGCAGCAGCCGTTCGCGGTAGGCGCGGTACGCGGCCGGGTCGACCCGCACCGCGGGCGGTGCGAACAGGTTCACCCCGAACCGCCCGGTGGTGCCGCGCACCGCCGCGACCTGGTCCGCGAGATCCGCCGCGGTGCGGTAGCCGGCGGCGAGGAACCCGAGCGAGCCGGCGCCGGCCGCCGCGGTCACCAGTCCCGGGGTCGTCGGACCGCCGGCCATCGGCGCCGCCACGACGGGCAGGTCGAGGCCGAGCAGGGAGCGCAGGTCGGGACGGGCCACGGCCCCATCCTGCCGGGTCGCCCGAGAAAGAGAGCTCCCCCGGTCTCCTAGACTCCGGGCATGGCCGTCACCCCCGCCCGTCGTGTCGACCTGCTCCGGCGCTGGACGTCGTGGGTCCCGCTCCTCGCCGCCGTCGTGCTCGCGATCGCCTGGGGGAAGCACCCCGGGGACGGCGTCCTGATCGCGATGGTGCCGCTGCTGGCCGGCGCGGTCTTCGCGGCCGTGCACCACGCCGAGGTGGTGGCGCACAAGATCGGCGAGCCGTTCGGGTCGCTGCTGCTCGCGGTCGCGGTCACCGTGATCGAGGTCGGCCTGATCGTGATGCTGATGACCTCGGACAAGGACACCTCGACGCTGGCCCGCGACACCGTCTTCGCCGCGGTGATGATCTGCCTCAACGGCATCGTCGGCCTGGTGCTGCTCGTCGGCGCCCTCAAGCGCCACCACGCGAACTTCAACCCCGAGGGCACCGGGGCCGCGTTCGCCACGGTCATCACGCTCGCGTTCGTGACCCTGGTGCTCCCCCGGTTCTCGACCAGCGCGCCCGGCCCGGAGTTCACCGCCGCCCAGCTCGCCTTCGCCGCCACGGCCTCACTGGCCCTCTACGGGCTGTTCGTCTTCACCCAGACCGTGCGGCACCGGGAGTTCTACCTCTCCGAGGGCGAGGCGGACAGCGACGACGGGCACGAGGTCGTCGCCGCCGACGCCTGGTGGAGCCTCGGCCTGCTGCTCGTCTCGCTCGTCGCCGTGGTCGGCCTGGCCAAGCTGGAGTCCGGCGGCATCGAGCACCTGGTCCAGGCGGCCGGGCTGCCGCAGGCCGTCGTCGGCGTGGTGATCGCGCTGATGGTGCTCGCGCCCGAGTCGATCGCCGCGGTCCGGGCAGCCAGCACCGACCGGGTCCAGAACGGGCTCAACCTCGCCTACGGCTCCGCGATGGCCTCGATCGGCCTGACCATCCCGGCGATCGCGGTCGCGATGATCTGGCTGGACGGGCCGCTCACCCTCGGCCTCGCGCCCACGCAGATCGTGCTGCTGGTGATGTCGTGCTTCGTGGGCATCCTGACGATCGTCCCGGGACGCGCGCAGACCCTCCAGGGCGGCGTGCACCTGGCGATCCTGGCCGCGTTCGTCTTCCTGTCGATCGCGCCCTAGCGATCTTCTAGCGCACCAGCCGGTTCTGCGGGGGGCGGCGGCCGATGTTGAGCAGCAGCCCGATCGCCATCAGCGAGGCGAACATCGACGAGCCGCCGTACGAGACGAGCGGGAGCGGGACGCCGGTGACCGGCATGATCCCCAGGCACATCCCGATGTTCTGGAAGGTCTGGAAGCCGAACCAGCAGGCGATGCCCGCCGCGGCGACCCGGCCGAAGAGGTCGTCGGCGGCGAGCGCGATCCGCAGCGCCCGCCACAGCAGCACCGCGAACAGGACGATCAGGAGGCCGGCGCCGATCAGGCCGAGCTCCTCGCCGGCGACGGTGAAGACGAAGTCGGTGTGCTGCTCGGGCACGAAGCCGGACCTGGTCTGGGAGCCGTCGAAGAGACCGCGGCCGAAGAGCCCGCCGTTGCCGATCGCGATCCGGGCCTGGGTGGTGTTGTAGCCGGCACCGCGCGGGTCGAGGTCCGGGTTCGTGAACGCCATGAACCGGTTGATCTGGTAGGCCTTGAGGACGCCCGCCTGGACCACGACGACGGCGCCGAGGACGCCCGCACCGAAGAGCCCGACCAGCCAGCGCCGCGGCGCCCCGGCCGCGGCCAGCACGCCGAAGACGGTCGCGGAGAGCACCAGCATCGTGCCGAGGTCGGGCTGCAGCAGGATCAGCGCCGCCGGCAGCCCGGCGATGAGCAGCATCAGGACGACATCGAGGTCGCCGACCCGGCGCCGCGTCGAGCTCTCGGTGCGCTCGGCGACCAGCAGCGCCATCCCGACCACGACGGCCAGCTTGGCGAACTCGGCCGGCTGGATCGACATCCCGCCGATCAGCAGCCAGGAACGGGACCCGTTGATGGTCGAGCCCATCACCAGCACCAGCAGCAGGCCGATCACCGAGCCGACGTACACGAGCGGGGTGAGGATCCGCACCCAGCGCTGGTCGGTGAGCAGCACCGAGGCGCCCAGACCGAGGCCGATCACGATGTTGACCAGGTGCTTGGTCAGGTACGCCGTCGGGTTGCCGCCGGTGAGGGCCTCGTTGGTCGACGTCGACGACCAGACCAGCAGGGTCCCGGTGACCAGGATCGCCGCGGTGGCGAGGACCAGGATCCAGTCGATCCGGGGCGCGGCGACCACGCTGCGGGCGTTGCTGGTCGCACTGCGGCGCAGCTCGGCGCCGCGGACCCGGGACGAGGCGACGATGCTCATCGGTCCTCCTGGTTGCTCTTCGGGCGGGCGGCCGGGGGCAGGATCGACCCGTCCGCGGCGAAGGTCGGCAGCCGCTTCGGCGGTGTGGTGCCGGGGATCGCCGACCGCGCCGGGTTCACGTCCTCGCCGGCGATGCCGTAGAGGGCTTCCCAGATCTTGCGGACCGCCGGTCCGGAGGTGCCGGAGCCGGTACCGGCCTGGGTCACCATCATCACGACCACGTAGTCCTTCGTGTACGTCGCGACCCACGAGGTGCTCTGCTTGCCGTAGACCTCGGCCGAGCCGGTCTTGCCGCGGATCTTGACCTTGTCGAGCGGGAAGCCGCCGAACTTCCAGGCGAGCGTGCCGGTCTTCGGGGTGCCCTGGAGCGCCTCGTCGACGTACTTCAGCGCCGACTTCTTCGACTTCACCCGGCCCTCGACGACCGGCTTGACGGTCTTCACGACCTTGCCGGACGGGTCGACGATCGCCTTCGCGATCCGCGGGGCGTAGAGGGTGCCGCCGTTGGAGAGGGCGGCGTACGCGCGGGCCAGCTGGACCGGCGTGACCATCGTGTCGCCCTGGCCGATGGCGAAGTTGACCGAGTCGCCGGCACGGTACTGGTTGCCCTCCAGGCAGAACTCGTGGGCGAAGACGTGCAGGAAGTCGCGCTTGCCGGTCTTGTTCTGCTTGTCGACCTTGCAGTAGTAGCCCTTCATCGCGTTCCAGTAGTCGAGCTTCCAGTGCCGGTCGGCGATCCGGCCGCCGGCCTCGCCGGGGATGTCGAGCCCGGTCTTGCGGCCGAAGCCGAACGACTTCGCCTCGGTGACCAGCGGATCCTTGGCCTTCACGTTGCTCGGGTCGGAGCCGTACTTGTTCCAGAACCCGAGGCCGACCCGGTAGAAGAAGGTGTCGCAGGAGATCTGCAGCGCGCGGGCGAAGTCGATGCTGCCGTAGGACGCCGACTCGTAGTTCTTGAACCAGCGGTTGCCGACCTGGAGGCCGCTGGAGCAGTCCAGCCGGCTGTCCGGCGAGTAGCCGTTGTTGAGCGCGCCGACCGTCATGATCGGCTTCCAGGTGGAGCCGGGGGCGAACTGGCCCTGGGTGGCCCGGGAGACCAGCGGCACGCCGTTCTTCTTCGAGTAGAGCTTCTTCAGCTGCTTCGAGGTGATCCCGTTGACCCAGATCGACGGGTCGTACGTCGGCTGGCTGGCCATCGCGACGACCCGGCCGGTCTTCGCCTCCAGCACCACGACCGCGCCGGAGTCGGCGACGTAGTTCTTGTGGGTCACCTTGTCGTAGGTCTTGCGCGCGGTGGTGATCGCCTCGTGCAGCTCCTTCTCGACGATGCCCTGGACCTTCGCGTCGATCGAGGTGACCAGGGTGTCGCCGGGGGTCGACTTCACCTCGGCGCTGTCGTCGAGGACGCGACCCATCGAGTCGACCGCGACCTTCTTGTAGCCGGGCATCCCGCGCAGCCAGCGGTCGTAGGACTTCTCCAGCCCGGCGCGGCCCACCACCGAGGCGCCGTTGAGCGAAGCGTCGTCCTCGCGGCCGGCCTCGTCGAGCTCGTCGGCGGTGATCGGGCTGAGGTAGCCGAGAACGCCGGCGGCGTTGATCCCGTACGGCGACGGGTAGGCGCGCACACTGCGGGCCTCGGCGAGCACGCCCGGGAAGTCCTCGGCCTGCTCGGAGATCCGGACCGCGACCTCCTGCGGCACGTCGTGGGCGACCGGGATCGGCTGGAAGGGCGAGCCGTTCCAGCACGTTTCCTTCACCGCGTCCGGCGTCCCGCAGAGCCGGGTGCGGGCGAGCACGTCGGCGTACGGCTCGGCGACGGTGGTGGCCACCTTGCGCAGCAGCGCCTCGCGCTCGCCGGCGTCGAGCCGGCCGAGCACGGTCCGGTCGACGCTGACCTCCCAGCTGGTCCGGTTGGCGACCAGGGGCCGGCCCATCGCGTCCACGACGAGGCCGCGGGCGGGCTGCACGACGACGTCGCGGACCGACTGCTCGGCGGCCTTGGCCTGGTACTCCTCGCCGGTGGAGACCTGGAGGAACCAGAGCCGGGCGAGCAGGGTGAGGAAGAGGGAGAGCATCCCGACCTGCATCACGAACAGCCGCGCCCGGCCTCTCTGCCGGTCCGGGCGGATCAGGACCGCGGCCATGCCTAGGCGGTCCTCAGCGGACGAGCCAGATCCATCAGCCAGAGCAGCAGCGGGATCAGCAGCGGTGCCAGCAACAGGTCCCAGAGCACGCTGATCACGATCACCTGGAGCATCTCGTCCATCGGCAGCGCCGCGTCGTCGAGCAGCACGCCGGTGAGCGCGTAGACGGAGGTACCCACGAACGAGGCGGCGCCGACGACCAGGACCGCGGTGACCGTGGAGCTCCGGGCGTCGCGCTGGACCCGGCCGGCCAGGTAACCGACCACGACGAGGGCGAGCGCCCAGCGTCCGGCGACGTGGTCGGCGGGCGGGGCGAGGTCGAGGAGGAGGCCGGCGCCGAAGCCGAGCAGCATGGCGAACTTCGGGCCGCGGGCGATCGCGGCGGCGACGACGAGGATCAGCGCGAGGTTGGGCACCACGCCGTCGACGGCGACGTACCGGAAGACGACGGCCTGGCAGACCACCGCGAGGCAGACCAGGGCGCCGAGCAGCGCGGCGCGGGCGGCGGTCACCGGACGCCTCCCGCGGCCACGACCGGGCGGTCGCCCCGGGTGCCCTTCGGGACGACGACGCCGACGACGTCGAGCGCGGAGAAGTTCACGAACGGCTTGATCACCGCGCGGCGCGAGCTCTGCCGCGGCGAGGAGACCACCGAGGTGACGGTGCCGATCGGGATCCCGGCGACGTACGGGACGCCGTTCTCCGACCCCCAGGTCACCACGACGTCGTCCTTCGCGGGCATCACAGCGTTGTCGACGAGGTCGAGCTCGAGCCGGCCGCCGTCACCGACCGACCCGCGGCCGCGCAGGAAGCCGATCTCGAGGTTGGAACCGAGCCGGCCGCCGACCACGGAGTCGCGGTCGACGACGAGCAGCACGGTCGCGGTGCTGCGGGTGGCCCGGACGACGCGGCCGACGAGCCCGTCGTTGTTCAGCACGGTCATGTCCTTGCGCACCCCCGCCGAGGTGCCCGCGTCGATGGTCACGGTGCGGGAGAACGACTGCAGCGGTCCCATCGCGACGACCCGGGCCGCGACCAGCGAGTAGCCGGTCTCGGCCACGGTGCGGGTCAGGCCGTCGAGCGCGGCCAGGCGCTTGCGGTCCAGCGGGTCGGTCGCCCGGGCGGAACGCAGCCGGGCGTTGTCGGCCTCGAGGCGGGAGACGTCCGCGCGCAGCGAGTCGTTGGTGCGGAAGAACGCCTTCACCGAGGTGAACGGCCGGGCGACCCCGTCGGCGGCGGTCTCCACCGGCCCGACGACGTTGCCGACGGCGCTGCGCAGGCCGTCGACCGGGGAGGCGTCCCCGGCCTTGGCGTCGAGCGTCATCACGGTCACGGAGGCGAGCACGAGCAGCGCGAGCACCCGGCCCGGGCTGTCCCGGCCGGGTCGGCGTCCCGAGTCGAACCGCTTCATCCGGCGCGCCGTGTCTCCGCGACCAGGACCTGCTGGAGCGCCTCGAACTCCTCGACGCACTTGCCGGCACCGAGCGCGACGCAGCTCAACGGGTCCGCGGCCACGTGCACCGGCATCCCGGTCTCGTGGCGCAGCCGCTCGTCGAGGCCGCGCAGCAGCGCACCGCCGCCGGTGAGCACGATGCCGCGGTCCATGATGTCGCCGGCCAGCTCGGGCGGCGTCTGGTCGAGGGTGGCGCGGACGGCGTCGATGATCGCGTGCAGCTGCTCCTCGATCGCCCTGCGGATCTCGGGGGCGCCCACGGTGACCGTGCGCGGCAGGCCGGAGACCATGTCGCGGCCGCGGATCTCGGCGCTCGGCTCCTCGGCCAGCGGGAACGCGGATCCGAGGGTCATCTTGATCTCCTCGGCGGTGCCCTCCCCCAGCATCAGGGAGTGCTCCTTCTTCATGTACGCGATGATCGCCTGGTCGAGCTCGTCGCCGGCGGTGCGCACCGAGAGGGTGGTGACCAGCCCGCCGAGGGAGATCACGGCGACCTCGGTGGTGCCGCCGCCGATGTCGACGACCATGTTGCCGGTGGCCTCGTGGACGGGCAGCCCGGCACCGATGGCGGCGGCCATCGGCTCCTCGATGATGTAGACCTTGCGGGCGCCGGCCTGGTAGCCGGCCTCCTTCACGGCGCGCTGCTCGACCGGGGTGACGCCGCTCGGCACGCAGATCACCAGCCGCGGCTTGGTGAAGTAGCGGCGGCGGTGCACCTGGGCGATGAAGTGGCGCAGCATCTGCTCGGTGGCGTCGAAGTCGGCGATGACGCCGTCGCGCAGCGGCCGGATCGCGGTGATGCCTTCCGGCGTACGGCCGATCATCCGCTTGGCGTCGCTGCCGACGGCCAGGATCTCGTGGGTGTTCGCGTGCATCGCGACCACGGACGGCTCGTCGAGGAGCACGCCCTTGCCGCGGACGTAGACCAGCGTGTTGGCGGTGCCGAGGTCCACCGCCAGGTCACGGCCGATCAGGTTGTTCGCCATGTCGTCGCCTCGCAGGAGCATCAAGTGGGGAAGGAGCGAGACACACAGCCACCGTCAGCAACACGGAAACCACGTGTCCCACCAGTAACGAGACTAAGTTGGCCCGGCGAGGATCCCCGGGAGGACACGCGGGCGGCTCGCCGCCCCGTCACCAGGCGCAGTGCGCCCGCGGCCCCGCCAGCACGCTGCGCCGGTCCAGCCGGAGCAGCGCCGGTACGACGCGCTCGCCGTCGTCCAGGTACGGACGGGTGCCGGCCTCGCTGACCGTCCAGATGTCCGGACCGACCAGCTCGATGTCCTCGCCGCCCGGGACGAACGAGACCGGCGCCCGGCCGGGAGCCTTCAGCGCGCCGCAGTGCGTCCGCGAGGAGCTGGACCAGAGCCCGCCGCCCTGGCCCGAGGTGACCCCCTGCAACCGCGCCGGCACCTTCCGGACCGCGACCGGGCGGTCGAGCAGGGTCGTCCCGGGCGCCAGCACGTGGTCCAGATCGAACCACCAGAGCCTCCCGGGCCGGTTCGGTACGTAGGAGGCCAGTCCGAGCCGGTTCCCGGAGACGAGCATCGTCCCGGCGCGCACCGGCGCGGCCAGCCGCCACACCCGGATCACCGGGTCGCCCCTCCCGAGCCGTGCCGGGTCGAGGAGCCAGAGCCGCTCGAACTCGGCCACCCACAGCCCGTGCCGGGTCAGCTCCATGCCGCCGGCGTGCCGGCAGTACGTCGGCTCCGGGCCGTACACGGGCGCCTCGAACTTCCGCACGAACGCCGTCGTCCGCCCGGTCCGGGTGTCGACGACGGCGATCTGGCACGGGCGCGGCCCGAGCGCGCGGCGCCAGCGGTAGCCGCCGACGTACGCCGTGGTGCCGCGGACCTCCAGGGACTGTGGCGTGAACCACCGGTCCACCTGCGGTACCCAGTACGCCGCGCAGACGGCCGGCGCTGCCGGGTAGCCCTCGAGCGGCGGGTGCGCCAGCGCCGGGGCCGGTCCGCGGACGTCCGCGAAGGAGACCCCGTCGCACCGGTCCGAGGCAGGCGCCGACCGGACGCTGCCGTCGCCGGCCGCGCACCCCGTCAGCAGGGCGGCCGCGGCGACGAGCGCGATCAGCTGCCGCACCGGGACTCAGGGCTCAGAGCTCGGGGAACCAGATCTTGATCTCGCGCGCGGCCGACTCCTCGGAGTCCGAGCCGTGGACCAGGTTCTCGCGGTTCGACAGCGACAGGTCGCCGCGGATCGTGCCCGGAGCGGCCTTGCGGCCGTCGGTGGCGCCGTTGACGAGCCGGACCACCTCGATGGCCTCGTCGCCCTCGAGGACCAGGGCCACCAGCGGCCCGCTGGTCACGAAGGCCCGCAGCGGCGGGTAGAAGTCGCGCTCGACGTGCTCGGCGTAGTGCTGGTCGGCCAGCTCGGCGTCGATGGTGCGGTGCTCCATCGCGACGATCGCCAGGCCCTTGGCCTCGAACCGGGACAGGACCTCTCCGACGAGGCCGCGCCGGACCGTGTCGGGCTTGAGCAGGACCAGGGTGCGCTGAGTCATGGAGCCACCCTAGAGGCGTTCAGTCCAGTCCCAGGCGTCGGGCCGTCTCCGCGCGCATCTCGACCTTGCGGACCTTCCCGGTCACCGTCATCGGGAATTCGTCGACCACGAGCACGTACCGCGGGATCTTGTAGTGCGCCAGCCGTCCGGTCGCGAACGCCCGGACCGCGTCGGCGTCGAGCGGGTCGCGGCCCTCGCGCATCCGGATCCAGGCGCAGAGCTCCTCGCCGTACCGCTCGTCGGGGACCCCGATCACCTGGACGTCCTCGACATCGGGATGGGTGTACAGGAACTCCTCGATCTCGCGCGGGTAGATGTTCTCCCCGCCGCGGATCACCATGTCCTTGATCCGTCCGACGATGGTGCAGTAGCCGTCCTCCCGCATCACCGCGAGGTCGCCGGTGTGCATCCAGCCGTCGGCGTCGATCGCCTCGGCCGTCTTCTCCGGGTCGTCCCAGTAGCCGAGCATCACCGAGTAGCCGCGGGTGCAGAGCTCGCCGGGCTCGCCGCGCTCCAGGGTGCGGCCGGTGCCGGGGTCGACGACCTTGACCTCGACGTGCGGGTGCACCCGGCCGATGGTCGCGGTACGCCGGTCCAGGTCGTCGTCGGAACGGGTCTGCGTCGAGACCGGCGAGGTCTCGGTCATCCCGTAGGCGATCGACACCTCCGACATGTGCATGTCGTCGATGCAGCGCTTCATCACCTCGACCGGGCACGGCGAACCGGCCATCACCCCGGTGCGCAACGAGGACAGGTCGTGCTCGGCGAAGCTCGGCGAGCTCTGCATCGCGATGAACATCGTCGGGACGCCGTACACGCCGGTGCAGCGTTCCTCGGCGATCGTGCGGAGCGTGATCTCCGGGTCGAACCCGGGCGCCGGGATCACCATCGCGGCGCCGTGGGTGACGCAGCCGAGGTTGCCCATCACCATCCCGAAGCAGTGGTAGAAGGGCACCGGGATGCAGAGCCGGTCGTGCTCGGTGAAGTTGATCGTCTCGGTGGTGAAGTAGCCGTTGTTCAGGATGTTGCGGTGGCTCAGCGTGGCGCCCTTGGGGAACCCGGTGGTGCCGCTCGTGTACTGGATGTTGATCGGGTCGTCCGGCGTCAGCACGTTCTCGGCCAGGTAGGCGGACAGCTCGAGCAGGGTGATCCCGGGGTCGCTCACGTTGTGCTCGGTCCAGTCCGGGGTGTCGAGGTAGACGACCCGCTGGACCGGCGTCCGGTCGACGATCTCGTCGATCATCGCGCGGTAGTCGCTGGTCCTGTACGACGTGGCCGCGACCAGCATCCGCGCGCCCGACTGGTTGAGCACGTACGCCAGCTCGTGGGTCCGGTAGGCCGGGTTCACGGTCACCAGGACGGCCCCGATCCGCGCGGTCGCGAACTGGGTGATCGTCCACTCGGCGCAGTTCGGCGCCCAGATCGCCACCCGGTCGCCCCGGGTGATGCCGGCCCGGAGCAGTCCGACCGCGAGCGCGTCGACGTCGGCGTCGAGCTCGGCGTAGGTCCACCGCCGGCCGCTGGCCACCTCGACCAGCGCCTCGCGGTCGGCGTGGGCGGCGGCCACCCGCGCGAGCGCGGCGCCGATCGTCTCCTCGAGCAGGGCGGGGCTGGTCTCGCCGGCGGCGTAGGACTCCATGGAGCCAAACTAGGGCACGTCTGACCGCTCGCTGCCGAAGCGAGCGTCGTCAGGCGCGGTGGCTGGCAAGGCCGAGGAGCGAAGGCGTGCCAGCGGCACGTCGAGCGACGAGAACGCCGCCAGGTGCCGTGCATGGCGGCGCGCAGCCGGCAGGAGCGGTCAGACGTGCCCTAGCCCTGGTCGGCCGCCTGCTCCTGCTCGTACGCCGCGTACGCCGCGGCCCGGTCGGTGTCGATCATCCGGCCGAGCCGGACGGCGGTGAACCAGAGCAGCAGGAAGAGCGCCCCGAGCACGTACATCGCCGTGACCAGCGTGCCGAGCGCGACCGCCGCGACCTGGATCGCCCAGCCGAGGCGGTAGCCCCACGGGCTGCGCAGCATCCCCGCGGCCAGCAGACAGGCGACGGTGAGCCCGAGGCCGATCCAGAGGGCGGTCGAGGTGTCGACCGACTCCACCGAGATCAGCACCGGAGTGGTCAGGCCGAGGACGACCGCCTCCAGCAGGAGGATCGCGGAGCAGAGCCGCCGCTGCATCACGACGGATCCTCCCGGGGGGCGATCAGGGCGCGGGCCTCGCCGACGGTGATGACCGAGCCGGTGACCAGGACGCCGCCGGAGCCGAGGCCCTCGCCGAAGACGCCGCCGACCTCGGCGAGGGCGGCCGCCTCGTCGATGGCGTTGACCAGCGAGGGGGCCTCGCTGACCCGGTCCTGGCCGAAGATGCCGCGGGCGACCTCGGCGAGCTCGTGCGCCGGCATCGCGCGCGCGGTCGAGTTCTGGGTGCAGACGATGTGCGCGAGCACCGGCTCCAGCGTCTCCAGCAGGCCCTCGTAGTCCTTGTCGGCCATCACGCCGACGACGCCGATCAGCGGGCTGAACGTGAAAGAGTCCTCCAGCGCGTCGACGACCGCACGGGCACCGTGCGGGTTGTGGGCGGCGTCGAGCACGATCGTCGGCGAGCGGCGGACGATCTCGAGCCGGCCCGGCGAGGTCACCTCGGCGAACGCGTCCCGGACGACCTCCTCCGACAGCGGCTCGTCACCGCCGACGAACGCCTCCACCGCGGCGAGCGCGAGTGCGGCGTTCTGAGCCTGGTGCGCCCCGTAGAGCGGAAGGAAGACGTCCTCGTAGGTGCCGCGCAGGCCCTGGATCGCGAGCATCTGGCCGCCGACCGCGGGCACCCGGGAGCGGATCCCGAACTCGAGGCCCTCCCGGGCGACGGTCGCCCCGACCTCGGCCGCGCGGGCGACGATCTGGGCAGCGGCGTCGGGCTCCTGCACCGCGGTGATCACGGTGGCGCCCGGCTTGATGATGCCGACCTTCTCGCGGGCGATCTCGGCGACGCTCCCGCCGAGGTACTGGGTGTGGTCGACCGCGATCGGGGTGAGCACGGCGACGGCGGCGTCGGCGACGTTGGTGGCGTCCCAGGTGCCGCCCATCCCGACCTCGACGACGGCGACGTCGACAGGGGCGTCCGCGAAGGCGGCGTACGCCATCCCGACGACGGTCTCGAAGAAGGACAGCGGGTGCGCCTGGTCGGCGTCGACCAGGTGCGTGTACGGCGCGACGTCGTTGAACGCGGCCACGAACGCCTCGTCGGACAGCGGCGCGCCGTCGACGACGATCCGCTCGGTCATCGACTCCAGGTGCGGACTGGTGAACCGGCCGGTGCGCAGCCCGAGGCCGCGGATCAGCGTCTCGACCATCCGCGCCGTCGAGGTCTTGCCGTTGGTACCGGTCAGCTGGATCACCGGGTAGCCGCGCTGCGGTTCGCCGAGGAGCTCGGTGAACGCGGCGATCCGGTCCAGGCTGGGTTCGAGCCGGGACTCGGGCCAGCGGGAGAGGAGGGCGTCCTCGACCTCGGCGTAGGTCTCGGCGGGACGGGGATCAGCGGGGAGGTCAGACATCTCGGGGCTCATCCTAGGCCTGCGCGCGTCGGGGACAGGAACTCCGGATCCCGGTGAGCGGTGGGCTCCCCCGCGCTACCCTTCCGGCCATCGCCGTGCCCGCGTCCCGGGGGCCGGTTCCCCCACGTCCGTACGACGCCGCGCCGCTCCGCCGGCAGCGCGTCCCCAGCAGGGAGGCCCGCGTGCCGCTGACCGTCCTGGTCGACCCGGTCATGAACGGCCACCACCCGCAGGCGGTGGCCAACCTGACCCTGTTCCTCCAGGGCGCCGGGCACGACGTGCTCCTGCTCACCCAGGCCGGCGGCACCGACTGCACGGAGTACGCCGAGTACCTCGGCGACGTCCGGATCGAGGTCGCCGAACCGTTCACCTCACCGATCCCGCCGACCGCCGAGATCGCGGCCGCCGTCGCGGACGTGTGCCGGACCCGCGACGTCGACACCGTCGTGCTGATGGACGCCGACGTCGCCCTCAAGTCCTGGTGGCGGCACGCTCCGCGGGCCTTCCGCGGGATCGCCCGCAAGCCGCGGTTCGTGCTGATGCTGACCCGCTACCCGGCCCGCGCGGGCCTGAAGCCGATCAGCTGGAAGCTCAAGGCCCCCAAGGCGGTGCTCGCGGCGGTGGCCCGCACCCGCGGCGTCGCCGACCGGGTGGCCGGGTTCGCCGGCCGCGACGACATGACCACCGGCTGGATCGTGAAGCGGGCCCGCGACCCCGAGATCTGCTCGGCGCACTCGCGCGACCGGGTGGCGCTGCGCGCCGAGCTCGGGCTGCCCCAGGACCGGAAGATCGTCGGCGTCTTCGGGCTGATCAGCCAGCGCCGCAACGCGCACCTGATCTTCGAGGCGATCGAGCAGGGCGCGATCGACGCCGACCTGCTGCTCGCCGGCCCGGTCTCGCCCGAGGTGCTGGAGTGGGTCGAGGAGCTGCCGGCCGACCGCCGGGCGCGGGTCGAGGTCCGGGACGGCTTCCACCCCAACGACCTGCTCGACAAGCTGGTCGCCGCGGTCGACGTGGCCCCGATCCCGCTGAGCAACAACGGCCCCAGCGGCATCATGGGCAAGGCGACGGCGGCCGGCGTCCCGGTGGTCACCGCGGGGTCCACCGTCCGCGCGAAGGAGATCGCCGCGACCGGCGGCGGGGTGGCCGTCGAGCTGACCGCGACCGGTCTGGCCGACGGGATCCGGGCGATGCTGGACCGCGCCCCGGACGCCGCCCCCACCCGGCGGGTGCCGCCGGCCACGGCCGAGGAATTCGCCAGCGCCCTGCTCGGTATCGACGCCGACGGACGGGTCTTCAGGGGCCCGGTGCCGCGGCCGGTCGCACGTTCGGCCGCGCCCTCGGACCGGCCCTGACACCGAGTTCTGAACAACCCCACCGGTCCCACCCGATTCGGGTAGCGTTCGCCCGGTGAATTCCCGTCTCCGCGCCGCCGTGCGGCCCGTCGCTCGCCCGATCGTCGTCGCCGCCAACAAGCCCTTCGCCACCCGTCGCGCCAACGCGGCGCTGAAGTCCGCGGCCCGGCCGGTGCGCCTGGAGATCGGCGGCAACGACCCGCGTGAGGGCTGGGTCGTCACCAACGTGGGCCCGTTCGCCCGCAACTACCTGGACGCGACCGCGGCGTGGCCGCTCGAGGACGGCTCGGTCGAGCTGGTCTTCGCGGACAACGTGGTCGAGCACATCCCGCTCGAGGGCGTCCGCGCGATGCTGCGCGAGGCCTACCGCTGCCTGCAGCCGGGCGGCACCGTCCGGCTCTGCACCCCGGACATGCGCAAGCACGTCGACCTGTACCTGAAGGGCCGCGAGAGCCTGGACGGACCCGAGGCCGGCTTCTACAAGGGCATCGGCCTGACCGTCGAGCACCCTGTCGACCTGCTCCGGATCCCGGTGGCCTCGTTCGAGCACTGGATGGGCTACATGTTCGACTTCGAGACCCTGAAGCAGGAGCTGGAGGCGATCGGCTTCCACTCGGTGGTCGAGAAGGAGCTCGGCTTCAGCGACGTCGACGGCCTCTCCGGCCTCGACCTCCGCGAGGGCGAGGAAGGCACCCAGATGTCGGTCGAGGCGACCCGCTGACCCGATGAGCCGCGCCCGATTCGACACGCTCGTCGCCGCCCCGAGCCCGTCGCCCGCGGAGCTCGACGCGCTCTGGGCCGACCTGGCCACCGTGCGGGTCGAGGAGATGCTCGGTTCCTGGCGCGGCGGAGCCCTGCTCAAAGGGGAGGGCGCGACCGGGCACCCGGCCAACGGGTTGCTCACCAAGATCGGCTGGCACGGCAAGCGGTTCGACTCCGCGCTCGAGGGACATCCGCTGATCTGCCGCGACGCCGACGGCAACCTCTACTCGAACGCGGCGGCGGCCGGCGGCGGCCACGCCTCCCTCTGGGAGGTCGGCTTCCGCGGCGAGACCACCGCGACGATGGTGTACGACGCCATGCCCGTCTTCGACCACTTCAAGAAGGTCGACGACGACACCGTCATGGGGATCATGAACGGCAAGCTCGAAGCGGTCTTCGGGACCGCCGACCACTACTACTTCTGGCTGGAGCGTGAGCACGCATGAAGACCACTGTCGCCGTCGTGAATTCCCAGGGCGCGGACTTCTCCCTCGAGGAGGTCGAGCTCGACGGACCGCGGGCCGACGAGGTCCTGGTCCGGATCGTCGCGACCGGCCTGTGCCACACCGACATCCACCTCAAGGGCTTCCTGCCCGAGGAGATGTTCCCCAACGTCTTCGGCCACGAGGGCGCCGGCGTCGTGGAGGCGATCGGTGACGACGTCACCGGCATCGAGGTCGGCGACCACGTCGTGCTCAGCTTCCGGTCGTGCCGTGCCTGCGAGAACTGCACGAACGGCCTGGTCGGCTACTGCGACTCCTCGCTGCTGCTGAACTACATGGGCATGCGGATGGACGGATCGCAGACCTACTCCAAGGACGGCGCCGGTGTCTTCGGCAACTTCTTCGGCCAGTCCAGCCTGTCCCAGCACGCCATCGCGTACGCCGACAACGTGGTCGTGGTCGACAAGTCCGTCGACCTGACCAAGGTCGCCCCCTACGGCTGCGGCTTCCAGACCGGCGCCGGCACCGTGCTCAACGTGCTGAAGCCGGAGGCCGGGGACAGCCTGGTCGTCTTCGGCGTCGGCGCCGTCGGGCTCGCCGCCCTGGCCGCCGCCCAGCACCTCGGCGTCGGCACGGTCGTCGCGGTCGACCCGATGGCCAGCCGCCGGGACGCGGCCGCGAAGTTCGGCGCGATCGGGGTCGACCCGACGGCCGAGGACGTCGTCGAGAAGATCAAGGAGCTCACCGGCGGCGGGGCGTCGTACGCGATCGACACGACGGCGATCTCGGCCGTGGTGAAGCAGGCCCAGCAGGCGCTGAAGGTGCGCGGCACCCTGGTGGCCCTGGGCCTCGGCGCCGAGGAGTACGCGATCGACGCGATCGACCTGCTCCAGACCGGCAAGGTCATCAAGGCCTCCATCGAGGGCGACTCGGACCCGCAGGAGATGGTCCCGCGGCTGATCGCGCTCAACGCCGCCGGCGAGTTCGACGTCGACGACCTGATCGCGACGTACCCGTTCAGCGAGATCAACCAGGCCGTGGCCGACGTGCTCGCCGGAAAAGTCGTGAAGCCCGTCCTCGTCTGGTGACTGCCGCGCCCCGGTGCGGCTAGCCTCGCCGCATGAGGCTTCGACTCACCGAGGAGGAGACCGCGTTCCGCGAGGAGATGCGGACCTTCTTCACCACCGAGATCCCCCAGCACGTCCGCGACACGATCGCCGCGGGCCGGCACATCGGCAAGGACGACTACGTGACCTGCATGCGGGTCATGAACGCGGCCGGCCTCGCCGTCCCGAACTGGCCGGTGGAGTGGGGCGGACGCGACTGGACCCCGCTGCAGAAGCACCTGTGGCACGAGGAGATGCAGCTGGCCTGCGTCCCGCCGCCGCTGGCGTTCAACGCCAGCATGATCGGCCCGGTGATCGCGCACTTCGGCTCCCAAGAGATGAAGGAGCGGTTCCTGCCGGCGACCGCGAACCTGGACATCTGGTGGTGCCAGGGCTTCTCGGAGCCGAACTCCGGCTCCGACCTGGCTTCGCTCTCCACCCGCGCCGAGCGTGACGGCGACGACTGGATCGTGAACGGGCAGAAGACCTGGACGACGCTCGGCCAGCACGCCGACTGGATCTTCTGCCTGGCCCGGACCGACCCCGAGGTGAAGAAGCAGGCCGGCATCTCGATGCTGCTCTTCCCGATGGACTCCCCCGGCGTGACGCTGCGCCCGATCCAGATGATCGACGGCGGCTACGAGGTCAACGAGGTCTTCTTCGACAACGTCCGGGTCCCGGGCGAGAACCTGGTCGGCGAGGTCAACCAGGGCTGGACGCAGGCGAAGTTCCTGCTCGGCAACGAGCGGGTCGGCGTCGCTCCGGTCGGGGCCACCAAGCGGGTGCTGGCCTCGGTCAAGGAGATCGCCCGCGAGCAGGGACGGCTGGAGGACCCGCTGCTGGCGGCCCGGTTCGTCGAGCTCGAGAACGAGCTCCTCGCCCTGGAGCTGACCGCCCTGCGGGTGGTCGCGAACTCCTCGGACGGCAAGCCGCACCCGGCGTCCTCGATCCTCAAGCTCAAGGGCACCGAGCTGCAGCAGGCGGTCTCCGAGCTCCAGGTCGACCTGGCCGGCGAGCTGTCCTTCGCCGTCGGCTCGGAGACGGCGCCCGGGTGGGCGACGCTGGCCACCCCGACGTACCTGAACCTCCGGAAGGCGTCGATCTACGGCGGGTCCAACGAGATCCAGCGCCAGATCATCGCCGGCACGATCCTCGGACTCTAGGAGCAGAGCACATGGACTTCACGCTGGACGAGGAGCAGGCCGCGCTGCGGGACGCGGTCCGCGGGCTGCTCAAGGGCTACGACCCGAGCGTCGACGCCGAGCGGCGCCGGCAGGTCACTGCGACCGACCCGGGCTTCGACACCGCGCTGTGGGGCCGGCTGGCCGAGATGGGCCTGCTCGGCCTGCCGTTCGCCGAGGCCGACGGCGGCATGGGCGCCGGGCCCGTCGAGGTGGCTCTCGTCGCCGAGGAGATCGGCCGGGTGCTGGCACCCGAGCCGTACGTCGCCGCGGTCGCGCTCGCCGGCGGCCTGGTGGCCGCGGCCGGCAGTGACGACCAGCGGGCGGAGCTGCTCGGTGGGCTTTCCTCCGGCGAGCACCTGCTCGCCTACGCCCACGCGCACGGCGAGGAAGGCGTCGACGAGGTGGTCCTCCAGGGCGCGCAGGCGGACACGATCATCTGGCACGTCGGCGACGAGCTGTTCGTGGCGCCGCGGCCGGCGGACGCGGTCGCGTTCGCCACGAACGACGGCGGCCGGGCCGCCCGGCTCGTCTTCGACCGTGCCGCGGCGACGCCCCTGGGCGCCGGTGGGGACGCGTCCGAGGCGATCGCCCGCGCGACCGCCCTGGCGCGGATCGCCGCGTGCCACGAGGCTCTCGGCGCGATGGACACCGCGCTGGCGATGACCACCGCCTACCTGACCACCCGGCAGCAGTTCGGGGTCACGCTGAACCGCTTCCAGGCGCTCACCTTCCGTGCCGCCGACATGTATACCGACCTGGAGCTGACCCGCTCGCTGGTCACCTGGGCGACGATGGTCGCCGCCGCGACCGACGACCTCGCGGCGCTGACCGACGCGGCCGTCCGGGCGAAGCTCCAGACCGCCCGCGCCGCGCGCAGGATCGGGCAGGAAGCGATCCAGCTGCACGGCGGCATCGGCGTCACGGCCGAGTACGCGGTCGGCTGGTACACCTCCCGGCTGACGCTGCTGGCCCGCTGGCTCGGCGACGCCGACGACCAGGTGCGAGCCCTGAGCGGGACGCTCGGCGACCACGCGGTGCTGGACCCGCTCGAGGTCTAGGTTTCGAGACGGTCGCTGCGCGACCTCCTCACCCTCCGGATCCGATCTGCACGCCGCCGGTGACCGCCAGCGGGCGGTAGCCGAGCCGGCGGTACACCCCGGTGGACGTGGGATTCTGCTCGTCGGCGAAGAGGCACACGCGGGCGCCCTCGTCGAGGAGGCGTCGCGTGATCGCGGCCACCCCGGCGGCCGCGTATCCACGGCCGCGGTGCTCCTGGGGCGTGTAGACCGGCCCCACCCGGGCTACCCCGAAGCTTGGCGGGTTGTACGCCGTCACCGCGACCGGCACGCCGTCCTCGTCGTCCCAGAGCCACACGTCGCCCGCGAGGATCCGGGCCCGGGTGCTCTCCCGGGTCTCGATCTGCGGGTGCGGGTCCACCCGGCCGGCCTGCTCCGAGGCGTCCGGGCCGAAGGCGTCGAACCAGCCCTGGACGAGGTCCACCTCGTCCTCGCGGGCGATCCGCAGCCGTCCGGCCACGGTGGGCGGCTCGACCAGGTCGGTCACCTCGTAGAGGCTGGTGCGCTCGGTCTCGGAGGCGGTGCCGCCGGACAGCCTGATCGTCTCCGCGGCGAAGACGTCGATCGTCGGCACGTAACCGTTCACCACGGCCACGCTCTCGCCCCGGTCGTGCAGCGTGCGCGCCAGGAGGCGCGCGGCCCCGTCCGGCATCGCGAGCAGGTACGGCGGGTGCGGGGGCAGCGGTGCCGTCCGCATCGCGGCCCCGACCGGCTGGCCGTCCTGGTCCCGGACGACGACCCACCAGGGCGCCGGGGCGCCGTCCGGCCGGGTGTCGTCCCCGCGCGCGAACCGGGCCGTGACCGAGGCGACCACCGTGCACCGGACCGGCTCCGCGGCGAGCAACGGCTCGGCCGCGGCGAGGAAGTCGTGCGGGTCGTCGAAGAACTCGAGCAGGTGATCCACCCCGCGAGCCTAGGAGACGGGGTTCGCAGGTCAGAACTGGTTTTCGAGGTCCCCGAGCACTTCCGTAGCATTGCGCCCATGACCGACACCCAGCACCTGTCCGACGCCCCGACGACCGCAGCGCCCGCGGCGGTCGTCGTACCGGACAAGCCCGCGCTGGAGGGCCTGGAGGGCACCTGGGCGGAGCGCTGGAAGAGCGAGGAGACCTACAAGTTCGACCGCACCCAGCCGCGCGAGAACGTCTACTCGATCGACACTCCCCCGCCGACCGTCTCCGGCAGCCTGCACGTCGGCCACGTCTTCTCCTACACCCACACCGACCTGATCGCCCGCTACCAGCGGATGCGCGGGAAGTCGGTCTTCTACCCGATGGGCTGGGACGACAACGGCCTGCCGACCGAGCGCCGGGTGCAGAACTACTACGGCGTCCGCTGCGACCCGTCGCTGCCGTTCGACCCCGACTTCACCCCGCCGGCGAAGCCTGACCCGAAGAAGCAGGTCCCGATCTCGCGGCCGAACTTCATCGCCCTGTGCGAGGAGCTCGTCGAGGAGGACGAGAAGGTCTTCGAGTCGCTGTGGCGCACCCTCGGCCTGTCGGTGGACTGGTCGACGACGTACACCACGATCGGCAAGGACGCCCAGACCGTCAGCCAGCGGGCGTTCCTGCGCAACTTCGCGCGCGGCGAGGCGTACCTGCAGGAAGCGCCGACGCTGTGGGACGTGACCTTCCAGACCGCGGTCGCGCAGGCCGAGCTCGAGGCGCGCGAGTACCCGGGCGCCTACCACCGGGTCGCCTTCCACACGGTGCCGACCGACGGCGGCGACGGCACCCCGATCCACATCGAGACGACCCGACCCGAGCTGATCCCGGCCGTGGTCGCGCTGATCGCCCACCCGGACGACGAGCGCTACCAGCCGCTCTTCGGCAAGACCGTCACCTCGCCGGTCTTCGGCGTCGAGATCCCGGTCCTCGCGCACGAGGCGGCCGAGCCGGACAAGGGCGCCGGCATCGCGATGTGCTGCACCTTCGGCGACCTCACCGACGTCCAGTGGTGGCGCGAGCTCCAGCTCCCGGTCCGGACCGTGATCGGCCGTGACGGCCGGCTGCACCGGGAGACCCCGGAGTGGCTGGCCTCCGAGCCCGCCGCCTCCGCGTACGCCGACCTGGCCGGCAAGACCACCTTCAGCGCGCGCGAGGAGATGGTGGCCAAGCTGCGCGAGTCCGGCGACCTCGACGGCGAGCCGAAGCCGACCCAGCGGATGACGAACTTCTTCGAGAAGGGCGACAAGCCGCTGGAGATCGTCGCGACCCGGCAGTGGTACATCCGCAACGGCGGCCGCGACGCCGAGCTCCGGGCCGACCTGATCGAGGACGGCGCGGGGATCACCTGGATCCCGGCCCACATGAAGCACCGGTACGACAACTGGGTCGGCGGCCTGAACGGCGACTGGCTGGTCTCGCGGCAGCGCTTCTTCGGCATCCCGTTCCCGGTCTGGTACCCGCTCGACGCCGACGGAGAGCCGGACTACGAGCACCCGTTGATCCCCACCGAGGACGCCCTGCCGGTCGACCCGTCGACCGACGCCCCGGCCGGGTACGACGAGGCGCAGCGCGGTCGGGCCGGCGGCTTCATCGGCGACCCCGACGTGATGGACACCTGGGCCACCTCCTCGCTCACCCCGCAGCTGGCCTGCGGCTGGGAGTCGGACCCGGACCTGTTCGCGCGCACCTTCCCGATGGACCTGTGCACGCAGGCCCACGACATCATCCGGACCTGGCTGTTCAGCCGTGTCGTCCGGGCGCACCACGAGAACCACGTGCTTCCGTGGACGCACGCGATGCTGTCCGGCTTCGTGATGGACCCGGACCGCAAGAAGATGTCGAAGTCCAAGGGCAACGTGGTCGTCCCGACCGAGATCCTGGACAAGTTCGGCGCCGACGCGGTCCGCTGGCGCGCGGCGATGGCCCGCCCGGGTCTGGACTCGCCGTTCGACGAGGCGCAGATGAAGGTCGGCCGCCGGCTGGCGATGAAGGTCCTGAACGCCTCGAAGTTCGTCCTCGGCGGCGTCGGCGCGACCACGGTCGACGCGGCCGCGGTCACCGAGCCGGTCGACCGGGCGCTGCTGGCCGGGCTGGCCGGCACGATCACCCGGGCGACGCAGGCGTTCGACGACTACGACTACACCACGGCGCTCGAGGTCATCGAGAAGTTCTTCTGGGAGTTCTGCGACGACTACCTGGAGCTGGTCAAGGAGCGCGCGTACGCCGAGGAGGGCGGTCCGGCCACCGAGTCGGCGAAGGCCACCCTCGCGACCGCACTGCACGCCCAGCTCCGGCTGCTGGCCCCGTTCCTGCCGTACGTGACCGAGGAGGTCTGGTCCTGGTGGCCGTCCGCCGGTGGCGGTTCGGTCCACCACGCGACCTGGCCGACCCCGGCGGAGCTCTCGGCCGCCGGCGAGGGCGACCCTGCCGTGCTCACCGCCGTCGCGACCGCGCTCGGCGGGATCCGCGGCGCGAAGTCGCAGGCGAAGGTGTCGATGCGCGCCGAGCTGTCCCGGGTCGAGATCTCCGGCCCCGCGGCGCTCGTCGAGGCGGCGGGTGCCGCGGCCGAGGACCTGCGGAAGGTCGGCAAGGTCGTCGGCGAGCTGGTGCTCGTCGCGGACGACGCGGCGACCGAGCTGACGGTGACCGCCGAGCTGGCTCCGGTCGAGGAGGCCTGAGCGGTTCGGCTCAGCGGTGGCGGTGGCGGGCGTTGCCCTTGCCGTGGCCGTGGCCGTTGCCGTGGCCCTTGCCCTGGTCGGCCTTGTTCTGAGCCTTGTCCTGACCCTTCTCAGGACCCTTGCCGTTGCCGTTGCCGCGCGAGTCGTCAGAGCCGCTCGCGGCCGGGCTGCTGCTCGGCGTGGCGACCTGGTCGCGGGCGCGGGCCTTGTCCGCGCCGTGCCCCTTGCCCTGGCCCCCGCCGTGGCCGTGGCCGTGGCGGCCCCGGCCGTCAGTGCCAGGCGTCACGTCGCTGCCGCTACCGGAACCGGTGGTCGGCTTGGCGACCGTCGGGCTGCTCGTGCCGCCGCTGCCGGGGCGCGGGGTGCTGGTGGTCGGGGTCGGGGTGGGGGGCGTCGCCGGGACGACCGGCTTCGCGACAGTCGCGCCGGCAGCGGTGGTCGGCTTGCTCGTCGCGCTGGCGTGATGCACCGCGACGGTCGCGGTGTGCTGACCGCCAGTGGCGGTGTCCGCGTCCGACACCGGGCGGCTGGTCGTCGACCGGCCCTGGTCGCCGCTCAGCAGCGGGACCGTCTCGATGGTCGTGGAGCCGTCCTCGCGCAGACGCAGGACCGGACCGAGAACGGCGCCGGAGGACGCCCCGAAGGACGCGGGTGAGCGACCGCTGACCACGACGGTGAGAGCACTCGCGCGCAGGCCTGCAGCGATCACGAAGCCGCACACGACGGCTACGAGGATGAAGGCCATGATCGGCCTGGTCCGGTTGATCTGCAACCCTGCTCCCGAGCTCCGGCTGCGAGGTGCAGCCTCCTGGTGGACACCCGTTCCTGGGCGTCCACGGAGACCCTAACGGAACTCCGGGTGTCCGACATGGCCCTTTGGAACTATTCGTCCGTACCCGAACGTGCCTTTCGACACGGACGGGTTCCCGAACTTCCGCCGGGTGCCCCACCAGGCCTTCGTCAGGCGGACTTCTTCTTCTTCGCCTCGGGCTCCCGGACCACCAGGGTCGGGTTCACGTTGTCGGCGACGACCTCGCCGGTCACGACGACCTTCGCGATGTCCTCGCGGGACGGGACCTCGTACATCACGTTGAGGAGGACCTCCTCGATGATGGCGCGCAGGCCACGGGCACCGGTCCCCCGCTCCATCGCCTTGTCGGCGATCGCGGTGATGGCGTCCTCGGTGAACTCCAGCTCGACACCGTCGAGCTCGAACAGCTTCTGGTACTGCTTGATGAGCGCGTTGCGCGGTTCGGTCAGGATCTGCACCAGGGCCGGGTTGTCGAGCTTGTTGACGCTCGCGATCAGCGGCAGCCGGCCGATGAACTCGGGGATCAGCCCGAACTTCACCAGGTCCTCGGGACGCACCTGGGCGAACATCTCGTCCGCCTCGGCCTCCTTGGAAGCGCGCATCTCGGCGGTGAACCCGAGCGTCTTCTTGCCGACCCGCTGCTCCACGATGTGCTCCAGGCCGGCGAACGCGCCGCCCACGATGAACAGGATGTTCGTCGTGTCGATCTGGATGAACTCCTGGTGCGGGTGCTTGCGGCCGCCCTGCGGCGGGACCGAGGCGGTGGTGCCCTCGAGGATCTTGAGCAGCGCCTGCTGGACGCCCTCGCCGGACACGTCGCGCGTGATCGACGGGTTCTCGGCCTTCCGGGCCACCTTGTCGATCTCGTCGATGTAGATGATGCCGGTCTCGGCCTTCTTGACGTCGTAGTCGGCGGCCTGGATCAGCTTGAGCAGGATGTTCTCGACGTCCTCGCCGACGTAGCCGGCCTCGGTGAGCGCGGTCGCGTCGGCGATCGCGAAGGGGACGTTGAGCATCCGGGCGAGGGTCTGGGCGAGGTAGGTCTTGCCGCAGCCCGTCGGGCCCATGACGAGGATGTTGGACTTCGCCACCTCGACGGCTTCGTCCTTGCTCTTCGAGGCGCCCGCGGTGACGCCGGCCTGCACCCGCTTGTAGTGGTTGTAGACCGCGACCGCGAGCGACTTCTTCGCCTGCTCCTGGCCGATGACGTAGGAGTTCAGGAACTCGAAGATCTCACGGGGCTTCGGCAGCTCCTCGAGGCCGACCTCGTTGGTCTCGTTGAGCTCTTCCTCGATGATCTCGTTGCAGAGGTCGATGCACTCGTCGCAGATGTACACGCCGGGTCCGGCGATCAGCTTCTTGACCTGCTTCTGGCTCTTCCCGCAGAAAGAGCACTTCAGCAGGTCACCCCCGTCCCCAATGCGTGCCACGGGCGACGTCTCCCCTCATCAGTGCCGACGAATGATCGGCATCGCTCGTTCCGACGGTACCTCGCCGCGTGGATCTTTGCGGCGGGACACGGCCAGATTTCCGAGGCCGCGCTCAGACGAGCGCGGCCGCCTTGCGCGACTCCAGGATCGCGTCGATCAGTCCGTACTCCACCGCGCCGTCGGCCGTGAGGATCTTGTCGCGCTCGATGTCGCGGCTGACCTCCTCGACCGTCTTGCCGCTGTGCTCGGCGATCATGATCTCCAGCAGCTCGCGCATCCGGAGGATCTCGTTGGCCTGGATCTCGATGTCCGAGGACTGCCCGTAGGTGCCCTCGGTGTAGGGCTGGTGGATCAGGATCCGGCTGTTCGGCAGCGCCATCCGCTTGCCCGGCGTACCGGCCGCGAGCAGGATCGCCGCGGCCGAGGCCGCCTGGCCCAGGCAGACCGTCTGGACGTCCGGCTGGATGAACTTCATCGTGTCGTAGATCGCCGTCATCGCGGTGAACGAGCCGCCGGGCGAGTTGATGTAGATCGAGATGTCGCGCTGCGGGTCCATCGACTCCAGGCACAGCAGCTGGGCCATCACCGCGTTGGCGATGTCGTCGCTGATCGGCGTGCCGAGGAAGATGATCCGGTCCTCGAAGAGCTTCGCGTACGGGTCGATCCGGCGGAAGCCGTACGACGTCCGCTCCTCCCACTGAGGGATGTAGTAGTTCATGCTCAGTCCTTGTTCCGGGCCGGACGGCCCTCGTCGGCGGCTTCGCGGGCGCTGGTGATCACCTGGTCGATGAAGCCGTAGTCCTTGGCCTCCGGAGCGGTGAACCAGCGGTCGCGGTCGGCGTCCTGCTCGACCTGGTCGATCGCCTGACCGGTGTGGTGCGCGATCAGGTCGAGGAGCACCTTCTTGATGTGCAGCGACTGCTGCGCCTGGATCTTGATGTCCGAGGCCGAGCCGCCCATGCCGCCGGACGGCTGGTGCATCATGATCCGCGCGTGCGGGAGCGCGTAGCGCTTGCCCTTCGCGCCGGCGCAGAGCAGGAACTGGCCCATCGAGGCGGCCAGGCCCATGCCGACGGTCGCGACGTCGTTGGGGATGTAGTTCATGGTGTCGTAGATCGCCATGCCCGCGTCCACCGAGCCACCCGGGCTGTTGATGTGCAGGAAGATGTCGGCCTCCGGGTCCTCCGCGGAGAGGAGCAGGAGCTGCGCGCAGATCGCGTTGGCGTTCTGGTCACGCACCTCGGAGCCGAGGAAGACGATCCGTTCACGGAGCAGCCGCTGGTAGATGTGGTCGTCGAGTCCGTAGGACGCGCCGCCACCGTTCATCTGGGGACCGGGAATCTCGTTCACGTCCAAGACCCTAGACGGCGGTCCCGCCAATTCCACGGGCAAACCGGCCGTGTTCGCCCAGAGCGGACTCAGAGCGGACCCAGAGCGCACCCAGGGCGGACTCGGCGGTGCGGCCGGTCAGCCTTCGAGGCTCGCCTTGAGCCGCGCGAGCGTCTGCGCCATCCCGGCCTCGAGCTCGTCGGCGTGGTCGTCGTTCCCGCCGAGGAACAGCGGCGCGAACAGCTTGCTCATCACGGTCAGGTCCCCCGGGACCGGGCGGCGGTGGACCACCCGGGTGCCGTCGCCGTCGGCGGCCAGCTCGTAGATCCACCGGGCGCCGCTGGACCGGGTGTCCCAGGCCAGCGCCTCCCCCGGCTCGAGGACGGCGACGACGCTGCGGGTGGGCCAGACCACTGCCTTGCGGCGGTTGATGCCGAGGTACTGCTGGCCGACCTTCAGCCCGCCGCGCTTGAGCGGCAGCATCCGGACCAGCTCGGGGCTCCACTCGGGCATCCGGCTGAAGTCGCTGAGCGCGGCCCAGACCTCCGCCGGGGGCGCCGCGATGGTGGTCTCGGCCCGGAGCTCCCGGGCTGCGGTCTCGGTCATGCTGGTCTCCGTCGGGTCGGGGGATCTAGGGGCGCGCGAGCCAGGTGCGGAGCGCCCGGTACACATCTTCGTGGTTCAGCAGGTCGAAGTGGTGGGCGTTCGGGATGTGGAGCACGTCGGCGCCCGGGAACAGCTCCTCGCCGTTCGGCAGCAGACCGGCGGCCGAGCGGTACTGGACCAGGTAGTCCCCGACCGTGGCCGCGACCGGGTGCCGCGCGGAGCGCGACAGCGTCGCCGCGACCAGGCGGTAGCGCGCGTGCGGGACCGCCTGCACGTCGTCGGGCATCCCGTCGTGCAGGTCGAGGACGCCGGCGGAGCGCTGCTCGAAGATCCGGGCGAACGGGGCCGTCTCCGGGACGCGCCCGGCGAGCCGGACCCCGCGGGCGATGCCGCGCTCGACCGGCGACCCGGTGTGCGGGGTGCCCAGCGTGACCACGTCGGTGACCAGCGCGGTCCACGGCTGGTCGTCGTCCAGGGTGACGGCCAGCGCGGCTCGCGCGATCAGGCCGCCCATCGAGTGCCCGACCAGGGCGATCCGGCGCACCTCGGTCGGCCAGCCGTCGACCAGGCTCCGCAGCAGCGCGCTGAGCGCGACCCCGGTCTCGGCGACCGTCAGCCCGGTGTTGGCGCGGACGTAGACCGGCGTCCAGCCCTCGTCCTCGGCGAGCCGGGCGCCGTACGGCGCGGCCCCGGTCCCGTCCTCCCGCCGGGGCCGGCTGCGGCGGTCCCAGTAGGCCTCGGTCTCACAGAGCCCGTGCAGGAAGACGACGAGCGCGTCGCTCGCGTCCGGGTAGGCGGCGGCGAGGCCGTCCGGGGTCAGCGGGACGTCCCGTCCGTCGCGGCGTACGCCGATCTCGATGGCGAGCGCCGAGCCGTCCGCGACCAGCCGGTCGCCGATCAGCCCGTTGACCGCCGAGACGACGAACCGGCCGCGCGGACCGTCCTCGATCGCGGGGCCGACGCCGAGCCGGTCGGCGTGCCGGAGGCCCCGCGCCGCGGCGCGCATGCCGATCCCGAGGCCGGCGTACACCCCGGCGGCGATGCCGTCGTGGATCCGGTGCGGGACCGTCGGCCGGCCGGTGACGCGGTCGAGGACGGCGTGGACCCGGTCGGAGACGGAGACGTGCACGTCGCGGACGGCTCCGAGGACGAGGTGGTCGAGGTGCTCGGTCGCCAGGGCCGCGGCCTCGAGGACCCCGGCGCCTGCGGGGGTGGCCCGTCGCGTCATGGCGGCAGTCAACCACATTCAGTGAACGAGTGTGCACTCACTTGGCGTGCGCTCCCCCACACCGGAGAAGGCAGAACGCCCGGCCACCTCGCGGTGGCCGGGCGTTCCGGGTGCTGCTGGGCTCAGGCCTCGTCGCCCTCGGTGGCCTCGGGGGCCTCGGGGCCCTCGGTGGCCTCCTCGACGACCTCGGCCTCGAGCTCGCCGATGGTGCCGTCCGGGCGGAGGAGCTTGAGCTCGACGTGGTTGCCGGACTCGTCGGTGACCTTCGCGGACTCGACGATCAGGGCCAGCGCCTTGCCGCGCACGACCTCGGCCACCATCTCCGGGATGTGGTTGTGCTCCACCATGTGCTTCATGAACTCGTCGGGGTTCTGGCCCGACTGCTGCGCACGGCGGAACAGGTGCTGGGAGAGCTCCTGCTGCTCGACACCGAGCTCCTCGGTCTTGGCGACCTCGTCGAGCAGGAACTGCGCGGCCATCGCGTCGCGGACCCGCTTCTCCAGGTCGGCCTCGAACTCGTCGACGGTCTGCTTCTCGTTGTCGAGGTACTGCTCCATCGTCATGCCCGAGTAGAGCAGCTGCTGCTCGACCTCGGACTTGCGCTGGGCGAGCTCACTGGTGACGGTCGCCTCCGGGAGCGGGATCTCGGCGGCGTCGAGCAGCTTCTCCAGGACGGCGTCACGGGCGGCGGCGGCCTGCTCGAGGCGCTTGCCGCGCTCCAGGCGGGTCGCGACGTCCTCGCGCAGCTCGTCGGCGGTGTCGAACTCCGAGGCGGTCTGGGCGAACTCGTCGTCGAACGCCGGGAGCTCCTGCTCCTTGACGTTGTTGACCTTCACCAGGACGTCGACGTCCTGGCCGGCCAGGTCGCCGCCGAGCAGCTGGCTGACGAAGGACTTCTCCTCGCCGGCGGACAGGCCGCGGAGCGCCTCGTCGACGCCCTCGAGCATGTCGCCGGAACCGACCTTGTACGAGTACCCGTTGACCTCGCCGCCCTCGACGTCCTCGCCGTCCTTGGTGGCCTTGAGGTCGATCGAGACGATGTCGCCGTCCTGCGCGGCGCGCTCGACGTCGTTCAGGGTGGCGAAGCGCTCGCGGAGGGCCTCGACCTGCTCGGTGATGTCCTCGTCGGTGACCTTGATGTCGTCGACGGTGACCGCGAGGTCGTCGTACGCCGGGACGGTGATCTCCGGGCGGATGTCGACCTCGGCGGTGAACTCGAGGGTCTCGTTGTCCTCGAACTTGGTGATGTCGATCTCCGGCTGCGCCAGCGGCGTCAGGTCGTTGTCCTGCAGCGCCTGGACGTAGAGCTTCGGCAGCGCGTCGTTGATCGCCTCGTCGAGGACGGCGCCACGGCCGACCTGGCGGTCGATGACCGGCGGCGGGACCTTGCCCTTGCGGAACCCGGGGATGTTCACCTGCTTGGCGATCCGCTGGTAGGCCGCGTCCAGGCTGGGCTTCAGCTCTTCGAACGGAACCTCGACGGTGATCTTGGCCCGGGTCGGGTTCAGCGTCTCGACGGCGCTCTTCACAGGTGTTCTCCTTGGTGCGGTTGTCTCGGTGCGGTCGGCGCGCTCACTCTGCGTTCACTCTCGGGCTCACTCGAAGCCACGAGGGCGCGCGTCACCGACGTGTCAGCCTACTTCCTCCGGCACACCCACCCGAAATCAGGAGGAGCGGACGGGATGCTGCTCCAGGTGCCGCACCAGCGCGACCGCGTCGGCGGGAGTCAGCCCGAGCGCGGTCACCTGCGCCAGGTACGTCGCCGCCGCCTCTTTCGCCTTCCGCTCGACCTGGTCCCCGGTCACGAAGCTGCCGGCCCGCCCGCGGGTCTCGATGACGCCGGACTGCTCCAGCTCCCGGTACGCCCGCGCCACCGTGTTCGCCGCGACCCCGAGGTCCTCGGCCAGCCGGCGCACCGTCGGCAGCCGGTCCCCCGGCTGCAGCTCCCCGGAATCGACGTGCGCGACGACCTGAGCCCGGATCTGCTCGTACGGCGGCGTCTGGGTGTCGGGGTCGACCGTGATCATGCGGCGACTCCCTCGTCCGTTCGGTCGGGGCGACAGGACTCGAACCTGCGGTCTCCTGCTCCCAAAGCAGGCGCGCTAGCCACTACGCTACGCCCCGTTTCCGGCCCGCCCTGCGGGCCGGAAACGCAGTCTAGAGGAATGCCGACATGCAGTGCGGTTGGAAGCTGTGGCATCCTGTGTGCCGGCCACGGAGAAGCCTCGACGTGACCACGGGGATGTAGCTCAATGGTAGAGCCCCAGTCTTCCAAACTGATTACGCGGGTTCGATTCCCGTCATCCCCTCCACACTTCGGGTCGTGTGCCTCAGGACGCGCCCGACCGCGTCGTCGGGCACACGACTTGCCTCAGCGGTACAGCGCCTCGAACGCCTGGTAGACCATCCAGGCCGGCCAGAAGAACGCCTGGAAGATCGACCAGATGTGCTCCCAGAAGCCGTCCGCCTGGCCCCAGAACCAGAACAGTGCGCCGAAGATGCCGAGGCCGTAGAGCGCGCCGCTCGCACCGGCGTTGCCTGCGTTCGATCCCATCGCGGTCCCCTCTCGTCAGGTAGGACCACTGTCCTACGGTCGCTGGGAGGAAGCGACGACCGAGACGGGCGCGTCGCCCAGGCTCACGCCTCCCCCACCAGCGTGCGCCGGTGGACCATCACCACCGCGCCGTCGTCGTTGCCGGTGGCGAGGCGGTCGATGAGGTGCTGGGCGGAACCCTCGAAGCCCTGGGCGAAGAGCACCTGGCCGAGCCCGGCCAGCTTGTCGATGCCGCTGCCGATGTCGCGGCTGGACGTCTCGACCAGGCCGTCGGTGTACATCAGCAGCGCGTCACCCGGCATCAGCGTGCCGGTCACGACCTCGAAATCGGTGTCCGGGATCAGGCCGAGCACGGGGCCGTCGGAGTCCAGCGTGGTCCAGCGCCCGGAGCCGGCGTGCAGCCAGATCGCCGGCGGGTGACCGGCCTTCCGGAGCTCGAACTCCCCGGTGCACAGCCGCAGGTGCAGGTGTACGGCGCTCGCGAACCCTTCGTCCCAGTCCTGGCGGAGCAGGTACTCGTTCGCGGCGGTCAGGAACTCGGCCGGCGGGACCGCCGAGGCCAGCCCGCCGAAGGCGCCGGAGAGCAGCAGGGAGCGGGTACCGGCCTCGATGCCCTTGCCGGAGACGTCGACCACGATCAGCTCCACGGTCGACCCGTCGGTGGCCCGGCTGGCGACGAGGAAGTCGCCGCCGAAGGAGGTTCCGCCGGCGGACCGGGTGGCCGACTCGACCAGCCACTCCGACGGCAGCGCCGGGATCGTGCCCTGGTTGGCGATCCGGTCGCGCAGGTCGACGAACATCGACTCACCACGCGGTCCGGCGACGCCGAGGCGGGCACGGCGGAAGGACGTGACCATCACCAGGAAGGCGATCCCGAAAGTGATCACCACCCGGGAGATGGTGCGGGTGCTGATCGTCGGCTGGGCCGCCAGCAGCACCACGACGCAGGCCAGGCAGAACACGACGAACCACGGCAGCGTCCGCGGGCCGAGCCAGAGGGTCGCCAGGAAGATCGGGACCAGCATCGCGACCTGCGGCACCACGTCGACGTTGAGGATGCCGCCGATGGTGATCGCGATGGCGAGCAGCACCAGCGCCACCAGTGCCGGGCGGTCGGAATCGACCATGCGTCGGCGCAGGCGCATCCGCCACTCCGAGAACCGGTCCAGCGGTCGCCGTACCGCGGACCAGGACGTCTCAGCCACGCGACCCGCTCCCCGCCGGAGTGCAGGCAGAGGCCCCGCAGGCGCGTTCCCGATGTCCCACCACGGGAACATCATGCACTGGACCGTCGCCCTCCCGCTGCCCATCGTGCGGGCGACCTGGCCGTTTCGGACCGGCGGCACGACCGGTGGTCTATCTTCTTCCGCATGCTCACGAACGCCCGGTCGTCGAAGTCGGCCGCTCCCCTGGACGCCGACTCGCCGTTCCGCGAGCTGGTCTTCTCCGACCTCGCCCGCTACCGCGGCGAGGGCGCCCGCGGGTGGCTGCGGGTGCTGGCCGTGTGCTCCACCGACCCCGGCATGATCGCGTCGGTCATCATCCGGGCACAGCAGGCGCTCAGCCGCCGCGGCCCCAGCCGCCTGGCCCGGATGCTGCGCACGGTGGCGACGATCATGCTCGGCGCGGACCTGTCGCCGGGTCCCCGGATCGGGCCCGGATTCATGATGCCGCACCCCTCGGGGGTCTGCATCGGCTTCGACCTGGTGATCGGGTCCAACGTGACCTTCGCCGGCGGCGTCACCTGCGGCGCCCGCTACCCCGACCCCCGGATGGCCGGGTTCACCCCGGACCAGAAGTTCGCGCGGATCGGCGACAACGTCACCATCGGTGCGCACGCGGTCATCGTCGGCGAGGTCCACATCGGCGACAACGCCCTGGTCGGCGCGCACACGCTCGTCACCAAGGACGTCCCCGAGAGCGCCGTGATGTTCGGGATCCCCGCGCGCAAGATCGGCGTGCGCGACTTCACCACCGACGAGCCGACGGGGCTCTAGCCGGCCGCCCGCGATCGGAACACCGGCTGGCAGCGCGGGCACCAGAAGAGGTTGCGCCCGACCAGCACCTCGGTGCGGACCTTCGCCCCGCAGACCAGGCACGGCTGCGCCGTCCGGCGGTAGACGTACACCTCGCCGCCGTGGTCGTCCTTGCGCGGCTCCCGGCCCATCGCCTCCGGGGTGTGCTCCGCACGGACCGTGTCGATCCGGCCGGTCTCGACGCCGTACTCCATCAGCTCGCGGAGGTCGTCCCACATCGCCTGGAACTGCGCCCGGCGCAGCGTCCGCCCGGGGCGCAGCGGGTGGATCCGGTGCCGGAAGAGGATCTCGGCGCGGTACACGTTGCCGACGCCGGCGACGACCGCCTGGTCCATCAGCAGGTCCCCGATCGGGCGGTGGCTCCGCGAGATCCGCCCCCAGGCACGCTCCGGGTCGCCGGCCGGTACGTCGGCGGGCCGCAGCGGGTCCGCACCCAGCTGCCCGAGGATGGCGTCGCGCCGCTCGACGCCGATCAGGTCGCACTGGGTGGCGCCGCGCAGGTCGGCGTACGTGGTCGCGTCGAGGAGCCGCAGCCGGACCTGTCCGACCGTCTCCGCCGGCGGCGGCGCCGGGTACAGGTCGAACTTCCCGATCAGTCCGAGGTGCACGTGGATGAACCAGTCGCCCTCGAACTCGAGGAACAGGTGCTTGCCGGCCGACTCGGCCCCGAGCAGCACGTGGCCGTCGACGACCGCGGCGTCGCCGGCGAACCGGCCGTGCGGTGAGCTCACCCGCACCGGGCCGCCCACGAAGGCGGCGTCGAGGTCACGGGCCAGGCGGAAGAGGGTGTGCCCCTCAGGCATCCGGGCCGAGCCCCTGCGCGGACTCGGGCAGCGGCGGCAGGGCCCCGGTCGTCTCGTACGACGACATCATCCCGATCCGGCGCACGTGGCGCTCGTCGTGCGTGAACGGGGTGCCCAGGAACACCTCGATGAAGCCGGTGAGCTCCTCGATGGTGTGCATCCGGCCCCCGAGCGAGATCACGTTCGCGTCGTTGTGCTCGCGGGCCAGCGACGCGGTCTCCTTGCTCCACACGAGCGCGGCGCGGATGCCCGCGACCTTGTTGGCCGCCATCTGCTCGCCGTTGCCGGAGCCACCGATCACGATGCCGGCGCTGCCGGGGTCCTTCACGACGCCCTCGGCGGCCCGGAGGCAGAACACCGGGTAGTCGTCGAGCGCGTCGTAGACGAACGGGCCGTGGTCGACGGGCTCGTGCCCGTTCTCCCGGAGCCACCCGAGGAGGTGGTCCTTCAGCTCGAGGCCGGCGTGGTCGGAACCCAGGTGGACGCGCATGGCGCCGAGGATATCGAGGCTGGGCCTACGGCTTGGACGCGGCCTCGACGAGCGACTTGGACAACCCCGGCGGCAGGTCGACCTGCCGCGGCGGCCAGTCGTAGACGACCGCGGTCCGGGCGATCAGGTCGTGCAGGGCGCGGCGGTCCTTCTGCACGATGATCAGCAGGCAGCCGAGCCCGAGCAGCAGGATGCTGAACGGCAGGATCAGCGTCCGCCAGAACGCGGACTGGATTCCGATCGGCGAGCCGTCCCAGGAGACCACCCGGAGGCCGACCAGCGCCTTGCCGGGCGTGCGGCCGGCGATCTCGACGCAGAGGAAGACGTAGGAGAACGCGCTCACCACGCCCAGCGCGATCCACCACGGGTTGCTCGCCTGGACGTTCAGGTGGTAGTCGAAGAGGGTGCTCAGCAGGTAGTCCAGCCCGGCCAGGAAGACCGTCGCCGCCGCGATCATCAGCCAGACGTCCACGACCACGGCGAGGAGCCGGCTGACCGGGCCGGCGTACCGGCCGGTGACCTGGAGCCGGCCCTCGGAGGAGAACGACGGCTCCTCGTGGCGGTAGCGCGCCGGGGCGTGCGACCAGACCCGCGGGTGCCGGCCGAAGACGCCGTCGACGACCTTCCCGAGCAGCAGGTCGATCACGACGAGCTGGCGCCGGGCGAGGTCGATCGCGGACCCCGCGAACCGGCCGGTGCTCGCCGCGACGATGTCCGGGATGCCGGAGCGCTTGACCAGGCCTTCGATGTCGGCACGGCCGAGCAGCTGGTCGATGTCGATCCGGCCGAGCAGGTCGTCGACGTCGATCCGGTCGAGCAGCGCGTTGATGTCGACGCGTTCGAGGAGCGCGTTGATGTCGATCTGCTCGAGGATGGTGTCCGGGTCGATCGTCTCGATGACCTTCTCGGTCACCACGCCCGTGATCTTGGCGATGCCGTGGCGTTCCCGCGTCATCGGACCCACCTCCTCAGCACTAGCCGGATCCGGCCATCATCGCAGCACCACCCGCGTGGACCCTCGCTTACGGAGGACGGCGCGCCCTACGATCGCAGGACCTCTCCTCCGGAGAGCCGGCGAAAGGCAGCAGCCCGTGAGCATCACCGGCGACACCACCACCGACTTCACCTTGCTGGGCGCGCTGATCCTCCTGGCCAGCTTCACCGCGAAGGTGGCCGCCCTCGGTGTCATCCCGGGCAACCGGCGCCCCTCCTCCGGGATGGCGTGGCTGCTGGTGGTCCTGCTGGCACCGCTGCTCGGCATCGTGTTCTTCTTCTTCTTCGGCTCGACCGCCGTCGGCCGCAAGCGGCACGCCCGGCAGCAGGCGGTGAACGACCGGATCGCCGAGGCCACGAAGTCGATGCCCGAGGACCTCGCCGGCCTCTCGCCGTCGGTGCGGACCGTCGCGGTGCTGAACCGGAAGCTCGGGACGATGCCGATGACGTCGGACAACACCGTCGCGGTGATCGAGGACTACGAGCAGTCGCTGCGGGCGATGGCGGCGGCGATCGACACCGCGACCGACTACGTGAACGTCGAGTTCTACATCAGCGCCTGGGACGAGATGACCGACCCCGTGTTCCGCTCGCTGGTCGCGGCCACCGAACGCGGCGTCGCGGTCCGCTACCTCTTCGACCACCTCGGCTCGCGCGGCATCCCCGGCTACAAGGACTTCGTCAAGCGCCTGGAGGCCACGAGGATCCAGTTCCACCCGATGCTGCCGATCAAGCCGCTGCAGCGCCGGTTCCGGCGACCCGACCTGCGCAACCACCGCAAGATCCTGGTCGTCGACGGGCGCACCGCGTTCATGGGCTCGCAGAACATGACCGAGCCCGGCTACAACAAGCCGAAGAACCACGAGGCCGGCCGGAAGTGGGTCGAGCTGATGGTCGAGGTGCAGGGACCGGTCGTCGCCGAGCTCAACGCCACCTTCGCCTCGGACTGGTACTTCGAGACCGACGAGCAGCTCGGCGTGCAGCCGGTCACCGGTGGTGAGGCTCCGCTCCCGGACCCGGTGCCGGGCGTCGGCGCCCAGGTGGTCCCGAGCGGTCCCGGGTTCTCCACCGAGAACAACCTGCGGATGTTCAACACGCTGATCTACGCGGCCGACGAGCGGGTCTCGATCACCAGTCCGTACTTCGTGCCCGACGAGTCGCTGCTGTACGCCGTCACCACGGCCGCGCAGCGCGGGATCGACATCGAGCTGTTCGTCAGCGAGGAGTCCGACCAGTTCATGGTCGGCCACGCGCAGGCGTCGTACTACCGGGCGCTGCTGGAGGCCGGGGTGCGGATCTACATGTACCCGGCACCGCTGGTGCTGCACTCCAAGCACTTCACCGTCGACGACAACGTCGCGGTGATCGGGTCGAGCAACATGGACATGCGGTCCTTCGCGCTCAACTACGAGGTGTCGATGATGATGACCGGCACCGCGGTGGTCGAGCGGATGCGCGCGGTCGAGGACCACTACCGGGAGCTCTCCCGCGAGCTGACCCTGGCCGAGTGGGAGCAGCGGCCGTTCCGCACCCGGTACGTCGACAACGTGATGCGGCTGACCTCGGCACTGCAGTAGCCGCCGGCCGGTCAGCCGTGCCGCTGGCGCAGGCGGTGCTGCTGGAAGAAGGCCGCCACCTGCCGGGTCAGCGGCTCGGCCGCGTCGAAGACGTCCGGGTGCCGCCAGAAGCCGTGCACCTGGCCGAGGTAGCGGGTGCCGACCACGGTCACGCCGGCCTCGGCGAGCAGCCGGGCCAGCTCCTCGCCCTCGTCGCGCAGCGGGTCGTGCTCGGAGGTCATCACCAGCGTCGGCGGCAGGGTGCCGAGCCGGTCGCTGAGCAGTGGTGCGAGGTCGGGATCGGTGAGGTCCTCGGGGCGGGCGGCGTACTGCTCCCAGTACCAGGCCGCCTCCTCGGGGGCGAAGCCGTCGGCGGCCGTCCGGTAGGAGTCGAACCCGGCCGCCGGGTCGAGGAACGGGTAGAGCAGGGCGACCCCGGCGAACCGGCCCGGGTTCCGCAGCGCCGCGACCAGCGCCAGGTTGCCGCCGGCGCTGTCGCCGTGGACGAGGAGAGGCAGGTCGAGGTCGTGCGCGGCACCCTCGGCGGCGAGCCACGCCAGCACCGTGTCGACGTCGTCCGGCGCCGCCGGGAACCGGTGCTCGGGCGGGCGGCGGTAGTCGACGCTGAGCACGGCCAGGCCGGACCGGTTGGCGAGCCGGCGGGCGGCGGCGTCGTGGACGTCGATGTCGTGGAAGACGAACCCGCCGCCGTGCAGGTGCACGATCAGCGCGTCCGCACCGGCCGGGCGGTAGAGCCGGCAGCGGACGCCGCCGGCGTCGAGGTCGCGGACCTCGGCGACGTCCTCGCGCGGGGCCGCGGCGGCCGCGGCCCGGGCCTCGGCGCGGGAGGCAGCGATGTCGAAGGCCGGGTCGGTGACCGGGAGGTCGTCGGCGGCAGCGGCGACGGCGGCACGCGCCTGCGGGTGGAGCACCACGTCACCACCACCGCATCAGGTGGCGCAGCGCCACCGTCATCGAGGCCGCGACCCGGAAGTCGAGGCGGCGGTCCGGAACGGTGACCGTGTAGTGGTCGAGCAGGGCGAACTCGCGTTCGACGGTCATCGTGGGGAAGCCACGCTCGCCGAAGTCGATGAAGTAGGCCAACGGGAGGAAGAGGAAACGGCGCGCCAGCGCGACGACCTCGTTGCGCTCCTGGCCGACCGCGTTCAGGGACGGCGCGCTCAACCGGAAGGTCGGGCGCAGCAGGCTCCGGCCGAAGTCCTTCTGGAAGTAGCCGATCGCGTCACCGCGCTCGTCGAAGACGTCGTAGCCGACGGCCACGTCGACCACCTGGCGCGCCTTGAACGAGAACACCCGCCGGGTGCGCGCCTCGTCGGCGTAGAACGTCACCTGCTCCTTGAGCCTGAGCCGCTTCCGCTGCCCGATCGCGATGAGCTCCCCCTGGCCGCCGTCCGGGCCGACGGCCCGGATCTCGTACCGGTGGGTGAACAGCGTGAACCGGCGCCGCACGTAGAAGCCGGGCAGGTGCATCGGCGGATCGTGCTTCGGCATCGGTGGCTGGAACTGCATCGCGGACACCCGGGAAAGGTTAGTGCGTGCCCCTGGGGACACCCCTAGTGTCTGGGCATGGCGATCTTCGGTTGGGCCGTGCTGTTCCTCGTCTTCGTCGACGAGCTGCTGGCCATCGCGGCGGCGGCGACGTGGGGCGAGTGGAAGGGCGGGACGTGGCTCGCCGTCCTGGCGGCGCTGGTCACGGTGGTGGTCTGGTTCCTCTTCGCCTCGCCCAAGGCCCGGTACGGCGGCCGCTGGGTCCGGCCCGTGGTGAAGGTGCTCGTCTTCACCCTCGCCTCGGCCGGCCTCTGGGTCAGCGGCCACGAGACGCTGGCGGTCGCCTACTTCGCGTTCTCGGTGGCCGTCAACGCGCTCGCGCAGCTGCCGTCGATCAAGGCGCTCGTCACCGACTACTGAGACCGTCGGGACCCCTACCGGGATCCCAGCCGGTCGAGCTCCTCGTCGACCACCGACGGGTCGAGCTTGGTGAACACCGGGGTCGGCTTGGCGACCGGCGTACCGACGACGACCGGGTGGCGCTGCCAGGCCGGGACACCGCTGTAGTCGCCGGTGAGGATCGGGTAGCCCGCGCCGCCGTCCAGGTCGTCGGCCTCGACGATCCCGGGCATCGGCTGGACCGCGCCCGAGCCGCCCAGGACGGCGTCCACCGCGTTCGCCGAGAACGGCAGGAACGGCGACAGGATCAGGTTGAGGTCGGCGACGCACTGGGCTACCACGTGCAGCACGGTGCCGAGCCGGTCGCGCTGGTCCTCGCCCTTGAGCTTCCACGGCTCGGTGTCGGAGACGTACTTGTTGACCTCGCCGACCAGGCGCATCGCCTCGCCGATCGCCGCCTTCTGCCGGTGCTTGGCGATCAGGTCACCGACGGCGCCGAAGCCGGCCTCGACCGCGTCGAGGAGCGCCTGGTCCTCGGCGGTCAGGTCGCCGGCGGGCGGGATCGCCTCGAAGTTCTTGCTGATCAGGGTCGCGGTCCGGTTGACCAGGTTGCCCCAGCCGGCGACGAGCTCGTCGTTGGTGCGGCGCACGAACTCGGCCCAGGTGAAGTCGGAGTCCTGGTTCTCCGGGCCCGCGGCCGCGACGAAGTAGCGGAACGCGTCCGGCTGGTAGCGGCTGAGCAGGTCGCGCACGTAGATCACGACGCGCTTGGAGGAGGAGAACTTCTTCCCCTCCATGGTCAGGAACTCGCTGGAGACGACCTCGGTCGGCAGGTTCAGGACGCCGTACGGGCCGGGCTCGCCGCCCTTGTCGCCCTTGCCGGCGTACGCGAGCAGCTCGGCGGGCCAGATCTGGCTGTGGAAGGTGATGTTGTCCTTGCCCATGAAGTAGTAGGACAGGGCCTCCGGGTCGTTCCACCACTGCCGCCAGGCCTCGGGGTCGCCCCCGGAGGCGGCGCTGCGGCGGGCCCACTCGATGCTCGCGGACAGGTAGCCGATCACCGCGTCGAACCAGACGTAGAGCCGCTTGGTGGGGTTCTCCCGCCACCCGTCGAGCGGGATCGGGATGCCCCAGTCGATGTCGCGGGTCATCGCCCGGGGACGGATGTCCTCGAGGATGTTCTGGCTGAACTTGATGACGTTCGGGCGCCAGGTTCCGCTCGCCTCGCGCTCGTCGAGCCAGACGGTGAGCGCCGCGGCCAGGGCCGGCAGGTCGAGGAAGAAGTGCTGGGTCTCGATGAACTCGGGGGTCTCGCCGTTGATCTTCGAGCGCGGGTTCTTCAGGTCGGCCGGGTCGAGCTGGTTGCCGCAGTTGTCGCACTGGTCGCCGCGCGCGCCGTCGTACCCGCAGATCGGGCAGGTGCCCTCGATGTAGCGGTCCGGCAGGGTGCGGCCGGTCGACGGCGAGATGGCGCCGTGCGTGGTCTGCTCGAGGAAGTAGCCGTTGTTGAAGACGCCGGTGAAGAGCTCCTGCACGACCGCGGTGTGGTTCCGGGTCGTGGTGCGGGTGTAGAGGTCGTAGGAGACCCCGAGCGCGGCCAGGTCCTCGGCGATCAGCCGGTGGTTCTCGTCGGCGAGCTCCTGCGGCGTCACGCCGGCCTCGTCGGCGGCGATCAGGATCGGCGTGCCGTGCTCGTCGGTGCCCGACACCATCAGGACATCGTGGCCGGCCATCCGCATGTACCGGCTGAACACGTCCGAGGGCACGCCGAAACCGGCGACGTGGCCGATGTGGCGCGGACCGTTGGCGTAGGGCCAGGCGACGGCGGAGAGGACTCGGGTCATGTCGGGAATCCTAGTGAGGCGCGAGCGCCGGGCCCGCACCGCGGCGGGTACCGGGGTCTCAGTCGAAGCTGAGGTCGCCGGTGCGGCTGCGCTTGAGCTCGAAGAAGTGCGGGTACGCCGCGAGCGTGACGGCCGCGTCCCAGAGCTTCCCGGCCTCCTCGCCGCGCGGGATCCGGGTGAGCACCGGGCCGAAGAACGCGGTGCCGTTGACCGCGATCGTCGGGGTGCCGACCTCGTCGCCGACCCGGTCCATGCCGGCGTGGTGCGACTTGGCGACGTCCTCGTCGTAAGAGCTGTCGTCCATCGCGTCGGCCAGCTCGGGCTCGAGCCCGACCTCGGCGAGCACCTCCTCGACCAGCGCCCGGTCGATGGCCCGCTTGTCGTGGTGGATGCGGGTGCCGAAGGCGTTGTACATCGGGAACAGGACGTCGTCGCCGTGGCGCTGCGAGGCGGCGATCAGCACCCGGACCGGGCCCCAGGCCGGCGCGAGCAGCTCGCGGTAGCTCTCCGGGATGTCCTTGTCCTGGTTCAGGTACGCCAGGCTCATCACGTGCCACTGGACGTCGATGTCGCGCACCTGCTCGACCTCCAGGATCCAGCGGGAGGTGATCCACGCGAACGGGCAGAGCGGGTCGAACCAGAAATCGGCCGTGCCGGAAGCAGTCATGAAGGGTGAACCGACCGTCCCCGGCGGGTTATTCCGCAGAACCGGACCAAAGTCCGGAACGGCTCACCTGACGACGACCTGCTTGGCCGCGGTGCCCGTCGTCACCAGGTAGGAGCCGAGGTAGTCGACGGCGAAGCCCCGGGTACCGGCGTAGATCCAGGGGGCCGTGAAGGTCACTGTGCCCCGGACGAGCGTGAGCGTCCGCCGGGATCCCGACGGGGTCCGGACGACCACCTGGCCGCGGACGGTGTCCACGCCCAGCGCCTTGACCGACACGGTCAGGCTGCGGTGGCCGCGCGAGACCACCGAGATCCGCGGGAAGGACCGCACCGGGCCGCGCGCGGCGAGCGTCCGGACGACCGTGGTGTAGCCGGGCTTGGCGTAGGTGACCCGGGCCGAGATCCGGGCACCGACGTCGGCGGAGCCGAGCGGGTAGCTGTTCTGCACCTGCCCCGGCACGACCACGCCGTCGCGCATCCACACGTAGCCGGCCGCGACGTCGGCCGGGGTCGACACGCCGGGGTTGACCGTCAGCCGACGGCCGACGAACTCCGAGCCGGTCAGCTGCGGCTCGCGGCCCAGCGTGATCTTCTCGGGGCCGACCTTCGCGGTCGCGGTGGAGACACCGGCACGGTCGAGGTAGCCGGGTCGCCGGGCGGTCGTCGTGACCGTGATCGTCTTGCCGAGGGCGCTCGCCGGCAGCACCAGCGTCGGGGCGGTCGCGCCCGGGATGGCCACACCGTCGGCCGCCCACGAGTACGTGTACGACGCCGGGGCGGGCGCGAAGCTCCCGGTCGACGCCGAGAGCGTCCCGGCGACCTTCGCGATCCCGGTGATCGCCGGCGGCGCCGCGGCGGTGAACGTGCCCGGGTTGGTCGCCTTGGTGAGCGTCGTGGTCGCGGTCCCGGCCTGGTAGCCGGGCGCGCTCGCGGTCACCCGGACCGCGATCTGCTTGCCGAGCACGTCCGCGGTCGGGACGTAGCTGAGGGCGGTCGCGGCGGGGATCGCGGCGCCGTTGGCGAGCCACTGCACCGCCACCGAGGTGGCCTTCACCCACGTGCCGGCGTTGACCTTCATCGTCAGGCCGACCTTCGGGGCGCCCCCGACCAGGCCCGCGGCCCAGGTGGGCGCGGTCGTGGCGGACAGGACCTCGTCGTTGAGGTGGATGAACCCGGTCGGCCAGCCGCCGCCGGCGCGGGTGATCCGGCGCCAGTCGAAGTCGCCGCCGTAGTGGTCCTCGGAGATCACGATCGTGTTCGCGTCGATGATCTGCTGCACGTAGGCCACGTGGTTCGAGCTCCACCAGGCCACCGAGCCGATCGCCGGGGTCTGGCTGACCTTGGAGCTGAAGACCACGCCCCAGTTGCGGGCGTCGCCGCTGCCGGACCAGGGCCGGGTCGCGGACATCCCGCGGCTGACCATCCGGTAGGCGACGTAGTTGGTGCAGTTGTGGCCGGCGTACATCCGCCACCACATCTGCCGGTAGACCGGGGCGTAGCCGAAGCTCGAGTAGCCGGCGTTCGCGCACCCGGTGAACCCGCGGCAGAGGATCGTCGAGCTCGCCTGGGCGCTCGGGACGTGCACGACCACCGAGAACAGGGCGGCCAGGAGCGCCACGAAGAGCGCAGGCAGAGTCGTTCGACGGGTGTGCACACCCGCACGCTAGAGCAACTCCTGTCACTCTGACTACCAGAAGTCACGAACTACAACGGTGCGACACGCCGTTACAACGATGTAGTTTTCCGGCGGCGCCGATGCGCTGAAAACGGACTTCCGCGCGGGTGACATGATCCTCGCATGCCTGGTACCAATCTCACTCGCGAAGAGGCGCAGACCCGCGCCCGGTTGCTCGAAGTCCGCTCCTACACCGTGGAGCTCGACCTCACGACCAGCGACAAGACCTTTGCCTCCACGACGACGATCGACTTCACCTGCACCGAGCCCGGCGCGAGCACTTTCGCCGACCTGGTCGGCGCCGAGATCCACGAGATCACGCTCAACGGCGTCGCGCTCGACCCCGCGACGGCGTACGCGGACAGCCGGATCCAGCTCGACGACCTCCGGGCCGAGAACGTGCTCGTCGTCCGCGCCGACTGCGCCTACAGCCACAGCGGCGAGGGCCTGCACCGCTTCGTCGACCCGGTCGACGACCGCGTCTACCTCTACAGCCAGTTCGAGGTCCCGGACGCCCGCCGCGTCTACACCACCTTCGAGCAGCCCGACCTGAAGAGCGTCTTCACCTTCCACGTCACCGCACCGGAGCACTGGAAGGTCGTCTCCAACGCGCCGACCCCGCAGCCCGAGGCGCTCGGCGCCGGCACGGCCGTCTGGCGATTCCCCACGACCAAGAAGATGTCGACCTACATCACCGCGCTCGTCGCCGGTGAGTACCACGAGGTCCAGGACGTCTACGAGGGCAAGAACGGCACCATCCCGCTCGGTCACTACTGCCGTCAGTCGCTGGTGGAGTTCCTCGACCGCGACGAGCTCGTCAAGCTCACCAAGCAGGGCTTCGAGTTCTTCGAGGAGGCCTTCGACTTCCCGTACCCGTTCGAGAAGTACGACCAGCTCTACGTCCCCGAGTACAACATGGGCGCGATGGAGAACGCCGGCTGCGTGACGCTGCGCGACGAGTACCTCCCCCGCAGCCGCCAGCCGCGCTCGTTCTACGAGTTCCGCTGCAGCGTGATCCTGCACGAGATGGCGCACATGTGGTTCGGCGACCTCGTCACCATGAAGTGGTGGGACGACCTCTGGCTCAACGAGTCCTTCGCCGAGTGGGCCTGCTACCACGCCGAGGTCGAGGCCACCGAGTACACCGACTCCTGGACCGGCTTCGCCAACGCGCGCAAGCAGACCGGCTACCGGCAGGACCAGATGCCGAGCACGCACCCGATCGCCGCGGACAACTACGACCTGCAGGCGGTCGAGGTCAACTTCGACATGATCACCTACGCCAAGGGCGCCTCGGTGCTCAAGCAGCTCGTCGCCTGGGTCGGCCTGGAGCCGTTCCTCGCCGGCCTGCGGCAGTACTTCAAGGACCACGCGTACGCGAACTCGGAGTTCTCCGACCTGCTCGTCGCGCTGGAGAAGGCCTCCGGCCGCGAGCTCGACGGCTGGGCCAAGGAGTGGCTGCAGACCGCGGGCGTCAACACCCTGACGCCGGAATTCACCCTGGACGCCGACGGCAACTACGCCTCCTTCGCGGTCGTGCAGACCGCGGACCCGGCGTGGCCCACGCTGCGCCGGCACCGCATCGCGATCGGCCTGTACGAGGAGTTCGCCGACGAGGACATGCGCGGTCACCTGATGCGCAGCTCCTCGATCGAGATCGACGTCGCCGGTGAGCGCACCGAGGTCCCGGAGCTGGTGGGGACCAAGCAGCCCGAGCTGCTGCTGCTCAACGACGACGACCTGACCTACGCGAAGATCCGGCTCGACGAGCGCTCGCTCGGCACCGCGATCGCCGACCTCTCCCTGTTCGACGACTCGCTCACCCGTGCGCTGCTCTGGGGCGCGGCCTGGGACATGACCCGCGACGCCGAGATGAGCGCCACCGACTTCGTGCACCTGGTGCTCGCCAACATCGGCAACGAGACCGACCCCTGGGGCATCAGCCGGATCCCGGACTACGCGGCCCAGGCGGTGAACTCGTTCTCCGCGCCCGCGACCCGGCCGGCGCTCCAGGCGCAGTGGGAGCAGGGCCTGCGCTCGTTGCTCGCCGATGCCGCCCCCGGCAGCGACCAGCAGCTCACCTTCGCCCGGTCCTTCGCCGGTGCCGCGCGCAGCGAGAGCGCGTTGGCCGACCTCGAGGCGCTGCTCGACGGCGGGCTGACCTTCGACGGACTGGCGGTGGACCAGGACCTGCGCTGGGTGCTGATCACCGCGCTCGCCCGCCGCGGCCGCGTCGGTGACCGGATCGAGAGCGAGCTCGTCTCGGACAGCACGATCTCGGGCCAGGAGCACGCGGCCGCCGCCCGTGCCGCACAGCCGACCGCCGAGGCGAAGGCGGCCGCGTGGGACGCCACCGTGGTGAACGCGGACACGCCGAACGAGACCCACCGCTCGATCGTGCTCGCCTTCCAGGCAGGCGGCCAGGACGAGGTGCTGGAGCCGTACGTGGCCAAGTACCTCGAGGCCGCCGAGAACATGTGGGAGCACCTCGGGACGCACAAGGCCGCCACCGCGCTCGCCGGGCTGTTCCCGCGGCCGCTCGCCTCCGAGGCACTGCTCGCACAGGTCGACGCCTGGCTGGAGACCACCTCGGCCAACCCGGCCGCGACGCGCTACGTCGCCGAGGGACGCGCCGACGTCGCCCGGTACCTCAAGGGCCAGGCGAAGGACGCCGAGGGGATCAGCGCCAGCTGATCGCCTCGGCGGCCGGGACCCGGAACGACCAGGCTCAGGCGTGCAGGGTGACGGGCTTGCGGGCCGCGTCGGCGAGCTGGGCGACGCCGCGGGTGATGCCGCCGAGCAGGTCGCCCTGGGCGAAGGCGGACTGCATCGCGACCGCGGCGAGGCGCACCGAGTCGTCCGAGAGCTCGCGTCGTACGACGGAGCCGGTGACGATCTCGAGCAGCCGCGCGGCCGGGTCGACCATGATCAGGATGCTGCGCGAGGGCGCGATCAGCGACGCGTGCAGGCGCTGGGCGAACGGGCCGCCCTCGCCGTCGGACGCGCCGACGTAGACCGAGAACTCGTAGCGGCACACGGTCTCCGCCGCGCGGATGGCGCGATCGATCTCGTAGCGCTGGTCGTCGGAGAACCCGTCACCACGTGCCACTGGTGCCACCCCGTTCGGCGTCGGCGGCCTCGATCTCGGCCGGCGTGGCCGTCTCGGCTCCCTCGACGCCCTTGCTCGGACCGCCGAACCACTCGGCCTCCGAACGCCAGGACTGACCCGGCTCGTAACCCTTGTCGCTGATCATCGACGGCAGCGACGCGAGCAGCGTGATCACGATGAACAGCGCGGCCGGGATCAGGAAGAGCACGACCAGGAACTGCAGGCCCGAGACGGGCGGGGCGATCGGCCAGGACTCCGGGGTGTCCGCGATCGCAGCTGCAGGCACCAGCACCGAGGCCAGGATCCCGACCGAGAGTGCGGCGACGAGACGCCGGGCGACGGCGCGGGACTTCTGCGGGGCCGGGTGAGTCATCACACGTGCAGGATACTCACGGTGAGCGTGGTCGAGCACCTCGGCAGCCGGGATCCTCGCGTAGCCTCCGTCACATGCTCCCCGCTCCTCCCCTGCTGACCAGCATGCTCGAGATGCCCCCGACCTGCGTCCGCGGCCGCGACGAGAGCTGGACGTGTGCGGTGGTCTACGACTGGACCGACAACGCCGCCCTCGCGCACGCGGCGGCCTGGGTGATCGGCAAGCCGCTGACCATCTTCTGGCTGATCGTCTTCGGCGTCGTCGGCCGCTGGGTTCTGGTCAAGGTGATCGACCGGCTCGTCGACCGCGCGTCCGCCGGGGTGCTCCCGGACCGGCTCGCCCGCGGCCCCTTCGGGGAGTCCTCCGGCGAGAACGCCGTGCACCGCCGGGCGCAGCGCGCGAAGACGATGGGCGGGCTGCTGAAGAGCATCACCACCGGCGTGATCGCGGCCGTGGTGGCGATGATGGTGCTCGCCGAGGTCGGCGTGAACATCGCGCCGCTGATCGCGAGCGCGGGCATCATCGGCGTCGCGCTCGGCTTCGGCGCGCAGAGCCTGGTGAAGGATTTCCTCTCCGGCATCTTCATGATCTTCGAGGACCAGTACGGCGTCGGCGACTCGGTCACCTTCGGGGACGTCTCCGGCACCATCGAGGACGTGAGCCTGCGGGTGACCCGGCTGCGCGACGTCGACGGCACCGTCTGGTACCTCCGCAACGGCGAGATCCTCAAGGTCGGCAACCAGAGCCAGAACTGGTCCCGGACGGTGCTCGACGTGGCGGTCTCCTACAAGGAGGACGTCGTCCGGGTCCGCCGGCTGCTCAAGGAGATCGCGCACGACCTGTGGACCGACGAGAGCTTCCGGGACAAGATCATCGAGGAGCCCGAGGTCTGGGGCGTGCAGTCGCTCGGCCCGGACTCGGTGGTCGTCCGGGTCACCCTCAAGACGCTGCCGCAGAAGCAGTGGCTGGTCGCCCGCGAGATGCGCGAGCGGGTGAAGATCCGCTTCGACGAGGAGGGCATCGCGATGCCGATGCCGCAGCGCACCGTGTGGAACGACCCCAGCCAGTCCTGAGGCGGCCCTGAGTACCCGTACCCACGGGAGACGGGTGCGCGAACCGATACCGCCGCACCGGCCGGGACGCCAGCATGGACCCATGAGCCGCCTCGCCGATCCCAGCATCTGCCCGGACTGCCGTGCCGCCCTCGACGGCACCGGCACCTGCACCGGTTGCGACCTGCGCCTGACCGGACCGCTCGCCGCCGAGCTCTGGCAGACCATGCTGGCCGCCGACGGCCTCGTCGAGAGGTTGCGGGTCCAGGAGCCGGCGCCGGCCGCGGCCCTCCCGAAGGCACCTCCGCTGCCACCCACGCCGCCCCGGGCCCGCACGCTTCCCTCGGCCTCGGTCCCGGTCGTGCTCTTCACCGTGGGCGGCCTCTGCCTGTTCGTCGCCGCGGTCGTCTTCGTCGCGGTGGCGTGGAGCTCGTTCGGGCTCGGCACCCGCGCCGCGATCCTGAGCGCGGTCACGCTCGGCGTCGGCGCGGTCGCGGTCCGGCTGACCCGGCGCGGCCTGCGCGGCGCGGCCGAGACGCTCTGGGCGCTGGTCGCGGCGCTCGTGACCGTCGACCTCACCGCGGCCTACAACGCCGGACTGCTCGGGTACGACGCCCTGGAGTCCCGGCACGCCGCCGCCGTGCTCGGCGGGTCGCTGGTCGCGCTCGGTCTCGGGGTGGCGTCCTGGGGGCGTCGTACGGAGCTCGGCGAGCTGGTCGTCCCGGCGCTGACCACCGCTGCCGGCACCCTGCTGGTCAGCGCCGCCGAGGCCTGGACGGCTTCCTCCCCCGCCCTTCCCACCACGATCTCGGTCGTCGCGCTCGCCGCTCTCACCGGGACCGCCGCGGCGCTCGGCCTGCGCCGGACCACCGTCACCGTCGGCGCCGTCGCCGTCCTCGGCTGGGCGGTCCTGCTGGTGCTCGGCCTCGACCGGCTCGACGGCACCACCCCCGCCACCTGGTACGGCGACCTGCACGGCTGGCCCCTTCTCGCCGCCGCGGCGCTCGCGGGCACAGCGACCGTCATCCCCCGTGTCCCGGACGTCGGCCGGCTGGTCGCCGCCGGCGCGGCCGAGGTCACCCTGGTCCTCTTCGTGCTGGGGCCGGGCTCGAACGCCGACACCGAGCTGCTGGTCGCCGCCGGAGTGGTGACCGCGCTCGCCGCTGCTGCCGTCCTGCTGGCCCGCACCTGGTCATTGCCCGCCACCGTGCTGACCGTCCTGGGGTTCGTCGCCGCCACCGGCTACCTGCTCGCGCGTCCCCTCGGCCTGCTCTCCGACCTGCCCACGACAGCGCCCGCGGACGCGGCGAACCTCGGCTACCGGCTGCCCGAGCTGCTGATCACCGGGCCGTCGTCGTGGACCGCGATCCTCGTCGCCGCCGTGGTGGTCGTCGCGGGCCTGGCCCTCGGCTCGCTCCTCCCCGACCCCGACGCCCGGCTCACCGCACTCCGCACCGCGACCGTGCTCGGACCCGCGGTCCTGGCACTCGGCGTGGTCACGGCCCTGCTCGAGACGGGACCGATCCTCGCGGTCGCCGTCGGCGCCTGGGCGATCGTCCTCGCGGTCCTCGGGCTCGGTGCCGCCACGGTGCGCGGCGCCTGGGCGCCGGCCGCGATCGCCCTGGCGGGCTACCTCGTCGTCGTCGGGCTGCGCCTGGCCGTCCCCTCCCACCTGCTCGCCGCGCTCCTGGCCGCGGCCGTCGCCGCCGGCCTCGCCCTCGCGACCGCACGCACCCGCGGGGCCGTCGAACGGGCGGTCCTCAGCGCCGGCGTCGTCCTCACCGCGGGCTTCGCCGCGACGCACGCCGTCTACCCGCTCGGCGGCCAGGGCGATGCGGCCGGTGTCGCGCTCGCCCTGGTCGCGGCAGTCGCCGGCGTCCTCGCGGCCCGGGTCTGCCGGGGTGCGGCCGAACGGATCACCGTCGAGCTCACCGCACTGGTCACCGGCTTCGCCGCGGCGACCTTCCCGGTCCACGACGCCACGGTCACCGTGGTACTCACCATCGTCGGGACGGCGGTCGCCCTGGTGGCGGTGCTGGAGCGGGACCGCGACCAGATCGCCTGGTTCGGCGCGGCCGTCCTCGGACTCGCGGCGCTCCTGCGGGTCGACGCCGACCTGGCGCTCCCCGAGCTCGCGACCGCACCCGCGGCCGCACTTCTCCTCGTCGCCGGCGTCCGCCGCATGCTCGCCGACACCGAGGTCAGCAGCATCCGGGCACTCGGCAGCGGCCTCACCCTGGCGCTGCTCCCCTCGCTGCTGATCGTCCTCGACGAGCCCGTCTCGGTCCGCGCCGCCCTGCTCGGCTGCGCAGCCGTCGCCGCGCTGGCGGCAGGGATCGGCCGGCACTGGGCGGCGCCCTTCCTGGCCGGCTCCGGCACGCTCGCGGTGCTGGCGGTCCGGCAGCTCGGGCCGGTCGTCGAAGGACTCCCCCGGTGGATCTCGCTGGGCACGGTCGGGGTGGTCCTGCTCGCCGTCGCGGTCACCTGGGAGTCGCGACGCCGCGAGCTGCGCACCGCCGAGCGCTACCTCGCCGCGCTCCGCTGACACCGGGTCGGCACAATGGCGGCATGACCAGCGAACCGGCGGCCACCTTCTACGACGAGATCGGCGGCATGGAGACCGTCTCCGCGATCGTCGCCCGGTTCTACGAGGGCGTGGCCGGCGACGAGCTGCTCCGGCCGATGTACCCGGAAGCAGACCTGGCTCCCGCCGCCGAGCGGTTCACCTTGTTCCTGGCGCAGTACTGGGGCGGGCCGACGACGTACTCCGAGACCCGCGGCCACCCGCGGCTGCGGATGCGGCACGCCCCGTTCCCGGTCACCCCGACGGCGGCCCAGCACTGGCTGCGGCACTTCCGGGCGGCGCTCGACGCGGTCGCGCTGACCCCCGAGCAGGACGCCCAGTTCTGGGACTACGTCACCCACGCGGCGCAGTTCATGGTGAACACGCCCGAGGGCTGAGGCGAACCTCGGGCTCACGCGAGGCCGGACAGCTCCAGCTGCTCGGTCAGCCGGGCCAGGTGGGTCGGCGGGAGCGGAGCCGCCCGCTGCGCGGTGGTGTCGAAGCCGACGGCGACGACCTGGGCGCTCGCGAGCACCTCGTCACCGTCGCGGATCTCGTGGGAGCAGACGAACGACGTGCGGCCGACGTGGCTGATCCAGGAGTGCACCTGGTACGGCGCCAGCCGGAACATGATCGGTCGCCGGTAGTCGACGTCGACGCGGGCGACGACGAACTGGCCGAACTCGTCCCCCTCCTGGTGGACCGACATCATGTAGGCGATCCGGGCTTCCTGGAGGTACTCGATGTACTTGACGTTGTTGACGTGCCGGTAGGCGTCGACGTCGGACCAGCGGACCCGCAGCGGGTAGACGTGCCGCGACGAGCCCGCGGCGGTCAGGCGCTCGCGCCGCTCGGCGGGCTCGGCGTACCGCTCCAGGACGGCGCGTTCCTCGGGCGCGATCCGGCGGGGCAGCTCGGTGGCGAACACGAAGGGCGCCATCTCCGTCGACGCCCGGAGGTAGACGACCCGGTCTTCGGCCCCGTTCTCGTCGAGCACCGTGTCGTACACCTCGTACGCCGCGGTGAAGCGGCTCGCCCGGACCTCGGTGATCCAGGAGTCGACCAGGATCGGGCGCTTGCGGAACTTCAGCGGAGCCGCGAACTCCAGCTCGTGGCGGACCACGACCACGCCCTCGGCGAGCTCCTCCCCTCCCCGGAACTCGGGGTGCGCGGCGAACATGTCGATCCGCGCCTCCTGGAGGTAGTCCACGTAGGTGACGTTGTTGACGTGCTGGAGCAGATCCATGTCGGCCCAGCGCATCGGGAGCTCGGTGGTGTGACGCACGTCCCTGATCCTTCCACCAGAACGGGTTCTACACTGCACGGAGGCAGCCCGGTGGACCCCATCGGCGCGCCACCCTCACCCTGACGAAGATCGGAGAATCCACGATGCCTGAGGCAGTGATCGTTTCCGCGGCCCGCACCCCCATCGGCCGCGCGAACAAGGGGTCCCTCAAGGACTTCCGTGCGGACGACCTCACCGCCTTCATCACCCAGGCCGCGCTGGACAAGATCCCCGGCCTCGACCCGAACGAGGTCAACGACCTCATCCTCGGTTGCGGTCTCCCGGGTGGCGAGGCGGGCAACAACATGGCCCGGATCGTGACCACGCTGATGGGCTACGAGATCCCCGGCACCACGCTGACCCGCTACTGCGCGTCGTCGGTGCAGACCACCCGGTCGGCGTTCCACGCGATCAAGGCCGGCGAGGGCGACGTCTACATCTCCGCCGGCGTCGAGATGGTGTCGCGCTACCAGTTCGGCACGTCGGACCACATCCCGAACACCAAGAACCCGAAGTTCGAGGACGCGCAGAAGCGCACCGAGGAGTACGCGGCCGGCGGCAAGGACTGGCACGACCCGCGCGAGGACGGCCTGCTCCCGGACGTCTACATCGCGATGGGCCAGACCGCGGAGAACGTCGCCCGGATGCGCGGCCTGAAGCGCGAGGAGCTCGACGAGTTCGGCGTGCGCAGCCAGAACCTGGCGGAGAAGGCGATCAACGACGGCTTCTGGGCCCGCGAGATCACCCCGGTCACCCTGGCCGACGGCACCGTCGTCTCCGCCGACGACGGGCCGCGTGCGGGCGTCACCTACGAGGCCGTCTCGCAGCTGCAGCCGGTGTTCCGCCCCGACGGCGTCGTGACGGCCGGCAACTGCTGCCCGCTGAACGACGGCGCCGCCGCGGTCGTGATCATGTCGGACACGAAGGCCAAGGACCTCGGCCTCAAGCCGCTGGCCCGGATCGTCTCCACCGGTGTCTCCGGCCTCTCGCCCGAGATCATGGGCCTCGGCCCGGTCGAGGCGACCAAGCAGGCGCTGAAGCACGCCGGCATGACCATCGGCGACATCGACCTCGCCGAGATCAACGAGGCGTTCGCGGCGCAGGTCGTGCCGTCGTACCAGGACCTGGGCCTGGACCTCGACAAGGTCAACGTCAACGGCGGCGCGATCGCGGTCGGCCACCCGTTCGGCATGACGGGTGCCCGCCTGCAGAACACGATGCTGAACTCGCTGGACTGGCACGACAAGACCACCGGCCTCATCACCATGTGCGTCGGCGGCGGCCAGGGCATGGCGCTCATCCTCGAGCGCATCTGACGGTTTCGAGACGGGCGCCGAGCGCCCTCCTCGACCAGCGCAGGACGACGAAGGCCCCGGACCGTGAGGTCCGGGGCCTTCGTGCTGCCGAAGCGGTTCGGCGGGATCAGGCCTGGTCGAGCACGGCCTGGATGCTCAGGGTGATGTTCACCTTGCTGCCGACGAGGAGCTTGCCGCCGTCGAGCGGGATGTCGAAGTCGACGCCGAAGTCCTTGCGGTCGATCACGGTCTCGGCCTCGAAGCCGATCCGGGTGTTGCCGTAGGCGTCGTTCTCGATGCCGAGGAACTCGACGTCGAGCTCGACCTCACGGGTGATGCCCTTGATGGTCAGGTTGCCCTTGGCGGTGCTGCCGTCGAAGCCGGTCGAGACGAAGGTCATCGGGCCGCTGTTCTCGACGTCGAAGAAGTCGCTCGAGCGCAGGTGGCCGTCACGCTGGGCGTCGCGGGTGTTGACCGAGTTGAGGTCGATGGTGGCCTCGGTGGTGGTCGCATCCAGCGTCTCGCCGGTCGTGACCTTGCCCTCGAACTTCTCGAACTGACCGCGGACCTTGGTCATCAGGTGGCGGACCGTGAAGCCGACCTCGGAGTGGCTCGGGTCGATGGTCCAGGTGCCGGTGACGATGCCGGTGGGGGCGGTGGTGGTCATGTGTCTGCCTCTTCCTCGGGGTTTTAGTTGAACTCTCAACTTGTTAGGAACTCTAGCAAGCCTTTGTAGAAATTTCAACTAACACTGTCGATCGGCTATTCCCGGACGCGCTCCCCCTACACTCCGGAAGATGAGCACAGCGAAGACGCGGTGGCTGGACCCGGGCCAGCAGGCCGACTGGAGGGCCTACATCGTCGGTACGACGCTGCTGATGGACACGCTCGACCGCGAGCTCCGTCAGGCCCACGGCATCTCCCTGGGCGAGTACGAGATCCTGGTGCGGCTCTCGGAGTCTCCGGACCGCACCCTGCGGATGGCACAGATCGCGGAGTCGATGCAGCACTCCCGCAGCCGCGTCACCCACACCGTGAGCCGGATGGAGAAGGTCGGCCTCGTCGAGCGGACAGCCTCGCCCGACGACAAGCGCGGTGTCGACGCCACCATGACCCAGGCCGGCTGGGACCTGCTCGTCGAGGCCGCGCACACCCACGTGACAGGCGTGCGCGAGCACTTCGTCGACCTCGCCTCCGCGACGGACTTCGCCGCCCTCGGCCGGGTGATGAACGCGGTCAGCGACCAGCTGGTCGCCGAGAACCCCGCCTTCGAGGACATCCGCCCGGGGCACTGAGCGCGCTGCGCGGCCCTGCCTCGGTCACGCCGTCTCGACAGGCTCGACGAGCAGGCTCACGCGCGACTGAGCGCGCTGCGCGCGCTCAGTCGCGCGTGAGCCGCCGGTGCGTGACCCGGTGCGGTCGCGCCGCCTCGACGCCGAGGCGCTCGATCTTGTTCTCCTCGTACGACGCGAAGTTGCCCTCGAACCAGAACCAGTGGCCCTCGTTCTCCTCGGTGCCCTCCCAGGCCAGGATGTGCGTGGCGATGCGGTCCAGGAACCACCGGTCGTGCGAGGTGACCACCGCGCAGCCCGGGTAGTCGAGCAGCGCGTCCTCGAGCGACGACAGCGTCTCCACGTCGAGGTCGTTGGTCGGCTCGTCGAGGAGCAGCAGGTTGCCGCCCTGCTTGAGCGTCAGGGCCAGGTTGAGGCGGTTGCGCTCACCGCCGGAGAGGACTCCGGCCTTCTTCTGCTGGTCGGGTCCCTTGAAGCCGAACGAGGCCACGTAGGCGCGCGAGTTCATCTCGAAGTTCGCGACCTTGATGAAGTCCAGGCCGTCGGAGACGACCTCCCAGACGTTCTTGTTCGGGTCGATGCCGCCGCGGCTCTGGTCGACGTAGGAGATCTTGACCGTCTGGCCGACGTTCAGCGAGCCCGAGTCCGGGGTCTCGTTGCCGGTGATCATCCGGAAGAGCGTCGTCTTGCCGACGCCGTTCGGACCGACGATGCCGACGATGCCGGCGCGCGGCAGCGTGAACGAGATGTCGTTCCACAGCGTCCGGTCCTCGAAGCCCTTGGTCAGGTCGTGTGCCTCGAGCACGACGTCACCCAGCCGCGGACCCGGCGGGATGTTGATCTCGGCGGTGTCGATCTTGCGGGCCTTGTCGGCTTCGGCCGCGAGCTCCTCGTACCGGGCCAGACGGGACTTGCTCTTGGTCTGGCGGGCCTTGGCGTTGGAGCGGACCCACTCCAGCTCCTTCTCGAGCATCTTGGCGCGCTTGGCGTCCTTCTGACCCTCGATCTTGAGCCGGTCCTTCTTGGTCTCCAGGTAGGTGGAGTAGTTGCCCTCGTAGGGGTGCGTCTTGCCGCGGTCGAGCTCGAGGATCCACTCGGCGACGTTGTCCAGGAAGTACCGGTCGTGGGTGATCGCGAGGACGGCGCCCGGGTAGGTCTTCAGGTGGCCCTCGAGCCACTGGACCGACTCGGCGTCGAGGTGGTTGGTGGGCTCGTCGAGCAGCAGCAGGTCTGGCTGCTGGAGCAGCAGCTTGCACAGCGCGACCCGGCGGCGCTCACCACCGGAGAGGTTGTCGACGATCGCCTCCGGCGGCGGGCAGCGCAGCGCGTCCATCGCCTGGTCGAGCCGGCTGTCCAGGTCCCAGGCGTTGGTGTGGTCCAGGTCCGTCTGCAGGTCGCCCATCTCGGCGAGCAGGGTGTCGAAGTCCGCGTCCGGGTTCGCCATCTCCTCGGAGATCTCGTTGTACCGGTCGAGCTTGCCCTTGATCTCGCCGACGGCCTCCTGGACGTTCTCCAGGACCGTCTTGCCCTCGGTCAGGGGCGGCTCCTGCTGGAGCATGCCGACGGTCGCCCCGGGGTCGAGGATCGCGTCGCCGTTGTTGGCCTTCTCCAGGCCGGCCATGATCTTCAGCAGGGTCGACTTGCCGGTGCCGTTCGGGCCGACGACGCCGATCTTGGCGCCGTGCAGGAACGACAACGTGACGTTGTCGAGCACGACCTTGTCGCCGTGAGCCTTGCGGACGTTGCGCAACGTGTAGACGTACTCACCCATGGTGCCGAAGCCTACGGGCCGCAGGCCCGGACCGCGGAATCGGGTCAGGCCGCAGGTGCGACCTGCTGGCCGTCGTCGTCCAGCCGCGGGCCGACCGGGTCGTAGGAGTGGATGACCTCCTTGAGGGCCTCGGCCTCCCCGGGATCGGACGCGGCGGTCCGCTGCGCCTTGGTGAAGAAGCTGGTGCCCTTGGTCAGGTCGTGGCCGACGAAGGTCGCGTCGACGATCCACGCCACCGACGGCGGCATCCCCTCGCGCTCCCACACGTCGACCTTCACGCGGCCGTGCACGACCACCGCGTCACCCCGGCGGACCGACTCGGCGACGTTGCGCGCCATCGACCGCCAGCAGTTCACCGTGAACCACGACGTGTCGCCGTTGACCCACACGCCTCCGCGCTGGAACCGCGGCGTGCAGCCCACCCGGAACGACGCGCACGTGGTGTCCCCGACCTCGCGCACGTCGACGTCGTTGCCCACCCAGCCCTGCAACGTGATGTACGACTCGTTCATCTCACTCCTCCTGGTCCGTTGGTCAGGACAGCAGGATGTGCGGGCCGGCGGCGCCTCCGCAGCAGCGGACGACAGCCCTGTGGACGAGTCCGTCCCAGGGCGGCCTGGGGACGGTCAGCCGCGCGCGGTGCGCAGGCCGTCGGCGGTCGTCCGGTAGGCGTCGAGCACCCGGCTCAGCGGGGCGAGCACCAGCTCGTCGGTGACCTCGTCGATCGCGCCGTGCAGGCGCTGCTCGGCCTTCCGGGCCCGGCGCTTCGCGCTGCGACGCACCAGCAGACGGCACACCAGCGCGAGCAGCAGCCCGAGCCCGATCCCACCGACCAGCAGGATCGTGGGCAGCGCGACGCCGGCGTACTCCGGGCTGGAGATGTCCGGGAGACGGAGGAAGTCGCCGAGCGCCAGGGCGAGGAGCCACAGCCCGCCGACCAGGGCGGCGAGCAGCAGCAGCCACTGCAGCCCGCGGACCGCACGCGTCCAGAGCGGCACCTTCGCGACCCCGAGGTCGGTCGCCGCGACGGCCTGGTCGAGACGGACCTCCAGCTCGGGCAGCCGCGCGATCGAGGCACGGCGCAGCGACATCGACCACGGCCGCGTCAGGTGCTCGGCCAGCTGGTCGGAGAGGCCGCGCACCGCCGAGTCGACCCGGGCGATCTGGACCTGGTGCGCGTCCGGGAGCGCGGTCCGCGCCTTCGCGACCACGTCGCGCCCGGTCTCGCGCACGTCCAGGTCGAGACGGCGCAGCGGGTCCGGCCGGAACCGGGAGAGCCAGGAGGTGACCGGCCACCCGGTCGCCCGCTTGGTGCGCACCAGCGCCGCCTTCTCGACCGCGGCCACGACGACCGGGACGCCCGCGGCGTCGGCCACCGCCTCGCGCAGCTCCTGCTGGTCGGCGTCGGTCAGCTGCGGCGCCTTCTCCAGCCCGCTGTACGCGGCGATCGCGTCGGCCGCCTCGGTGATGTTCGTGGAGATCCGCGCCCGCGTCGCCGCCTTGTCCGCGACCCGCGACACGATCGTGCGGCGCAGCTCGTCGACGCCGATGCCCTCCCGGGCCGAGATCGGGATCAGCGTGACGCCCTCGAGCCCGTCGAGGTCCAGCAGCCGGCGCAGGTCCGCGACCATCCCGGCGCGACGGTCCTCGGCCACCTCGTCGATGTGGTTGAGGACGATGAGCATGTAGTCCTTGTGCGACGCGAGCGGCTTGAGGTACCGGTCGTGGACGGCCGCGTCGGCGTACTTCTGCGGGTCCAGGACCCAGACCAGCAGGTCGGCGAGCTTCACCAGCCGGTCCACCTCGAGGTGGTGCGCGACCTCCGTCGAGTCGTGGTCCGGCAGGTCCAGCAGGACCAGGCCCTCCAGGTCCTTCTTCTCCCGCCCGGTGTCGAGCATCGAGTCCCGGACCACCTGGTGCCGCGGCGGGATGCCCAGCCAGTCGAGCAGCTCCTCGGCACCGGTCGAGCCCCAGGTGCAGGCGGTCGCCCACGACGTCGTCGGGCGCCGTACGCCGACCGAGGCCAGGTCGAGCCCGGCGAGCGCGTTGAACGTGGAGGACTTGCCGGAGCCGGTGGCACCGCCCAGCGCGACCACGGTGTGGTCGGCGGAGAGCCGGAGGCGCTCGCCGGCCTTGGTGACGACCTGCTCGGCCTGGTCCAGCACGGCGTCGTCGAGGTGTCCTCGTGCCGCCGTCACCGCCGACCCCAGCGCCAGGACGCGGTCGGAGATGTCGGACCCGCGGGTGACCAACTTCTTGGCACCCTCGATCAAGGACGTCATGGCTCCCTCAAACAGACGCAGTGGACTAGGGCCGGGTACGACCCGGCAGGGTTCAGCGTACCGATCTCAGCCGGTGTGGCCGGCGAAGCGGAGATCGTCGATCCGGCGGGCGCCGGCGCGGAGCTCCTCCTCGGCCGTGTCCGAGATCCCGAGCGCATCGACCAGGTCGGTGAAGCGTCTTACCTCGCCGTCGAGCAGCGACTCCATCCGCCGGTTCAGGTCGGACCGGGCCTCGGCCGCGAGCCGGCGTACGGCCTGGTCGCCGAAGACCGCCTCGAGCAGCTTCTGACCGAGCACGGCGGAGCCGCCGGCGATGCCGACCTCGGCGCCGGTGACGCCACCGGTGGAGGCGAACACGACGATCATCAGGGCGACGGCGAGGCCGTTGACGCCGAAGGCCAGGTAGCGGGCGGTGGACCGCTTGTCGGCCCCCTCGGTGCGGACCATCTCGACGACCGCGGCCTGCCACTCGCGCACGGCGCGCTCGGCCTGGAAGCGGAAGTCGCGGGAGGCGCGCGAGAGGTCGACGTCGTGGCCGTCGAGCAGCTGCCGTCCGGCCGCGAGCGCCCGCCAGGCGGCGTCGGCGCGCTCGGCCGCCGCCTCCGCGTGCTCGAGCACCAGCGTCTGCAGCCCGGACTCGACGGCGACCGTGACCTTGGTGGCCTGCTGCGGCTGGCCCTTCACCGCGTTGGAGACGCGGTCCCGCAGCCAGCTGACCTTGGACTCCAGCGACTGCAGCAGCTCGCCGGTCCCGACGAACTCCTGCCAGCGGGAGAGCACTTCGCCGCGCAGCAGCGAGCCGTCCGCGGACGCGCGGTCGATCTCGTCGATCGCCGCGGCGTAGGCCAGCGAGGCGTCCTGCCGGAGCCGGGCACCGATGTCGACCTGGTCGTGGCACGCGTCCGCGATCGACGAGGTCCGCGTCGACAACGTCCGAATCACGCCCTCGAGCGTCTGGCGCACGACGGAGTCGCGCGCGGTCGAGTCGGCGGCCAGGGAGCTGAGCCAGCCGCGGATCTCGCGGACCGACCGCGACGGGAGCAGGCCCTGATCGTCGACCTGGCCCTCGGGCACGATGAAGAGCGGGGAGTCGCGCAGGCCGCGCGCGGTGAGCATCCGAGCCAGGTGGCCGCTGACCTCGGCGATCGCCTCCGGCTGGGTCCGGTCGAGCACGATCGCGACGGAGGCGCTCCGAGCCGCCGCCTGCTTGAGGAACTCCCACGGGACCTGGTCGGCGTACCGGGCGGCCGAGGTCACGAAGAGCCAGAGGTCCGCGGCGCCGAGCAGCTGGGCGGCCAGGACGCGGTTCTGCTCCTCGACCGAGTCGATGTCGGGGGCGTCCAGGACCGCGAGCCCGCGCGGGATCGCCTCGGAGGAGACCAGCTGGAGGGCGCCGGTGTGGTTCGCGGCGCTCGTGGTGCGCTCCAGGTCCGGCAGGATCCGGGCCTTGTCGAACCAGTCGGCGTCGGCCGGGTTGTGCACCAGGACGGGCGAGCGCGTGGTCGGCCGGAGCACCCCCGGCTCGGTGACCCGCTCCCCCACCAGGGAGTTGACCAGGGTGGACTTGCCGGCGCCGGTCGAGCCGCCGACGACGGTGAGCAGCGGTGCGTCGATCTGGATCAGCCGCGGCAGCACGTAGTCCTCGAGCTGGTCGATCAGCTCGAGGCGGTCCTTGCGGGCGGACTCGACGTCCGGGATCTCCAGCGGCAGGTTCGCGTCCTGGAGCGCTTCGCGCACCCGGACCAGGGTGGTCACCAGCCGGGCCGCGTTCTGCCCGCTCAGTGCCGACTCGCTCATCGGACCGCCTCCGCCATCGACGGGGTGCTGCTGCCGGGCCAGATCAGGCGCGGGCGAAGCTCGATCATGCGACGCACGTGCGCCTCTCCTAGTTCTTGGTAGCCGGCCGGCGCGGTGCCGCGCAGGTAGCGGTGGTGCAGGAAGCCGAGCTCGATCGCCTCGCCCTGGTAGGCGCGCATCGCCTCCAGGGCGCCCGGACCGCCGGCCTCGCGCGCGTGCCGGCGGCAGGCCCGGCGTGCAGGGATCCGGCTGAGCCACGGCACCTCGGCCGGCTCCAGGAACCCGCGCCGGGCGCAGTCGGTGAGCGAGGTCGCGAGCAGCACGCCCTCGCGGCGGCGCGACCAGACCGCGAAGGCCACGAACGCCAGGAACGCCGGGACCATCAGCAGCAGGTAGACGCCGAGCGCGCCGTCCCCGCCGTTCAGCAGCATCGAGGCGTTCCAGAGCGCGTGCGCGCCGACGGCGACCAGGTAGCCGAGCACCGGGGCGACCACCCGGACGACGCGGGACCGGCTGCCGACGGCGACGCCGATCCCGATGCCGAAGAACGCGGTGAAGAACGGGTGCGCGAACGGGCTGAACACACCGCGGACGACGAACAGGAAGACGGCGCCCTCGATGCCGCCGACGTGGTCGTCGGTCCCGATGTAGGCCTGGCTCAGGTACAGGATGTTCTCGGTGAAGGCGAAGCCGATGCCGACCATGCCTGCGTACACGATGCCGTCCAGGATGCCGTCGAGCTCGGCACGCCGGTAGACCAGCAGCAGCAGGATGAACAAGCCCTTGACCGCTTCCTCGGTCAGCGGCGCGACCAGGACCGACTGCACCGCCTCGCTGGAGCCGAGCGCGAAGGCGTCGAACGCCTGCAGGAAGAGCGCGGCGCTGGTGGCCACGAAAGCACCCCAGCCGAGCCCGAGCAGCAGCAGCTGCTTCGGTTCGGGCTCGTAGCGGTCCAGCCACAGGTAGACGGCGATCAGCGCCGCCGCCGGGATCGCTGCCAGCACGACGCCGAAGGCGATCGCCTGCGGGGCGCCGGCGAGGAAGAGCACCATCGCCATCACGGCGGCGCCGGCGAGCATGACGATGCCCACCCAGGTGGTGAAGGCGACGTCGGACCGGCGGCGATGCATGGGGGAAGCCTAGTGGGCGGGCGCGGGAAGAACGGCCCCGGACCGGCGCCGAAAGTGGGGCGAAGCGTCCTGATATGTCGTCGTACAGTGGGCGGCATGCAGGAGAAGAACGAGTCCGAGACCCAGCCCCGCACCGAGAGCCACGACCAGCCGGTGCCCGAGAAGTACGCGACGTTCATGCGCACCGGGTGGGGCGACCGCGAGCTCGACCTGCCCGCGCACCCGGTGACCCCGTGGGCGGCCGCGCGCCGGGCACGCCTGGCCGAGCTGTTCCCGGGCGAGCGCCTGGTGGTCCCGTCGGGCGGCTTCAAGGTCCGCGCCAACGACACCGACTACCGGTTCCGCTCCGACACCGCGCACACCCACCTGACCGGCAACCAGACCTCCGACGCCGTGCTGGTCATCGAGGGCGGCGAGGCCACCCTGTACGCGCGGCCGCGGGCGTCGCGGGAGACCGACGAGTTCTTCCGCGACCGCCGGTACGGCGAGCTCTGGGCCGGGCGCCGGCCCTCCCTCGGCGAGATCTCCGACTCCCTCGGCATCGCCACCCGGCACATCGACGACCTGCCCGGCGTGCTCGAGGGCACCGCGAAGACGCGGGTCCTGCGCGGCGTCGACGCGCAGGTCGACAAGCTCGTCGGCAGCGACCCGGCCCGGGACGACGACTTCGCCCGGGTGCTCTCCGAGCTCCGGCTGGTCAAGGACGAGTGGGAGGTCGGCGAGCTCCAGCAGGCCTGCGACATCACCACGCTCGGCTTCGAGGACAGCGTCCGCGAGTGGGACCGGGTCCTGCAGTTCGGCGAGCGCTGGATCGAGGGCACCTTCTTCCGCCGGGCCCGGGCGATGGGCAACGACATCGGCTACGACTCGATCGTCGGCGGAGGCCGGCACGCGACGACGCTGCACTGGATCGACAACTCCGGGCCGATCACGCCGGGCGAGCTGGTGCTGCTGGACATGGGCGCCGAGGCGTCGTCGCTCTACACCGCCGACGTCACCCGGACCATCCCGGTCGACGGCCGCTGGACCGGGATCCAGCGCGAGCTCTACCAGGTGGTGCTCGAGGCGCAGCAGGCCGGCATCGACGCGATCCGCCCGGGCGTGCACTTCAAGGACCCGCACCACGCGGCGATGGACGTGATCGTGCACGCGCTGGAGTCGATGAAGCTGCTCCCCTGCTCGGCGGAGGAGGCACTCGCGCCGGACAGCCGGGTCTACGCCCGCTGGACGCTGCACAGCACCAGCCACATGCTCGGCATGGACGTGCACGACTGCGCGGTCGCGGCGCCCGGGACCTACGCCGAGGGCACCCTCGCCGAGGGCATGGTGCTGACCGTCGAGCCCGGTCTGTACTTCCAGGAGGACGACCTGCTGGTTCCCGAGGAGCTGCGCGGCGTCGGGATCCGGATCGAGGACGACATCGTCGTCACCGCGTCCGGGTCGCGGAACCTCTCCGAGGCGCTGCCTCGCGACCCGGACGCGATCGAGGAGTGGATGGCCGCGCTGCGCGGCTGATCCGGCCCGTTCAGCTGGTGGTGGCCCCGGGTACGTCCTCGCCGCTCGGGGCCTGACCGCTGAAGCCCTGCCCGTCCTGGTCCCCACCTGGGGAGCCACCCCGGAAGTCGCCCCGGAAGTCACCCTGGCCGTCCCCCGGCGGACCGCCGGGGCCGGCGAAGCGCCCGTGGCCGCCGCCGTCGTCCACGCCCGCGCTGCCGACGGCGTACCCGACGGCGCCGCCGCCGAGGAAGACGCCGCAGATCACGCCCGCGGCGATCAGCCGGCTCCGGGTGAGCCAGGACGGCCGGGCGGCCTGGGGCTGGACCTGGGGCTGGATCTCGGGCTGCGCCGGCGGCAGCGGTGGCGTGTGCTCGTTGTTCTCGGTCACTGGGTTCCTCCCGTTCGTGGTCGGAACCGAGCCTGCGCCGCCAGCCTCGGCCGCCGGTGTGCGACGGCTGTGGTCCGGCTGTGCGTCCGAACGGCTACCAGATGACGCCGCGGTCGACGACGAGGTTCGCGCCGGTGATCGAGCGGGCGGCGTCCGAGGCGAGGAAGAGGATCGACTCGGCCACGTCGGAGGGCGGCATGAAGCCCGGGATCACGCTCTGGCTCTTGGCGATGAGGTTCCAGTCGACGTCGGCGGGCAGGCTGTGCGCCGCGCCCTCGATCATCGGGGTGTCGATGCCGCCCGGGGAGACGCAGTTGACCCGGATGCCGCGGCCGGCGAGCTCGACCGCGAGCGCCCGCATCGCCAGCAGCACGCCGGCCTTGCTGGCGCAGTAGGCGGCGTTGTAGGGCTGGCCCATCAGGGCGGAGATCGACGCGACGGTGACGACGTTGCCGCCGGACTCGGCCAGAGCCCCGGCGAAGCCCTTCGTGAGCAGCACCGGCCCGACGACGTTGACGTCGAGGTGGCGGCGGAGCAGGTCGGCGTCGAGGTCCTCGAGCTTGGCGAAGGTCTGCACGCCGGCGACGTTGCAGAGCACGTCGAGACCGCCCAGCTCGGCACTCACCTGCGCCACCACCGCCGCGATCGACGCGGGGTCGGAGAGGTCGCCCTGGATCACGCCGTCGGACGGGACGACGTCCATGCCGAGCACCGTCGCGCCCTCGGCGCGGAAGAGCTCGCAGACCTGGCCCCCGACACCGCCGGAGGCTCCGGTGACGAGGACACGGCGGCCGGCGAAGCGCTGATCACGAGTCATGGGGCCGATGATGTCGTACCGTGCTGGGGCCATGGCCACGAATCCGCAGACCCGTCGTACCGCGGCCGAGAACTGGTTCGACAGCCGCGGCCTGCCGTACTTCGTCGACAGCACCCGTGCGACGGTCCGCACCCGGCTGGGGCACCGTCGCCTCGTCGTCCTCGGCGGGGTCGCTGCCGTGTTCGCCGCGGTCGCGGGCGGAGCGACGGCGTACTGGAACGACGACCTGAGCGTGGCCGTGCTCGCGGCGATGCTGGCCTCGGTGGTCCCGCTGGTCGCCTACGCGCTGCGGGCCCTGTACGCCGGTCCGGTCGCCCGCTGGGCCGTCGGTCGCACCTTCTCCTCGCTCGGCCTGCTGCTCCCGCTGGTGACCCGGGCGCTCCCGCTGCTGCTGCTCTTCGTCACCTTCCTGTTCATCAACACCGAGGTGTGGCAGGTCGCCTCCTCGCTCGACGACGGCGTGCTCTGGGTCGCGGTGCTGCTGTTCGCCCTGGTGGCGGTGGCGTTCCTGCTGGTCCGCCTGCCCGAGGAGCTGGACCGGGTCGACGACGGGATGACCGGCGAGGGCCTGATCGCCGCCTGCGCGGGCACCCCGCTGGCCGAGGACGCGGTCGAGTGCGCGGCGCGGTACGACGACGCCGTCCTGATCGCGCGTGCCCAGGTCTCGGGACTCGCGAAGGCGAACCTCGTGCTGGTGCTGCTGATCTCCCAGGCCCTGCAGGTGCTCCTGCTCAGCGTGGCGATGTTCCTGTTCTTCGTGGTCTTCGGCTGCGTCGCGATCAACGCCGAGGTGGTCACGGCCTGGCTCGGCACTCCCCCGCACCCGTTCCTCGACGCCGTCCCCGCGCTGACCCACGAGCTGGTCCGGGTCTCCACCTTCCTGGCGGCGTTCTCCGGCCTCTACTTCACCGTGTACGCCGTGAGCGACGAGACCTACCGGACCCAGTTCTTCGGGTCGCTGATGAAGCAGCTGCACAGGTCGGTCGGGGTCCGGACCGTCTACCGCTGCCTCGCTGACGGCTGAGCCGGCCGGCTCGGCGTTTCCCGGCACACGTTTCCCCGGGCGATCCGCCTCGCCGTCTCATGTCCTAAATGTCCGATTTGACCTGTTATAAACCTTTATGTACTGTTCCAGCCATAAGTCCTGATTCGGCAGGCACGGTCCCGTCGGCACTTGGCGGGACCCAAGCAGGAACCGCACCACACCCCATTCCCCGGACGCGGTTCCAAAACCTTGAGGAGTCCCATGCGCCGCTCTGTCGCATTCGCCCTGGCCGCCACCACCGTCGGTGCCGCTGCCCTCGTCCCCGCCCTGGCCACCTCGGCCACCGCCGCCACCACCGCCACCCCGACGAACTCGGCCTACAGCGCCGCGGTTCTGAAGGACAGCCCGTCGGCATTCCTGCAGGGTCTCAACGACGTGACCGGCAACACCACCAACGGCACCGTGGTCGGCGGCTCGACCGCGACCAAGCTGCCCAACGGCGACCCGGCGCTGGCCTTCAACGGCAACGGCCAGTACGCCCAGTTCTCCGACAACAAGGCCTTCGAGGTCGACAACACCGGCGTGCTGACCGCGGAGTACTGGATGCGTCCCGACGCCCT